>JABSRB010000015.1 GCA_013215375.1 Oceanospirillaceae bacterium | reverse complement strand
AATTTTGTGGTCACCTTATTGGTGATGAAAATATTTTCTGGTTTTCTAGGTGCATCAAGAGCTTGCGTTTACTTTTGTGATTCAACTGCCGAATTTAGGTTCAATAACAGTACGTTAAATAAACGGTGATTTTCCTACAGAGGACTTTCACCCCATTAGTTAATGCCCATGTCGAGCGTACCAAAGATAGGCATAGCGAATGGCCTACGCCGCTTCGCAGCTCCAGCCATCGCATGCTATAAGCGTTATCTTCAATATTGAATCGTGATGCGCATTGCGCTACACTGATTTTATGATCAAATCATTCAAGCACAAAAGCCTGAAGAAATACTTTGAGACAGGAAGCACCTCAGGCATACAGTCTAAACATGAAAGAAAACTGAGAATGCAGCTCACCGCCATCGATACTGCGCAAGCGATAGAGGATGTCAATTTACCCAGCTTTAAGCTTCATCCTCTCAAAGACAATAGAGACGGAATTTGGTCTGTCACCGTAAATGGAAACTGGCGCATAACGTTTGAATTTATTAACGGTAATGCGTTTATCTTAAACTACGAGGACTATCACTAATGAATATGCATAATCCACCACATCCAGGTGAGTTCATTTATGATCTTTACCTAGAACCATCTGGCCTAAGTTGTCGATTTTTGGCAAAACAACTTGATGTAGCATCATCAACGTTAAATCGTATATTGAAAGGACAAAGTGGAGTTTCTCCGGAAATGGCACTTCGTTTATCAAAAGCACTAGGGCGTACTCCTGAGAGCTGGCTTTCAATGCAACATAATTATGATCTGTGGCATGCAAAGCAAAATGTTAATCTAACTCGAGTACATGTAGTTAACTTTGCGATTGCGTAAACAAAATATAACCAAAACCAGCAATCAGACTCCGTAAACATGTCACCTTTCGTGCATAAAGAAGCACAAAAGCCGCCAAGCTTACTACGCAGTTATGGTTGGCGTTAAATTATATGTCGAGATGAGCGTTCTCTCTATGAACCACTTTATAAATTTGTTTAATTTTATTGGAGAAATTGCTTATTCACTCGTTTGGCCGATTCTTAACATTGTATTATTTTTATTCGCACTCGCAGGATTAGCGCTATATTTTCTTAAGGGAAAATTTAAGCAGTTCATACTGCTTTGGGGATCTGTCATTGCTTATCAGGTCTTTGTTGTAGTTGCTACTTTTGTTATGGGCATTCCTAGTATGGAATATACGATTATATTTGGGTTGGTGATGCCTTTTTTATGTGCTGGGTTTATTTCTCTGAAGTATTTCGCGCATGGGCTCAGTGCTAAAGAAATAATAAAGAGAAACTTGATCGTTTGGTTTAGTTACATACTTGTTGGTTTTTTTGTGCTTTCAATCAGTGCCATAATATGGGGCACGATTTAATTTAATCGGGTAGCCGAGGGTCTCCCTCAGCCCCCACAACACCCTGCATGCGGGTCCGCAGACGAAAGCATGGACCCTGAAGGTAGAGAGACGCAGGAGGCCAAAGTCGAGGACATTTCACTTAGGATAGTGAAGCTTAATCTATCCATCACGCAACTCGCATAGACCCTGACGCTTCAAATAAGCATTCGACAATGCCTGATACTCTTTTCCTCAAAGTAAGCTGGAGTGTTAGCGCTACGCCATGGGCCTTTGCTAGTGATGCCACAGGCAACTGCTGTTGGTACTTTAACGCCTAACTTCTTACCTGGGTTCGCAGCTTGCGCCACTGCTAGCCTAGTTTTTAAAGTAAACGATCACTCGTTAAGCAGATTTCCTCATTTGTCTAAACTAAAAAGCGAACTTTCACTGCGCAAAGCTTCCGCGTCCTGCTATCTTGCATCCATGGTAACCCCACCATTTACGGTGGCCGTTAAATTACATGGCTTCGTCGTCTGGGCCATAAGCGTTTAAAAGGGCCGGCATTGCCAACTCGCCTTCTGCCTACGCCTCAGAGGTTTTTGTTGATCAGCTGCCTAGGCTTCCTCCAGGCCAGCCCTCAGCGTTAAGTCCTTGCCATTCGCTAGTCGTTAACGTTTAATAACAGCACGTTAAATAAACAGTAATTTCCTACAGAGGACTTTCACCTCATTAGTTTATGCCCATGCAGGACGTACACTAACGCAATCAAAGTGACGCTCGTACCTCGCTCGCTATTGGCATTAACCACTTATTCTTACAACGGAGATTTGTTTGGATCTTTCATACGAAATAATCACCTTCCTTTTTTTTATTGCCATTCTTGCGGGGTTTATTGATTCAATAGCAGGTGGAGGCGGCCTGATATTAATTCCAGTATTAATGCTGTTAGGCTTTTCGCCAGTGCATGCTTTAGGCACCAGCAAGTTTCAATCAGTTTTTGGCAAACTGTCATCCGTAAGGTATTTCTATACAAGGGGGGAGTATGAATTTAAAAAATTAATATTCCCTTTATTAATTTGTTTTATCTCATCTCTTTTAGGCGCTTACGCTATACAGCAGATAGATGCACAGATACTTCATAAAGCTTTGCCATGGTTGATTGGCCTTATTGCTTGTTATTTCATTTTTGCTAAAAACTTAAGTAATACCAACAATACTCAGAGAATGAACAACAAGCTTTTTTGGCTGTTAATTGTTCCCGTAATAGCCTTTTATGACGGTTTTTTCGGACCCGCCTCAGGATCGTTTTTTATTATATGTTTCATGTCTTTACTGGGATTAGGAGCTGTTTCTGCAACCGCCCATACCCGATTATTTTTGCTGGTCTCTAATATTGCGGCATTGATTACCTTTGCTTATTTCAATCACGTGGTTTGGTATGCTGGGGCAGTGATGGCGGTGGGTGCTTGGATAGGCGCCAGGTATGGCTCAGAAGTCGTTCATCGTAAAGGCATCAAAATTATTAAGCCGTTAATGTTATTGATTTGCTTCGTTCTTATCATAAAGTTGCTATTAAAATCAGAGGGGTTGTAGCTTAATATTTACCTGTACCAAATCAATCAAATTGACTGTCACTCACTATGAATTGTGATCCAGTTTGACTGACTTTGCATACCTCTATCGACCTAAACACCCATAGTTCAGACTCAATTTAGAACACCACCCTCAAAAAATATATTCTACTAATCTTTTATCCTCCATTGATCTCCCCCTCCCAAAAAGCCATAGGTATAAGAAAATTCAAGCAATGTCAGCACTCGTTGAATATAGGTATTACTAATACTTATACCTGCATTTATGTTTTTTAATAAAATCAATTTCTAACAAAAAAATTTTGATAAAATACACTAACAAAAAAACAATAATAACATCCTTATAAAACAGCAAGTTATACTTATAAGTGTATAACCACCAGTATTGGCCTTAAAAACAATAGTCTAATATTTATACAAATCAAATATTGTATTAATAGTATTATATGATATATTCGATTTTCCTAACAAAAAGAATAACCAATATTGGAGGTTTACATGCAATTCAAAAAATTGTTAATTGGCAGTGCAATACTGGCCAGTACCAGCCTTATGGCCACATCAGCATTCGCACTTACCGTCGGATTTTCTCAGATTGGTTCTGAGTCTGGTTGGCGCGCAGCTGAAACGGCAGTGACTTTAAAAGAGGCGAAAGAGCGCGGCATCACATTAAAATTTGCGGACGCTCAGCAAAAACAGGAAAACCAAATTAAAGCTCTGCGCTCATTTATCGCTCAAGGTGTGGACGCTATCTTGGTGGCACCTGTTGTAGCAACTGGCTGGGACAGCGTACTTAAAGAAGTACAAGAAGCGAAAATCCCACTCATCTTGCTCGATAGAACCATTGATGCTCCCGACAGTTTATATTTGACGGCAGTGACTGCTGACTTTATCCACGAAGGTAATATTGCCGGTGATTGGCTGGTAAATGCCGTGGGCAATAAAGAATGTAAAGTCGTTGAACTGCAAGGTACTACAGGCTCAGCACCAGCTATAGAGCGTAAAAAAGGTTTTGAGCAGAGTATAGCCAAAGGGGCGAACATCAAAATCATTCGCAGCCAAACTGCCGACTTTACCCGTACTAAGGGCAAGGAAGTGATGGAGAGTTTCTTAAAGGCCGAAAATGGCGGCAAGGATATCTGTGCACTCTACGCACACAATGACGACATGGCCGTCGGTGCTATCCAATCTATCAAAGAGGCTGGGCTTAAACCCGGTACTGATATTTTGGTGATCTCTATCGATGCTGTTCCGGACATTTTTACCGCTCTTGAAGCCGGTGAAGCTAACGCCACTGTTGAGCTAACGCCTAACATGGCAGGCCCAGCTTTTGATGCACTTGAAGCTTTCCTAAAAGATGGCACTTTGCCACCTAAATGGATCCAATCGCCCTCGCGCCTCTACACCCAGGCAGATGACGCTAAAGCGATTTACAACCAGAAAAAAGGCCTAGGTTATTAATCGCCTAAACTAGAAAAAGCGAGTTTGCTAGCTTTCTTGGACTGCTCTCCCTTTCCAAGAAGGCTAGTTTTTCGCGTTGGGTAATTAGCTTAGCGGCTAGGTTATGTAGGGCTTCCACTATGTCTTGCTACCTCGCTAACATTCCTATTTTTAATATAAAAAATTCAGACCATTAATAACAATAAATTTGAGGTCAATGTGCTTAATTCTTCACTTTTAGTTGCGACAAATATCGACAAAAACTTCCCCGGGGTAAAGGCACTTAGTCAAGTCAACTTCACTCTACAAGCGGGACAAATTCATGCATTACTCGGCGAGAACGGTGCCGGTAAATCTACCTTGATCAAATGTTTGACCGGTGCCTATCGAAGAGATGGTGGTGACATTTTATTACTCGGTAAAAATATAAACCCAAAAGATACCTTAGATGCGCAAAAACTCGGTATCGGCACTGTCTATCAAGAAGTGAATTTGTTGGGTAATTTAAGTGTCGCCGAGAACATGATGATTGGCCGCCAGCCAATGCGCTGGGGCATGATTAACGTCAAAGAGATGAATCGCTACAGCAAAGCGCTGTTAAGCCAATACGGTTTAGAGATAGACACTTCGCTGCTACTCTCTTCCTACAGTATTGGAGTGCAACAAATTATTGCTATTGCCCGTGCGGTAGATCTATCTGGCAAGGTGCTGATTTTAGATGAACCCACTGCCAGCTTAGATAGCGCCGAAGTAAAAATGTTGTTTGGTATTTTAAGAAAGCTCAAAGATCGTGGTCTCGGGATTGTATTTATTTCCCATTTTTTAGACCAAGTATTTGATATTAGTGATCAAATCACCGTATTGCGCAACGGTCAATTAATTGAATCAGTGGCCACCGATGAGATAGACAGCATCGACTTAGTCACCATGATGCTAGGTTACGAGTTGGGCGAGGAAAATAAAACCAAACATTATAACCACAGCCAAGGCGAGCCATTATTGAGCTTCACAGATTTTGGCAAACGCCAAAAGATTAATCCTTTTAACCTCAATATAGCGAAGGGAGAAGTCGTTGGCATTGCGGGGTTATTGGGCTCTGGACGCACTGAAACTGCCGAAACACTGTTTGGTGTTACGGCACACGATAGTGGTGTGGCCAAGCTACAAGATAAAGTCATCGACCTTTCAACACCTAGGGCCGCTATCGCCAATCGCTTTGGTTTTTGCCCAGAGGATCGTAAAAATGACGGTATTATCGGTGACTTAAGCGTGCGTGAAAACATCATATTAGCCTTGCAGGCGCAGCGCGGCTGGGCTAAACCACTGCCCTTATCGGAGCAAAAAAAGCTCTGCGAGCACTATATCAAAGCGTTAGATATACGCCCTACGGATCCTGAAAAACCGATTCGATTACTCTCGGGCGGCAACCAGCAAAAAGTAATTTTAGCCCGCTGGCTTGCGACTAACCCACAATTTTTGATCTTAGATGAACCCACTCGCGGTATCGATGTAGGCGCTCACGCTGAAATCATCCGCTTAATAGAATCCCTGTGTGACAAGGGCATGTCGCTGCTGGTTATCTCCTCTGAGTTGGATGAGTTAGTCGCCTATTCGCATCGAGTCATCGTGGTACGCGAGCACCAGCATGTTGCTGAAATAATCGGTGCGGATATTTCAACGGACAATATTATCAATGCTATCGCCGCCAATAGTGTCGAGCCCGAGTATGTGCTTAAAGGAGCCATTTAATGAATAGTTTAAAGCGTCTGGCACCGCAGTTAATTACACTGGCGGTGATTATACTGCTCAATTATCTAGTCTTCCCGGACTTCTTCAATATTAAAATTGCCAACGGTAAATTCTACGGCAGCTTAATCGATGTATTAAACCGCGGTGCACCTGTGGCCCTGCTCGCCATAGGTATGACCTTAGTGATAGCCACTAAAGGCATCGACTTATCAGTGGGCGCAATGATGGCGATTTGTGGAGCTGTGGCTGCATCCACCGTGGACAGTGGCGGCAGTGTCTATTTAGCGCTGAGCTTAGCGCTACTCGCTGGTGTCATTTGCGGCGCTTGGAACGGCGTACTGGTGGCATTTCTCAATATACAGCCCATTATTAGCACGCTAATTTTAATGGTGGCTGGGCGCGGTATCGCCCAGTTAATTACTAAAGGTGCCATTTTAACCTTCACCGACCCAGGCTTGATATTTATCGGCAGCGGCTCGGTATTTTCTATTCCCACTCCTATCCTTATCTGGATATTTGCCGGAATCAGCGTGACCTTTATTGTACGTAAAACTGCCTTAGGCATGTTGATAGAGGCGATTGGTATCAATCAACGTGCCAGTAGTTTTTCTGGAATAAATGCTCGTGTGTTATTAATTATGGTGTATGTCGTTTCTGGCTTGTGCGCGGCAATGGCTGGCACTATCGCCGCTGCTGACATTCGAGGAGCCGATGCTAACAACAGTGGTTTATGGTTGGAACTAGATGCCATTCTAGCAGTGGTTATTGGCGGCACTTCCCTGCTTGGGGGCCGATTCACTCTCATTGGCTCTTTAATCGGCGCGATGATTATTCAGTCCATTAACACCGGCATCTTACTTTCAGGTTTTCCCCCTGAATTTAATTTAATTATTAAAGCCGCCATTATCGTGATTGTGTTGATCATTCAGTCCCCGGCACTTAAGGCCCATTATCAGACCTATCGGGATACAAAAAAACCGCCGGAACCTGCCCCCGCCCCTTCTTCGAGAACCACATCATGATGCAATCTAGGTATTTACCCCTTATCGCCACTGCGCTTATTTTTGTGATCGCCTACGCTTTGTGTTACCTGCAATACCCCAACATATTATCAACTCGGGTAGTAGGTAACTTATTCACAGATAACGCCTTTTTAGGCATTGCCGCCGTGGGCATGACCTTTGTCATCATCTCTGGCGGAATAGATTTATCAATAGGCTCAGTGATTGCTTTTACCGGAGTGTTTATCGCTGCAATGCTGGCTAATACCAGCCTGCACCCGCTGCTAGTTTTTGGCTTGGCACTGACTATTAGCGCCTCTTTTGGCGCGATGATGGGAGGCATTATCCACTACCTGCAAATGCCACCTTTTGTGGTCACTTTAGCGGGGATGTTTTTAGCCCGCGGTATGGCGCTGGTGATCAGTACCGAATCTATTCCGGTCAAACACGAGTTCTATACTTTCATCCAAGAAAGCTTTTATCGCCTGCCCGGGGGCGGACGCATTACCACCATTGGTGCGCTGATGCTTATCGTCTTTATAGTTGGTATACTGCTGGCGCATCGCACCAAGTTCGGTGCTAATGTGTTTGCCCTAGGTGGCGGTATTCAAACCTCTAAACTGATGGGCGTACCACTGGCAAGCACCACGATTGGCATTTATGCTATCTCGGGATTTTTAGCGGGATTAGCCGGCATCACCTTTTCTCTCTACACTTCAGCGGGTTACTCACTCGCAGCGGTTGGTGTAGAATTAGATGCTATCGCTGCAGTCGTCATTGGTGGCGCGCTATTAACCGGCGGCAGTGGCTTTATTGCCGGCACGTTAATCGGTGTATTAATTATGGGACTCATTCAAACCTATATTATATTTGATGGGACACTCTCTAGTTGGTGGACAAAAATTGTTATTGGCATCTTACTTTTTGTATTTATTATCATGCAAAAAGGCTTCTTACTGGCAGCGTCTGCCCCCAAAAAATAAATTATTAAGGCACATCACTCTATGGGTTCAATGGAAGCAATTATCTCGAGCAGAATCATGCGTAACAGCCACGCTTACGTGGTGCACGAGATAGGCCTCTCTATCATTAATGGCGACTATCCTATTGCCGCGGTGTTACCCGGCGATGTGGAATTAATGGATAAATACAGCGTATCGCGCACGGTGATACGCGAGGCGATGAAAACCTTAGGCGCTAAAGGGTTGATTGTGGCGCGCTCCAAGGTGGGCACTAAAGTCTGTGAGTTCGAGAACTGGAATTTACTTGATTACGACGTGCTCGCCTGGCATTTTGAAGCAGGTGTCGATGAGCCGTTTCTACGAAGCTTAAGCGAAGTACGTCTCTCGTTTGAGCCCTATGCAACCCAACTTGCCGCCAAAAACGCCAGTGCAGAAGATATCACCCAGTTATATCAACTCTGCGCACAGATGGTTGAAGATCAAGTCACCCGCGAGCAGCGGGTGGCGATAGATGTGAAATTCCATTTATATGTACTCAAAACCTCCAAGAACCCCATCATGCACTCAGTAGGCTCAATGCTGGAAGCTGCCATCACCGGCATCTTAACCATAGGCTCGCTCAAAGATAACGACGATAAAGTCCTCAGAAATGCCAAAGCGCACTTGGCAGTAGTGGCCGCCATTGAAGAGCGAGATACGACGCGAGCGCAAAGCGCAATGACACATATTATCGAGTTGGATTTAGAACGGATTATGGGGGACGAGAAAAGCAGTTAGCTTGTATACACGCTGACATTTCTAATCATATGCCATTTATAGTGAAAGTATTTACGGCCATGATAGCGATATTTGGCTTGGCGGTAGGATTTTCCTAAAAAAAAGGATAGTAGAGTATTCCCACTATCCCTTTTTAGCGTTAGTCTAGCAGGTTATCAAACTTAAGATTTCGCCGCTGGTTCTACATCATCCCAGTTAAATACCGGCTCTTTAGGGCGTGTTTGCATTTGTACGCCCTGCAGGAAATAACGTAATACTTGGTCTTTACAATCGCGGTAATTCTTATGACCCGCCTTGCGGAAAAAAGCCGTGATTTCATGTTTGCTCAATGGAAAACCCGCTAATTTAAGTAAGTTTTCTACGTCATCACCCTGTAGGCTTAAGGCAATTTTAATTTTTTTCAAGATCGCATTATTGTTAAGGCGCATTTCATTTTCAATCTCTACCCCTTCTTTTTTACCGCGCTTGAGACAGATAAAACCGTTTAAAAAAGCAGCTAGATCGATATCTTTACAGCGCACAAAATCACTGTCGTCGTCTTTTTTTAACCACTGACTTATTTGCTCGCGGTTAACCTCAACAGCTGCCTGTGCAAAAATATCGATCATTTTAGAATCGCTTAGCTCGAAGGTGTAGCGCATACGGCGCATTACGTCATTATTGGTCATGGTTTGCCTTAACTTATATAAAATTGGGGTGCATTAAACGCAATTGTACAGTAAGGGAAGCAGCGAACAAGCCCCAAGCGCCCCTGGCGAACTGGATTGTTTGTGATTGAGGCAATGATTACAGGCAGGCTGGTTGCCCGACGAAAAACATTAACAAAGAGCACGAACTATCCTGTTCGCCCCGTAGGGTGGCTAGCTAAGCGGTCAACTCCTTTGTCAGAACGCTTATAAAGGACTGGCCATTCACTTCGCGTTCTTCCGCGGATTTAACCGCTTAGATATCCACAGGGATCATTTGGGACTTATTCGCTGTTTCCCAGGATGCAAAGCGTAGTTTTATTAACTTCTTAAATTTCTCAATACCCGTCGCTTCCAAAACTCCTCCTATTCAAAAAGCCCTAAGACTTTATTGTAAAAAGTGTTGGATTAAGCTGACACTAATAACCCGTACATATAGTGATAGCTATAAAGCCTATTTTAAACCTCAGAAAAATTTGAATATTTTTCAGCCTCTAGGCTCTGTAATATGAATATTGGAAAAGCCATCATGAAACCATTACTCACGACTCTCACACTGATCATCACTTTAGGTTTCACTGCGCAAACCCTCGCCACAAAAATAGACTTAAACACCTATTTTCAAAATGATGCAGCTCCCAGGTATATGCAAGCTAATGATAAAGCGGCTGGAATTTGTATTGAGATAATGGCTCAATTAAATATTCGGCTCAAGTCCCATAACATCTCCATTATCAATCCAACTAATGAGCGAGTGCCAATCAAAAGAATACTTCACTCGCTGCAAAAGACGCAAAAAATTGATCTGTTTATAGGGGGCGCTAAAACAAAAAGTCGTATTGCTGCAGGCGTACAGTTTTCTACCCCACTTTACCCATTGTCTGGGACCTTTGCCAAACGCATCCAATATCCTTTTATTTATACGGATGAAACTTCGTTAATGAATATGACGGTGGGGGTTCTGAGAGGAAGCCGCTCAGTACAAACCATGAGCAACATCGCGGGCGTTAAGCTTGAGAGTACTAATACCATGCTACAAAGTTTAGGAAAACTGGCCAATGGGCGAGTAGATTTAGTGTATTACCACGATATGGGGCTTGCTTGGCAAATTAAAAACTCAATGTTAAAAGAACAACTGATGCTAATCGATAAACATGCAAATATAGAATCGGCACCCCATTATATTTTATTTTCTAGTCGTACCTCCCCCGTCATCATTGATCTTATCAATAACATGATTAAAGCGATGCACAAGGATGGCAGCATCACAGAAATACTTAATAAATATCGCTGATAGCTCTGGGGTAATTCTCGCTGGTGACAATGTATTCCTGGAACAAATAACCACTACCAGCCGTACGCGACTCTGCCCATTTCTTAATACCACTATTTGAAACTGAATCTTTGATTTTTTCTGTTTTATTTACATCTTACTGCGTTACTTATTTGTAGCTAAGCTTATTTTAGGTCGCACAGCTATTTTCTTTACGCTTAGTTATTGCTATAAAATAGTACATAGTGAAGCTGGAGGTTAATGATGTTTGATTTACATGGAAAATTTATTGTATCTCGTTGGGGAAATATTATCGAAGTTCATGCTCACGGCCCTTTCAATAATGAGGCAATAGAAGATTACCAAGAGGATGTATTGGCTGAATTAAAAACCATAAACCCACACTGGGGAATGCTAGTCTTCATGCATAAAAACTGTCTCACCACTCCTGAAGGTGGGGAAAAATTGAAAGAACATGCAAAGATCCGCCAAGACTTAGGCCTTAAAGCTATCGCTTTAATTTTTACCGATGAAGAACCTATACAATTTGTCAAAGACAATTTAACTAATTTTTACCAGTATCTAGGTATCACCGCGCAATTTTTTCAGCAACAAGTAGCAGCGCAACAATGGCTAGATGCGCAATTGGCACCGATGGAACAAGACTCTTTGCCAAGAGAATGAACAACCACCTTCAAACCTAAAATCAGTTTGATTTGAGCGCGCTTTACCAGCATAGGCCGCACCCTAATACAGTATATAGACCGACTAAAGCACGCTATTTAGTCGGTGTTTTTCCTTAATTTTGTGTCTCTTTTTGCCTTCTACTAAACCGACATGTACTGGCGGATCAGCTCATCACTTAAGTTTTCCATTTTGTCGCTGGCGACAATGCGCCCTCGCTCCATCAACCTAAACTCTTTACCCACTCTTCTCGCGAAGCCCAATTTTTGCTCCACTAAAATAACCGTTAATCCCTCGGCATTAAGCTTGAGAATAACATCGCCGATTTGCTGCACAATGTTGGGCTGAATACCTTCGTTAGGCTCATCTAATATCAGTACTTTAGGATCGATCACTAATGCTCTAGCAATCGCCAATTGCTGCTGTTGTCCACCGGAGAGATCACCACCGCGTCTTGCCAACATATCGTGCAATACCGGGAACAGCTCAAATATTTTGTCGGGTACTTGCTTGGCTTTATCGCGACGTACCGGCAGTGCAATACGCAAATTTTCCTCAACTGTTAGTAGCGGAAAGATATCCCGCCCTTGAGGCACATAACCAATACCAGCAGGAGCGCGATCTTCTGCCAGTTTATTATGCATGGGCACACCCTCCAATAAAATTTCGCCGCTACTAATCGGCAACAATCCCATCAAGCATTTTAGTAAGGTGGTTTTACCAACGCCGTTGCGGCCCATGATACAAGTGCAACTCCCCTGCTCTATCTGTAAATCTAGGTCCCAGAGGATTTGCGAGCTACCATATAATTGGTTAATTTTATTGATAGCAATCATTGGCTTTCTCTCCTAAAAAGTCATCAATCACCGCCTGATTGTTTTGAATTTGTGAGCTGCTGTATAGCTGGTTAATTTTATTGATAGTAATCACTGGCTTTCTCCTAAGTAAACGTCGATCACCGCCTGATTGTTTTGAATTTGGTCCATACTGCCCTCGGCCAAAACCGAGCCCTGATGAAGTACGGTAACGGTGCGCGCGATACTGCGTACAAATTCCATATCGTGCTCTACGACTATGACAGTGCGCTCTCCAGCCAGGGAAATTAACAACTCGGCAGTCCGTTCGCCCTCTTCGGCAGTCATACCAGCGACCGGCTCGTCTATCAGCAATAAACGCGGTTCAGATACTAATAACATGCCAATTTCTAACCACTGTTTTTGTCCGTGTGAGAGGGAGCCTGCCAGCATTGTTCCCTGTGCTTGTAGCCCAATAGTATCCAACACTTGTAGAATGCGATCACTCTGTTCAGTACTAAGCCTAGCGAGCAATGTTGCGATCACGCCCTTGTTGCTCTTTAACGATAGTTCGAGATTATCAAATACACTGAGTGCTTCAAATACGGTCGGTTTTTGAAACTTACGGCCTATGCCCAACTGGGCAATTTCAGCTTCATCGCGATTCAGTAAATTATGTGTTTGACCAAAAAACACCGAGCCCGAATCACAAGCTGTCTTACCGGTAATCACATCCATTAAGGTGGTTTTACCGGCACCATTAGCACCGATCAAGCAGCGTAATTCACCATCGTTAACGTACAGATTAAGATCATTAAGTGCCTTAAAGCCATCAAAACTAAGATTCAGCCCCTCGACATACAGAATCACTTGGTGGGAAATATCAACCGGTACATCCTCTTGCATAAAGGACCACACTTGATCGCGGGTTTTAAGCTCTTCCAGCCCCTGGGTAAAATTCATTAGTTCTGCACCTGCTGGTTTTTTGTATTACGAGCAATAAATTTATGTTTTAGATCTGAAGCAAGCCCAGCCAGCCCCTTAGGTAAAAACAGCGTGACCAATACAAACAAACCACCTAAGGCAAACAGCCACACTTCAGGCATGATTGCGGTGAAGCGAGTCTTGGCGTAGTTGACCAATAATGCGCCAACAATAGCGCCGACTAACGTGCCACGCCCACCAATCGCCACCCAGACGACTATTTCAATAGAGTTTAATGGTGCAAACTCGCCCGGGTTGATGATGCCCACTTGTGGCACATACAAAGCCCCGGCGATGCCGGCAATAACGGCGGAATAAACAAACAGCCAAACTTTGTATCTGTCGGTGCGATAGCCTAAAAATCTGGCGCGCGCCTCCGTATCACGAATCGCGATAATCACCTTACCCATGCGTGATTTTAGTATCAGCTGACTGACTACTAATACTAGCGCCACTGCTATTGCCGTGGTGATTAGCAGCGCTACCCGAGTGCTATCGGCCTGCAAGCTATAGCCCAAGATATCTTTGAAATCGGTGAGGCCGTTGTTGCCGCCAAAGCCCATCTCGTTGCGAAAAAATGCCAGTAACAGTGCATAAGTGAGCGCTTGAGTGATGATCGATAAGTACACTCCAGTGACACGGGAGCGAAATGCCAACCAGCCAAAGACAAAAGCTAATAGACCGGGAACCAAGGCGACCATCACCATCGCAAACCAAAATTGATCAAAACCCTGCCAGTACCAAGGCAATTGCTGCCAATCGAGAAACACCATGAAATCGGGCAGTTCTGGATTACCGTAAACACCACGATCGCCAATTTGGCGCATCAAGTACATGCCCATGGCGTAACCGCCCAAGGCAAAAAAGGCACCGTGGCCCAAACTTAATATGCCGCAGTAACCCCAGATAATGTCTACCGCTAAGGCGAGCAATGCGTAACACAAGTACTTGCCGAGTAAGGTAATAGTGTAGGTGCTGACATAAAACAGCGAGTCGGCATCAAACAATAAATTGCCTAACGCACAGCTCAACGTCGCGATAAACAGCAGTATCACAAAAGGCAATACTGCGCCATTAGAGGCCGAACTAACGGAAGATCTGGCCTGTAAAAAATTGCTAAACGATATCATTCAGCCGCCCTCCCCTTCTGTGGAAGCAAGCCCTTAGGGCGTTTTTGGATAAACAAAGTAATAAATACCAACACTAAATTAGAGGCCGAACTAACGGAAGATCTGGCCTGTAAAAAATTGCTAAGCGCTATCATTCAGCCGCTCTCCCCTTTTGTGGAAACAAGCCCTTAGGGCGTTTTTGAATAAACAAGATAATAAAGACTAATACAAAAATACTAGCGAGCACTGCACCGGTCATAGGCTCTAATATTTTGTTGGCGATGCCTAGTGAGAAAGCAGCCACTAAGGTGCCAAATAAATTACCCACACCACCAAACACCACCACCATAAAGGAGTCGATAATATAAGCTTGACCTAAGTTGGGCCCAACATTGGTTAACTGACTCAGCGCTACCCCTGCTATTCCCGCAATACCGGAGCCTAAGCCAAAAGTCATGGCATCTACTCTATCGGTGCGAATTCCCAGTGCTTTGGCCATGGCACGGTTTTGCGAGACCGCGCGAACATTGAGTCCCAGTGAGGTCTTTTTGAGGATAAACAACAGTGCAAAAAAGACCAGCAGCGCAAAGGCAAGAATGTAAAGTCTATTTAAAGTCAGCGAAAAGATTGGGTTAATTTCCCAAGAGCCGCTCATCCATTGCGGGGATTCTACTTGACGATTTAGCGGCGAGAAAATACTGCGCACTAACTGCTGTAAAATCAAACTGATACCAAAAGTTGCCAGTAATGTCTCCAGCGGTCTGCCGTGTAAAAAGCGAATCACACAGCGCTCTATTAAGATACCGACAGAGCCTGCCACCACAAACGCCAGCGGCACAGCCACCCACAATGAATATTCAATAAAATTAGGCATCAACAGTTGCACCACATAAGTGGTATAGGCACCGAGCATAATCATCTCGCCGTGAGCCATGTTGATGACGCCCATCATGCCAAAGGTGATTGCCAGGCCAATCGCGGCTAACAGTAGTACCGAGCCCAAGCTTAAACCAAAAAATAACTGGTCTAAATAACCGAAGAACTGACGGCTCTCATCTATACTGAGTAATGCTTTTTCCAACGCTTTTAATACTTTCGGGGCACTGCTGTTAGCTTGTATTTGAACTAATTCAGTACGCACTTGCGGCTCTAGAGATTCACCTAAGCGATCAATGGCCGCTATTTTATCCAGCTTTAACGGGGCGTTACGCGCCCGCTCAATATCGATGATGACATCCATCATCTGTTGTACTTCAATATTTTTTTCAGCTAAACGCAGCTCAGTGATACTCAATACACTTTGTGGACTGAGGTCTTTTAATACCGCGCGCAGAGCCAGCAAACGCGCTTTGGGATCTGCTGCACTCAATGCTTGTTTGGCTAATAGCTGGCGTAAATACACCCGAATTTTGTTGTTAACTCGCACTTTTTTAATGGCTTTTTTAGCCTGAGGCTCAAGTACCTTGGCACTAAAAATTTCGCTGTAGCTTTTGATGTTGCCGGTTTTAACCACTTTAATCAGTTGGCCACTGCTCTTAATAAAATACAGCTGCCCTTTAATCAGCGCCTGATAGAGCGGCAACAACTGTTTGTGCTCAGCACTGGGAATGGCCTGCAGCACTTTAAGGGATTGTTTAAGTTTATTCTGGGTGAGCTTCTGCAAACGCTCACTACTCTGGACACTCAGTACAGAAGAGGTGACAACAGTTGGCTGTGCGGCGTAGAGATAATGACTAAAAAACACGCAGCAGATGAGTAAAAAATGTCTCAAGCTGGACTCCTGAAATTAAAAATCAGCGAGGGGAATAAAAAATAAAAGTAGGATAAAAAAAGATTCCCGAGTAGGCAAAGCCCACTCGGGAGATAGCTTTTAATAAACACAGACCTCTGCATAGCGGTGCATTATCGAGTGCAGTAGTTATGCTGAGATCTTAAGCTATTACTTTTGGCCAGAACAAACCTTAGTCACAGTATTGAAGTTACCGCACTTAAGTGCAGGGCTCCAATCGGCGATAAGATCTTTAGATCCCGGTAGGAAATCAGACCAAGCATCGCCTGGTACGACAGAGTCTGTAGACCATACAACTTCTAACTGACCATCGTCTTGGATCTCACCGATTAATACCGGCTTGCTCAAGTGATGGTTGTTGTTCATTTTAGCGATACCGCCGGTTAAGTTTGGCGTAGTTTGCCCAAGCATTGCCTGTTCAACCGCATCCACGTCAGTGGTTTTAGCATCCGTCACCGCTTGTGCCCACATTTTAAAGCCGATGTAAGTCGCTTCCATCGGATCATTTGTGACACGTTTGTCATCACCGATAAACTTTTTCCACTGTGCGATAAATGCTTCGTTTTCTGCAGATTCAACGCTTTGGAAGTAGTTCCAAGCCGCTAAGTGACCGACTAGTGGCTTAGTATCTATGCCAGAAAGCTCCTCTTCACCAACAGAGAATGCAATCACTGGAATGTCTTCAGATGAAATGCCCTGGTTACCCAACTCTTTATAGAAAGGTACGTTAGCATCACCATTGATAGTAGAAACTACCGCGGTTTTTTTGCCTTGTGAGCCGAATTTCTTCACATCAGAGACAATAGACTGCCAGTCAGAATGACCAAAAGGTGTGTAGTTGACCATGATATCAGCCTCATCTACACCTTTAGACTTTAGATAAGCTAACAAGATCTTGTTGGTGGTACGCGGGTAGACATAGTCAGTACCTGCTAATACCCAACGCTTAATTTCTAACTCGTCCATCAGGTAATCAACCGCGGGAATCGCCTGTTGGTTAGGCGCAGCACCGGTGTAAAAGATGTTTTTAGAAGACTCTTCGCCCTCGTATTGCACTGGGTAAAACATTAAACCGTTTAGCTCTTCAATAACTGGCAATACAGACTTGCGCGATACTGAGGTCCAGCTGCCAAAAATAACATCGACTTTTTCCTGAGTTAACAACTCACGTGTTTTCTCAGCAAATAGTGGCCAGTTTGAAGCCGGATCAACAACCACAGCTTCTAGCTGCTTACCTAATAAGCCGCCTTTTTTGTTCTGCTCTTCGACCATCATTAATACAGTGTCTTTTAAAGTCGTTTCGCTGATCGCCATCGTGCCGGACAGTGAATGTAAAACACCTACTTTAATGGTATCAGCAGCGAAAGCGCTAGCGCTGATGGCGCAACTGATAGACAGCGCGAGTGTCGAGACAAATTGTGTAACCTTCATGGTCTTCCCTCTTTGTTAGATGACAAGTGAATGCTTCATGGTGAAAAAACAGCCGGAGCATTGGCAGGCAAGCTGTTTATTGTGCTCTATTATTAAAAAAACACAGCTATGCGCCTATGGGGTGATTAACAGATTGGGGTACGTCATTTGACGTAGTTACAGGTTTCGGGGAATAATGGTCGATTTGTTAAATCACATACTCTTTTTATTATGCGTGTTCATAGCATACTGCTTGTAGCTTATTACCATCTGGATCACGAACATATGCAGCATAGTAGTTCTGTCCATAGCCTTCTCTTAACCCCGGCTCCCCTTCATCAGAACCACCGTTTGATATTGCTTCTTGGGTGGTAGAACTCATCAACAGCTATCCTTGTTTTTGCTGTAAAGCTATATGAGCCCCATTACCCCAAGTGGCCTGCTTGCCATCATATGGCTTATACAAGTACAGATGGGCCATTTCACCGTTTACGGCATACATAGGAGGTTTTCCAGCAGATTTTGGTACTCGACTAAAACCCAGTGGTTTCAGTACCGCATCATAGAAAGAGGCAGTTTTCTCATAGTCATATGTGCCTAAAGTGATGTGACTAATAATAGAGTTAGACATTCCAATTTCCTTTTTGGGGAGCTTATGTTTGCATAATGCCCACAGCCGAGGAAACCGAGGGATTTCAGCCACGAAGTGGCGTCCCGATTTCCCGACAGACTGTGTTTGTTAACCTTGATTGCTATTGTTCCCATACTTCCACCTTTGCGATAACAGCAACACCCTTTTCAAGGTTGAAGTAAACCTTACCAAGCATTCCTTCGGGGGGATATTTGAACCAAACTGTGACATTTCCAGAAGAAGGCCAACTAATCTTTGAAAACTGGAAAGCCAATTTTTGTTCAGTGCTGTTATATGTGACAAGCAATACTTTAGGTTTAAGGTCGCTTACATTCGGCGCTGAAGCCAAGTTAACTGTAGATAGCTTAATAATGTTGGTATGAAAAAAATCAGTAACCTTTTTATGAGTAATCACCTTTCTCAGCACTTCGTTCGGAACGAAGGGAGGCTCCGCGTATACATGAGCGGACAATAGAATAAAAACCACAGGGAATTTATTCATATCCCTTGGCTTCACCTTGAGTCTAACGCTTCAATAATCAGCAGCCTGTGGCGAAGGAATATGTAGGCTGTCTGACGTTGAAAGCGATTAATTAATTAACTTGTTATGCCATTCAGACTTGAGAATGCCCATTACAATTTTGTCGTGATATTCGCCATCTTTAAATGCAGCCTCGCGCATCACTCCTTCTTCAATATAGCCCAGTTTCTTATAGGAATGGATAGCGCCCATGTTGGCACTTGAAACTGTCAGCCAAATTCGATGTAGTCCAATTGTGAGAAACCAAGAAAATTCAGGCATATTTTATATTAAGCTAAAGTAGAAAACTGTAATTAAAACATTCTGGATTATAACTGCGGCCCTTGCAATTTATACATTAGTATCGGTCATCTACATTGGTAATTTCTTCAACCCCATATATCTCATGAATTAACATAAGATCAATTAAATCTAATATCTGTTTCCTTTCTTTTGGATTAGCTTCTGATGCTAAATAAGCACTTTTTAAATGATCTTGAAGATGACGCAGACCTGAACTAAATGCTTCACCTGCTTGTCTTTTGGCAATAGCTGTATGAATTATTTTTTCAGCTGAAGAAATAATAATATCGCTAATATTCCCTTCAACATCTTCTATTTTATATAGCATAGAAGAACTGTGACCTGTAAAGGCAGGTGAATCAATAAAGTTATGGCATAAGCCTTTATGGTATATAAAATCAGCTTTATCAATATTCCTAAAAGCAGATGAAGCAGTGCTTCTGATATTGTCATCGATATCATGAAAAAAAACATTCAATAATTTTTCAGCACGATGTTTACTGCCAGTCCAGCCAATGACATCTCTAGCTACACTTACCATGATTTTTCGATACTCTGGGTTTGTCATAGGGTAGGAATTTGCAATTTCGATATAATTTTCATTTCTGAAACTTTCACAATAAATTAACCAGACTCCTATCAGGTGCATATCATCATTGTCGCTGTTTATTAGCTTATCAACTAGCTCCTTTGCTAGTTCTGGAATTTGGGAAAAGATATATGGAAATAAATAGATGCCTGTACGAGTTATAAGTGGTGACAATGCTATGTGCTGTTTACCTACCTTACAGTTAGAGGGATCAACTAATTGATAAATCAATTCTGAAAACAGTGTTTTGTCTTTATTGAAGATGGTGCTAAAAGATTCGATGATACAGCAGCGTATACTGACTAATGGTTCATTAGCCACAGCAAATTTAATCGCATCAATAATTTTTTCTTCAGCTGATAAGGCTTCGGTAAAAGCGATATGCAATGCATCCCAAGCACTCCCTCGTACACCATTAATCCCCCTGATATGTAGACGATCGCCACTTTGCAGTAAGCTATCTATATCAGCTGACTCTCTTGCTGTATTTGATTCATCAACATCTTCATTAGATTCCCCATTAACTACATACCATATTAATAGATCAAGTATTTCAGGCTCTTCAGTAAGATGAGGTTTTGCTCTAAGTAATCTTGCGATAGCTTCCCCAAAAGGTTTTTCAGGATGACTGTGGGCGCGAAGAACAACATTAATCATCTCAAAATCAGTGATCGAATGACTTTCAGATTCTGAGAGACCTATTACAATTTCTCTAACGTACGCAGGATTTGAGTCATGAGGTATTTTTAAGCTAAGAGCCGCAAACCGTTCTGGATTTTGTGCCGAATAACCATGTAAATATCCTGCCAGTTCCCTTGCACCACCTTCACCGAAACTTCGGTCTGGTCGCCATGCGTCACTATATTTTTCGATTGCTGATAACCAACTTTTATCGTCCATTTTTTCTGTGGATGATTTGGATAAAGGAGAGCCAACAAAAGATGCTTCTTTATGATCAGGTTTTTCAACTTTGCAATTAGGAAATTTTCTACGTAATTGAGCAAGTTTCAATTTCGATAAATCGTTAAGTTGATCTTCACCTACCGTTTCTAAAATACACCATTGCTGATAGCCAGAACGGTTTAAATAATAAATAGCTGTCTTGGTTGTATAATTCCAATAATCATTATCATCTCTTTTTACTGCTTGATAGATACGGTACGAATCCAGTATTTCTGGATTGTAGTTGGTAATTTGAAACTCTACCCGTATTGATTGTTCATTAATCAGATAAGGGGCCGCTGACCTGTAAGCATTAGCCAAAGATAACCACTTAGCACCATCAAAGCCGGCTTCAAATGCCAACTCATCATCAATAAGGTCTGCTAACAGGTATGATAATGCTTCAGGAGCTGCCGCTATAGTTTCAAGATAAATGTGCATAAAGCATTCATGCTTATTGAATGGTAAAAGTAATAAATACTCTTTAGCTATTTCAGGTTGTTCAATGGCGAGCTGAATCATTGATTCACGATACTTACTTAAAAAATCATCAAAACCATGATTCAAACCTGAATAAGCTCTTTGGCTAAAACCATAATAATGCTTAAACTCATCAGTATTCAGTACAGCTGTAACTGCATAGACAAAAACTTCGGTAGTGCCTTCGACGAAGGCTAATGGGGATTTTTTAGCAATTTCAGACAAGGAGTAGGAGTCAATAATTGACTCTGCGTCTCTAGAAAAAGGGATTTCATCAGTATTCTCGCTGCACCAGATGGAATAAATCTTCTTAATTAATTGTCCACATAGGTCTGGTGAAGATTCAATCCATCCATGAAATGGCATGGAAAAGTTTTCATTAACGATACTTTTAAGAAAACATTGAGGGTTTTGATCTATTAATTCCAAATATAGATTCAATAATGCTGGTGCAGGTTCACGCAAAAGTAGCCTGTCAAACCAAGGAAAAAGCTTGTGTGCTATTTCAGGTTTTACCGCCAGCGCATCCCGTAATACTGACATCACAGCTTCCTGATATTTTTCGACATTTACAGATAAAAACCATAATATATCTTGTATTTGCTCCTCACTGCCCTGAGTAAAGTTTTTTTGTAACCAGCCATTACTGGTTAAAAGTTTAAACCACCCCTCTGGCGCAAGTGCTGCTACTTTAAATAATGGGTGAAATTTATCTATTTCAGTATTTAATTCAGAGAGTACTCTAAACTCTTTATTAATAGGATTTTTAAGTACACGTAGCCATTGAGCAACTGCTGACTTAATATGATATCGAATATTATCACTTGTAAGTAATTGAGAAAGCTCTTGTAGATAACGCTGGTTGTCAGTTTCATGCAATGCTTCTAAGATTTGGCGAACTTGAGTCCGCCTAAATAGATGCTGCTCACCGCTGCGCAGCATTTCACTAATGCTTGTATGGCTAATAACGAAGCTTCTGGCATAAATGTAATCGAAAAAACTTTCATGAAAAAAATTTACATTATATTTAGAGCTTGTAATTAACCCCTCAGATGACAAAATCTCGAGTGCATTAGGATATTGGTCAAGTATTTGAGCAGGTGCTGATAATTGCTGTTTTTCACTCATCCATTGTGCAAGTTCACCAAGCACTTGAGCCAATGTCCAATTTGGTCTTGATGTTGATGAAATATATCGTTGTTTTTTAGTGACAAACTCATCGTAGAGAACGGTAGTTGAACTGAATGAAAATCCAGGCTCATAAACATTCAAAAATATTGTTAAATTGATTGGCAAGCTAAGTAATTGCTTCTGCTTATCAGTCAACTGTTGTATTTCGACACCTTTTTCCTCTAGTAAGGGCTGTATTTCAGTATTCCAATCCAGCTGAGGAACTTCAATGTTTGATACCGCATCTTGGTCATAGATATCCTTAAGCCTAGCATCATTATTTAAGTCAAATGTTCTACAAGACATTACAATTTTTACAGTGCCAAACGATTTAGCATCTTCTAGTAATCTAAAAAGAACCTTTTTGACATTACCACCTCGCCCAGAAATATCACTAACGGAGTCAATTTGGTCAATAAAAAGTACGGAAATATCATTAGGAGACGAGGCTTTAAGCGTTATAACAGGGCTTTCTTGTCTTCCTGTTATTTGTAACCCTAACTCTTCCTTACTGTTGCATGATAAAAATTGATCAATGCGAAAAGCTAATACGGGTACCCCTTTATCTACTAATTTTTTTAGCACACCTCGATTAATACCTGATTTTCCAACACCCGCTGAGCCTGTAATAAATATGATGTCTATTTCAGATTGTTGATTTAAAATCACATCAACAACATCATTTTCAGTTTGGCGTTCAATTATTTTTCCTGCAAAACCAAAGGGTAAATAGGAATCCAAATAAGCCTCGGTTTCTTCATCAACCCTTTTTTTAAGTGTTGAATCAAACAGCCAGCTTTGAAATACCAACGTGCCTTTGTCTGATATTTGATCTCTCAGCTCATCCGTCGTTAGTTTGGCGTTGAAGTTTTCTTCTAATATACCTCGGAGAAATGAATAAGTTCCTTTGCCATCTTGAAAGTAGAGATCACCGTGGCACTCAATAAATGTATCCAATTCACGCTCTGGGAATATTTCAACAATACTACGATTCAACCAGTCAAAAATGGTCGTATCATCAACATCCCAATGTTTTTTTAATTCAGTTAAGGCTTCTGTCTGCTTTTCTGATAGATTAGCTTCCAGCTGCGGAAGATCATTAGCTATGCGTGATTTTTCTGATAAAGTCCGAAAATCTTTGGCGTTATCTTGCGACACAAAAAAGCAATGAGCAGTACAGTCATTTCCTAGCCTATTAGCAAATGCTTTTAGTACACCTTTGCTTCCTAATGCATTAATTGACCAGTTTCCAGTAGGACAGTTGTTCTTAGTTTGGTGCCATTCTGTTCTACCGTTAATATTACAAGCAAATTCAAAACCAGCGTATTCAGTGTCAAGCCCTTCAAATTTAAACCAGTCCGCTTTTCCTGGAACAAGCAACAATAGATACTTTACGATCCATTTTGACTCATAACCATTGCCAAGTTTGTCTGCGATTCCACCCTTGAACATTTTGTATTTATTATCCCTTGTTATAAAACTTTAAACCCGTCTGAATCTTCGTTTTGGGTCAAAAGTATAATTAGCGTACGATCCTATTTAAGACCGTATAACTAGGCTGTAGAAAAATCGAAAATAACGCAAAATTTCTACAAACCTATCCTTAAACTGTTAAATTTATTTAAGTCCCAGTATGTTTTTTCTGGTTTAATAACAGCTAATATGGGTTAGTAATTAGTCAAACTCAAGCTAAAATTCCCCTAATAGAGCCTCTGTTGCCTTCTTCAAGGTCTGTGCAAGATTCCTGTCATCGTATCGCCACAACTTCTCCATATTATGCACCATGCAGTACATCATTCACTGGCAACCCTCCGTAACAATTGTGAGTTGCAAGCTGAGGGTTAGTCAACAACAGGCATTTAAACCTTCGCAACTGTCTCTTGATTAACCAATACCCTCAGCGCTACAGCCGCCGCTGCAGTACGATTATCGACGGCCAATTTAGGGAAAATTTGCTCTAGATGTTTATTCACAGTCCGCGGACTCATCTCCAAAATCTGCGCTATTTCACGATTGGTTTTCCCTTGAGCTATCCAGTGTAATACTTGCGACTCACGGGTAGTTAGATTTAAGCTCTGTTGTAACTGCTGCTCTTGCGTGGGTCGCTGCCCATCGATTAGACGCAGTAACAACTCTCCGGTTTGCTGGTAGCTGATCAACTTAACAGACAACGGGTAAGCCAAGTTCGCCAAGGTTAACTGCTGCTCTACTTTGGGCTGATGGCTGAACCAATGCGTTAGCTGCGGGCTAAATTGCTGTTGCTGCCAAGTTTCATCGGCTCTGGCTCTGGCCAGTAATGAATAGGCTTGTGGGGTGGCCCAAAGCAACTTACCTGTGGAGGATACGGTCAGTAAATGCTGGCCGGTGCTATCAAGTGCCGACTGAGCACTATTGGTGAGTTTCGCGTTGCTCAAATGTACGCGCATCCGCGCTAATAGCTCGTTGGTATTGATAGGTTTGGTGAGATAATCGACGCCACCCGCATTTAGCCCGCGAATAATGTCGGCACTTTCGGTGAGCCCTGTCATGAAAATAACCGGAATAGTCGCTAGTTGCGGATCAGCTTTGAGCGCTTCGCAGGTACTAAAACCGTCCATGTTGGGCATGATGGCATCTAACAAGATAATGTCCGGTTTGATGCGCGCGGCAATGGTCAGTGCCGCTTTACCATCAAGGGCCACCAGCACATCCATCTGCGCTTCTTCCAACACATCGTTAATCAAGCTTAGGGCATCGGCCGAGTCATCCACGACTAGTACGATATCGCGACGACCCGGGTGTGCGTTGACGGCACTACTCATAACTTTTGCTCTCCAGAGAGCTGCATAATTGTTCAAATTGGAAATTGCGACACAATTGCTGTAACTGCGCCAAAGTATCGGGGGGGAGAATGGCCTGTTCTTCTATCTGTGTTAGTAGCTCACTGGCACCTTTGTGATAGCCCATCTGCGCACAAGCCTTGAGCTCTAAGAGCAGTGGATGATCGGGAATTTCTAACTCATTGGTGGCCGTAGGTAGGGCCTTTTTAGCTTCGATGATGACTGTTGGCTGCTCTAAATTTTGATAAATCCAATGAAGGTCTAAGTGGCGCGCAATGGTCTCTAACAGCATCGAGTTGGCCACAGGTTTGATCAAGTAACCATCGTAGCCAAAATCAGCCCCTATCACCCCGTGCTGTTCTTGCACGTCTGCTGAGAGCATCACTATCGGCGTTTTCACTTTGCGCTGGCGCAGCTGCTCAACTACTTCTAGGCCATTGATTCCCGGCATGTTGATATCTAATAAGATAAAATCCACATCGGTCTGCGATAATAATTGCAGGCATTTCTCGCCGTTTGGCGCCTCTAATATGCGAAAGCCCAATGGCTCTAATAAATCACTGAACAAGCCGCGCACTATTGGATCATCATCGACTAACAGCAAACTGCGCTGATACCCCTCATAACCCGCTATTTTGGTCGGACTAGTGACTGTCATGCTTTCCTGGGCTACCCAAGGCAACATCAGGCTGACTTTAAAGCAACTGCCCTCGCCTAACTGACTTTCGATCTGCAAATCGCCGCCCATGATTTCCGATAGTAATTTAACAATGGTTAAACCTAATCCAGAGCCCGGTACATTCGTCGTATGCCGGTCACGAACCCGCTCGAAGGGGTGGAAAATACGCTCAAGTGCCTCCTGCTCTATGCCGATACCCGTGTCGCGAATAATAAATTCGGCCACTTGATTGCGATAGCGCACACTGAAGTCCACTTGACCATCTCGGGTATATTTAACCGCGTTAGAGAGCAAATTATTGAGGATTTGACGCAGGCGCTTTTCATCGCAAATCACTACTTCCGGTAAGGAAGAGGACGATTCAAAGTGAAACTTAATACCTTTACTCAGCGCTTGTAGGGAGTAGGTATCAACCATTTGCGCTAGCAGTTCAGGCAGGCGCACTTGGCTGCGATACAAATCAAGACGCCCCGCCTCTATCTTTGATATATCCAATAATCCCTCGATTAGATCCGTCAGGTACTGGCCGTTGCGGTGAATTATGTGCAGGCCTTTATGGTGCTCTGGCGGCATATTTACTTTGTCTAATAACAGTTGCGCATAACCTAGTATAGATTGCAGTGGGGTGCGCAGCTCATGACTGATGCCAGTTAAATAGCGACTTTTAGCCGCACTGGCGCGCTCTGCCAAATCTTTTGCTTGTTGTAACGCCTGATCGGTCTGTTGATGTGCCGCTATCTCCAAGGTGAGTTTTTGCGTTTGACTCATGGATTCTTGCTGGGCAAGACGCCGACTATCATGAGCCAACAGCAACAGCCAACAAAGTACGCCAGAGACAATTAATAAGCTGACAAAAACAATCCACAAAGTCTGCTCTAATAACAACAGCGCACTAGGGTCTATAGGCTGCATATGCCGATAGATCACCGCTAGCAGTGCGGCGTTAAACAAGTTAACCACCAACAATAAAGCAACAAAACGCCCCAACTGACTATTCACAGAACGGGATTTATTGGCGGATAAAAACAGTCCTAGAAAGTCGATAATTTGCTGTGAGACTCTGGCTTTTGGCTTGCAGCTGTCGAGGCAGCGCACTTCTAGGGTGCAGCACAGCGAGCAAATGGGCAGCGCATAGGCGGGGCAATAACTCATGTCTTCTGTTTCAAAATCATTTTCGCAGATACCGCAATCCAAAGTGACTAAAAGCTGAGAGTCTTCGGTGCAGGTCTTTTGTGCGGCTAGTTTAGCCTCAGCTAACAGCGGGATTAACTCAGGGGATTGACGGGCGATATAGAACCGTCCACCGGTTAACCAGGCAATTAACGGCACTAAAATAAAACAGCATAACAGGCTGACAAAGTGCCCTAAGTTTTGCAGTACCTCGCCAAAAAAACCTAAGTAACAGAGTAATCCAATAATGGAGGCGAGCAACATGGAGCCGCAGCCAACGGGGTTGATGTCATATAAATGCGCGCGTTTAAATTCAACCTGTTTAGGGCTAAGCCCCAGCGGTTTATTGATCAGCAGATCGGCACTCACTGAGCCCAGCCAGCTGACCGCGACTATCGCAAACAAGCCCAGTATAGACTCTAGTACCTGATAAATACCCAGCTCCATCAGGCCGAGCGCAATCACTACGTTAAATATTAGCCAAACCACCCTGCCAGGATGGTTGTGGGTGAGACGTGAGAAAAAGTTAGACCAGGCAATAGACCCCGCATAAGCATTGGTCACATTGATTTTTAACTGGGAGATAATCACCATCAACGCCGCTAAGAATATTGGCAGCGAGGGCGTGTTGGTAAGGTAAGAAAATACTTTGAAATACATCTGGCTAGGATCGCTAGCCACGCTGGGGGCTACGCCTTGGCTAATAGCCAAGTAGGCCAAAAAAGAGCCCAGCAACATTTTAACCAGACCAATTACAATCCAACCCGGCCCTGCTAGCATCAACCAAAACCACCAACGGCGTTTATTCTCCGCTGTCTTTTGTGGCATAAAGCGCAGGTAATCTACCTGCTCGCCTATTTGTGCTACTAGTGCAAAAAATACCGAGGCGGCGGCACCAAAGAGCATAATGTCAAAGTGCTGACCAGCCGGTAAACCCTCTGGTGTGTACTGGCTCCAATCATCTAATTGTTCGTATTCAAAATAAACCACGGTCGCCAGCGCCGTACACTGCAGCAGTACCCAGAGATTTTGCGTACCCAACTGAAACTTACTGATGGTTTTAATGCCATGAGTAACGATGGGAATAACTGCCACTGCGCACAGCAGATAACCGATCTGCAACGGAATTCCCAGCAATGCCTGTAAAGCGGATGCGAGAATCGCCGCTTCAATGGCAAAAAATATAAAGGTGAAAGAGGCGTATATTAATGAGGTAATGGTGGAGCCTAAATAACCAAAGCCTGCGCCTCGGGTTAATAGATCTATATCTAGGCCATATTTTGCAGAGTAGTAAGCAATGGGCGAACTGATGATAAAAAACAACAACGCCACGGTAAACATGGCAATTAAGGTATTGGTAAAGCCATAACTTAAAGTGACCGCAGCGGCGATCCCCTCCAGCGCTAAAAAAGCCGTTGCACCAATGGCGGTCTTAGCGACCCGCTCGATGCTCATCTTGCGACCTTTATGCGCAGTAAAGCGCAGCGCGTAGTCCTCCAAAGTTTGGTTGGCTACCCACTGGTTGTAGTTACGGCGATTTTTTACAATTTGCTGCGATGCGGGCATAGGCCTCTATGATCCTAAAATCGGTATGCAGACTCTCCTGAATACACTACTGAATTTTGCCTTAAAAAGTTGTGCGCCCAACAACAGCGCATCACCGCTCCGTTTTGGTGCATAGCCAGCAAGATCCGTTGGTATCTGCTTATTTATTGTTATTTAATATAAAAAATCTTGAGGTTTTGAATTAAGCAGGAATTGTGCCAGTCACTAACATGCTCTGGCGAAATGTTATTATTGCAGGATATATAGCGTGTTATTTAACAGAGTTAGCACTATTAATGCTAGAAAGGTGGGCTAGGAGGTAGTGGACTTAGCTTAACTACTGCGGAAATTAGATTTCAGTCTGGTTTCTCGCTGCGCTAATTTAAGCCCTACCAGCTCCTAGTGGATAAAGATTACTACTGACTTAAACGATGCGGAATTTTTTAACCATCGTTTCTAAACCTTCCGAAAGAGAATACAACTCGGCACTAAACTGTGAAATTTGCTGCGCTCCGACACTAGAATCATTTGAGGCCTCATGCAATTTGTTCAAAGAGCGATTTATTTCTTCAGACACCGAAGTCTGCTCTTGCGATGCTACGGCGATTAAAGCGTTCAAATTAGTTATATTATCAATGGCTGAAGATATAGTCTGAAGCGCTTCTCCCGCCTCTATCGCTTTCTCACCCGCGGTTTCTGCTTTCTCCTGACCATTACTCATCGCAGAGACAGCATTATTTGTCCCTACTTGTAACCTCTCAATTGCCTCTTGTATTTCCTGGGTAGAAACTTGAGTACGCTGTGCCAAGGTCCTTACTTCATCTGCCACTACAGCAAACCCTCTGCCCTGATCACCCGCTCTAGCAGCCTCTATCGCCGCATTCAAAGCCAGCAGATTGGTTTGTTCGGCGATGCCTTTAATAACATCCACTACTGAGCCAATACTCTCGCTTTCATTTTCTAAGGTTTTTATACGATTGGAGACATTCTTTACATCCATTACCAGTGCATTAGTGGCAGTGACCGCTTCATTGACAATAGAACTGCCCTGTTTCGCATAGTGGCTAGTTTCAAGTGCGTCTTTATCAGCCAGACTGGCATTGTTAGATATTTCCTGGGAAGTAGCAACCATTTGATTCATCGCCGTAACTACTTGCTCTATCTCATGATTTTGTAACTCAATGCTCTTATTTGAGTTTTCGCTGATGTTAGTCATTTTACTAGAAGCTGATGCTATTTGCTCGGTCACCGTGGAAATATGCACTATAATGTCGTGCATTTGTTTAATCATGCTATTAAAACTTTTAGAAATTTGACCCAATTCATTGGTACCAGTATCACTTAAACTCAAGGTCAAATCCGATTCTGAGGCAATCCTCTCAATGGTCAATTGCATTTGCTGTAGTGGAGTAATTAACACCCTGTAAAATAACATCGACAAACCAATAGTCATCAAAATAATCAAGGCTGTAATACTCGACAACTGTATGATAGTGCTATGATAAGCGTCTTCTATCCGCAGCCTCTCTTTTTGGGCCTCGGCCAACTGCAGATGAATTAACTGATTAATTTTATCGCTGATAGGATCTATTGTGCTGTATAACGGCCCATCAAACAGATCCAATTTACCCTTTAAAGATCCCTTTGATTGGGCTAAAAATGCGACAACTTTTTCTATGGCAAGATCCGCTTTTAAAAACAGCACCTCAGCTTCAGTGACTAATTTTTTTTCATCGCTGGTTAATTCAGTACTTAGATATTTATGCCACTTTTGTTTGATTTGTTTGTCAGAACTGCTAATTAACTTTAACGCCTGCTCTGCGCTAAAGATTCCCGCATTGGTTTTATTCACTGAATCAACCACAGATACCGCATAATCATCAGCGATTACCTTTAAGTCTTTCAGTGGAACTACTCGGTCATCGTAGATTCTCGCCACCCCAAGGTCAGCCTCCTTAAGTTGATATAAGGCAGATAACAACACAACTACCAAGCCAATAATAGGCACTATAGCTGAGACAAATAGTTTGATTTTTATTGAAATATTATTAATCATGCCAACCTCGATGTATATTTGAAATTGCGAAATGCTTTCAAGATATTAAAAATTTTATATATAAATTAATCCTTTAATGCCCTCCTTTAGCTGGAACATCAAACTTATGTGCCCAGACCTATAACTTGAATGTACCAATCATTGCGAAGCCCTATCAGCTCAATAGTAGTAAAGATTAAGGTAAATTCAAGAAAACCTTTTAAACTAGATTTTTCATCTTAAGTGAAAAAAAAACATTAGCGAATATAACTTTGGGCTTAATTGGCCACTTGAAATTGTGCTCGCTAAATTCCACAATCGAGGTAATCGAGTTAGGTCAAATGCTAAACAAATAGTGACGGGCATGCGTCATAGTAGAAAAAAAATTGTGGAGCTTTTACTAACGACACTTGGTGCTGGCATTTTGTGATCTCTGCCGGGTCTGTCAAGAACCGTTAGTGTTGCATATTAGCGAGAGTGATTTTTTAAAATGGGGCAAACATCAAGTATTTACACTCGTTGATTGATTATGATCTCGTGCCAACCTGATGGCATTCATGGCAACGAATGCTATGCTGATCATTAATACACTATTGAAAATATAGGCAATGCCAATTACCACTACAGCCAGCACCAATAGTTCATATAATTGTGCTCCCTTTTTCTCCAGCAAAAAATCATGGCACAGCCATACAGAGACCAGATAACCAGCAATCATCAACGATAAACCAATAATGGCCGTATTTGCGCTAATTTCTGCCGTATTGGCCAGAACATCGACATTGACACTTATTAACACGCCAACAGCGGTGGCAAAACCGTAGATGAAAAAGTGACCATAGCCCCAGATAAATGTTTTTTTCTGATCAGCCAGATGATCTTCTACTTTGTCATCAAAATACAACCACCACATTGAAAACAATATGAGAATGGCACTTAAACCCAGTGTGAGTAAATCAGCTGAGAACTGCTCAACCACATGTTTAAATGCATACACTACCGCTAAAATAGACTCGCCTAATACAATGATGGTCAGTAAGCCTAAACGCTCCTCTATGTGTTCATAATGGTATTTGGTATTCTGTCCTCTAGCCATAGCATGCTCTGCGATATAAGGTATTAATAATTCACAACATAACAATGCGATAAATATGTACCAATTCTGGAAAAAGATGATAGAGAGTGACCAGGCAATTTGCACTAGAAAAACCCCGACGGCATAGCGAATTGCCGCGGGGCGCCCATCTACATCATCAAAAGCGACTTTGAGCCACATCAGAATGTATGGAACCCGCATGATCACATAACCGACCATCATGATTAAAAAATTGTTATCTTCAAAAGCAGATTTAACTCCTACCGCTATTAAAATCACGCCTGTCATTTGCGCGAAAGAAGATAACCTGAACATGGCATCATCAGTATCGTAAGCTGATGCAAACCAAGTGTAGGTGTTCCAAGGCCACCAGATACAAAAAAAGATCGCTATATACATCGACACTGCGTGCCCTACATGATGCCATTGTGATAAAGCATGGTGAAACTCAGCGGCAAGGCTTGCTATTGCGACCACATAAATTAAGTCATAGAAAAGTTCTAACGCAGTCGCTGCTCGATGTGGCTCATTAATATCGCGTGAAACAAGCGTATTAATCAGTAGTGATTTTGCGGATTTGTTAACACTCATATGGCTCCAAAATACATTTTAAAATAATCAGATTAACCTAGATCAGGCCACTCAATGGGTTTGAATTATGCACAGATGTTTATTCAACTGAGCCGAAACACACTCTGGCAAAAGTTTCCAAGGGGAATTACTGAATTCTCACTAATTACTTAAAAGCTTATTGGAAGTCATGCCACAACGGATATTTTCAGTCTCGCTAACTTTACGCGGGATTGTGTTAATTTTCAATTAATCTATAAGAGTTATCAACAATCTCTATTTACTCCTTTTCGAATTAACGTTCACCCTGTTCAACCCTTAACTTACACCCTAGATCCAGTTAACTTTCTGCAGAAAGTGATCGGGATGTCCACTAAAATAACACCGAGCAAAATATTTACTGGCTTTACAGTTGATAATTTTCAAACGGGAATTTTCTGGATAATTATTAGCAACCTAATACTAGGAGAAGCAACTCTAGATCCTTTTAGTCGCTTTCAGTTGATAAACGTCAACGGGGAGCTTTCTGGCCCCGTGCAGATGTATCTCTGCAGCATCTATTCATTGTAGTCACTATAAAACAAATTGCGGCAGTATTTGTCGCAACCCCTAGCATTCAAAGCATAGTTTAAAAACATCTGATCCATTAGAGGATTTATAGATGTACCAAAAAACTATTCACAGATGCCAGTAATGGAAATAAGTTGTTACATGGGAGCAGTACTTAATAAATAAATGATAGGGTGTGCAGTGGCATCTTTATAGTATAAAGATAAATGACCATATGCCTAACAGGGGAATCATCGATGGATATAGAGCCAATCTTTCATCAAAATAAAGCACCTAATATGTCCAAACACTGTCGCTCGACTCCAATACAAAGCAGTAGACGCAACTGATGCTATTTTTTTACAGAAACTATGATAATAGTTTAAGGCTAACTTATTTAAACAATTCTTTAAAAACAACAATTAATTTTAAATTCACAAATCTTGATGTTAAAAATCAGCCAGATACTTATTACTGCTTGAGTTTTGGACGGTGGATATAAAATACTAAATACAATTTCATACGATATAACTAAGTTGTTGTACAGGTCATAGCCAGATAGCCGTTAGCTTATGCAGTCTTTGAAAAATACAGCTAATCACATTCAACTGCATCCGCTAAAACGCCAGATAAGCATTCCATATTTAAAGAACCCTATTTACTCAAATAGGCCTATCTGCTGTCCCACCAATTGCTCAAAGGTGCGCCCTTTCACGGACAACAATGCATCTAAAGCAGGTTTCAATTGCCGTTCTATATAGTGGTCATAATCCAACAGTGAGTGATGACACTCTATGGGCTCCGGCCCATTCACTGTCATGTAGTAGCGTATAGTCTGGCCGCGATGGACCTTTTCATTGATGTTTTGTTCTGCATAGTACTGCTGTAATTTAAGTGCCGCTTGAGCGTGTGGAGGGCGGTTCTTTTGGTAGTCTTCGACATTTTGTCGCATTTTTTTGTGATAGAGCAATTGTGCATCGCGTTTGCCGTTGCGTACTTGCTCAACGGTTTCTTTGATGTAATCTTCGTAAGGCAAGTCATTGAAGGCACAGTGAAAGACTCGCTGCTGCATCGATTTAGCCAGCTCTGTCCAGTCAGAGCGCACATTTTCCATGCCTTTAAACACCATTTCGGTGCTGTTATCTTTAAAGTGCTGTAACCCCGCATAACGTTTTTTGGTGCCTACATCCGAGTCGCGCATGGTTGGCATCAAAAATTTACTGTAGTGCGTCTCATACTCAAGCTCTAGATGGCTTTCGATTTGGTAGCGCTCGGTTAATTGCTGCTCCCACCACTGGGTCAGCTCACGAGACATTTTCTCGCCAATCTCGTGTGCCAGAGCATCTGGACAATCATCGCCAAGCCAGACAAACACTGAATCGGTATCGCCATAAATCACTTTATAGCCGAATTGCAGCTCTATCTGTTTGGCAGTAGTGGTGAGAATTTCGTGGCCGCGCAAAGTGATGGAACCTGATAATCTATGATCGAAGAAGCGACAAGCATTAGAGCCTAATACACCGTACATTGAGCTCATTAAGATCTTAATCGCCTGGGACATCGCTTTGTTATTGGCGGCTTTTGCCCTATCCCGCGCAATCCATAAATCATCCATAATTTCGGGTAGGATATTGTCTGTCTTAGTAAAACTGGCACCGTTAAAACCTGGTACTAATAAATGTTTATCTTTAATGATGGCACTTTGTGCCAGCCCTAGTGGGTCTATTTTAAAAGTGCGAATAATACTGGGGTACAAGCTTTTAAAATCCAGCACTAAGATATGCTGGTAAAGCCCGGGGATAGAGTCCATCACATAGCCACCGGGAGATTCCATATCACTGACACCCGATGCATACTCTGGCGCGACATAGCCGCTGCGGTGTAATCTAGGTAGGTATAAATTATCAAAGGCGCTCGACCACCCGCCTATTTTATCTAGCGCTAAGCCGGTTAATGCGGTGCGTTCGACTAAATAGTCAATCAGTTTGGCGTGGGAAAATATCTGCAGCACTAATTCGCAATCCATCAAATTGTATTTGGCCAATGCAGTTTGATCAGTCTCATACATCTCGATGATTTCATCACCGCGGTGCACCACACTCTCCACTAACTTGCCTTTATTAAGCAGCTGCCTTGATACATTTTCTAATGAATAGCTATCGAACTGGTAGGTGGCCCCTTTTAAAACATCGATACCATCTAGGACGATGCGCCCTTCTATGCGCAAATAAAATTTTCCGCGCGCCGATTGATGTAATACACATCCGCTGCCATCTCGACCAATATTATGCGCTACATTGTGCCGCTGCGCACATTGGTCAATGACATTGAAATCAAAACCTATTACATTCCAACCGATAATAATGTCTGGATCTAATTGATTGATCAGTGCCACATAAGCCAATAACAGCGCTTTTATTTCGCCACAGTATTGAATAGTCTCAGTATCTAGCCCCTCTCCCAGCATCAACACTCGTTGATAACCTTGAGAGTTTTGCACGCCAATACAGAGGATATCGCCGCTGTGCATGTTGGTTTCAATGTCTAAGGAGAGGATATTGAAGCTAGGCTGGTAGGCTCGCGGGGCTATCTTTTGGCTGTTTTGTGCATCAAAACACACCGCACCGCGAATAAAACGCTCCATTAAATGACGATCGCAAGGGCGTATATCTTCCTCGATCATCACTATGTGCGCATGCTGCAATTTATTGATAACTTGCCGCGCCGCTTTAAGGCTCGTGCAATACAAACCCATCACCGGTTGTTGCTTTAAATCTTTAAGGGCTAGAGTTTGTAGACGCCACTCACTGAGTCCACGCAGTAAAAAACGGACTTCATCCTCATCCTGCTGCAACACAAAAAACACTTGCTCTTGGGCAGGTATTTGGATTAATTGCGGCGCCCCTTGTGTGACGAGCCAGTAGCTCAGTGTTATTCCCTGGGGCGTATCACGCTGATTGGCGCAGAGTACAAAGCCACTTAACAGCTCAGTTGTCACCATTACTCGTCTGCAAAAGGTTGTATGACATCCATTTGCGCAAACTCCGCTTCCAGCAATTTTTGCGATGAACGCTCAAACAGTAGCTTTAAATTGGGTCCTGCATCCATGGTGAAATAAACCGCAATGCCTGATTCGCGTAATTGCCAGACACGCTGCATCACCGCCAAGGATTCTGGTAACCAGTAAACAAGCGGAGGCCAAGCCGAGATCATAGTGGCGTGCATGGACATGGCGTTGTGTTCAGCACAGGCACCCATGGCATTGAAACCACGGCTCTCAATGGCTCTTTGGATGGTGATTAAATCGGCACCAGCTTGTGCCGGCCAGTTCGAATAGAGCTGGGAGGTGGCGGTGGTGCGATCCATACCACTGCGCGAATCCACTGGCTTTTTGGCACTGCTCACCTTAATCAAACCGATACACAATTCTGGCCACTGGCAAGGTAATTGGCTGGCGACGCTGTCCATGCCATCTGCTTGCTCACCCATATCCCAGCGTACAAAGCCTGTATAAATAGAGCGCGAGGCACTGCCACTGCCCATTCTGGCGAAGGCTGACAATTGTTGCGGTGTCAGCTGCAGATTGAAAAAATCGTCTAACGCTAACACTAATGCAGCAAAACCAGAGGCCGATGAGGCTAAGCCCGCGGCCGTTGGAATATTATTACGGGTGTCGATAATCAACGGTATATTTTGCTCGCGGCGAAAATAGTTTACAAAAGCGATCACTTTACGACTAAAACTACCTTGAGGATCTTGCACTTTATTATTCAATCTAACCATATCGATGCCAGAATGTGCATGACTAATATGTGTGTTCGAGCCCAAGTGCCCCAGAGAGATCGACAAGCTTGAGTTGGTCGGCAAGTTAAGCTCAGTTTCACGTTTACCCCAATATTTGCACAGGGCAATATTACTAGGTGCAAAGGCTTGTGCACTCTCTTTAGCGGATAAGATTGAGGGAATATAGCGGTTGATGACTTGCGCTTTAGTCTGGGATTGTTCAGTCATTGGACTCTCCCTTGCTCTCACTTTCTGTCAGGCTAATTCCCGTTTTGGCAACAGTAAGTTTTATTTGCTGAAAACCTTCGAGCTCTATTTCAGCACCTAAAGAGATCACACAATCACCGAGGCCTGAGCCTGATATTTTGGCCCCTTGAATACGTGAGTCTTTACGTAAGCTATAAATTATTTCGCAAAGTTTGGCATCGCTGACGCCCAAGCTATCCATCTGCCCCTGGTAAATATTCATCAATTCTCCAAAGCCCTGCCAGTCTTCATCTTTGATGGCATTGATAGCGGCGCAAGTTACGCTATCCATCATTTTGTAGATGTCGCGATAGATATGAGGATGCCGCTTGGCCTTTTGCGCCACAATCGACAGCACTTCAGGGGTTTTGGTTTTATAACCTACATAGTGCAGGCAGATAATCGGTAAACCCGAAAGCGGGATCACTTCACAGGGATCCACTTTATAGGCGATCACCCCCCCGTAAATGCTCGCCGCCAGATCAGTACCTGAGCCACGCTTTTGTACGCCATGTACGACTGCGAGCGATTTTTTTAAATGCTCGGCTCGGCTCAATGACTGATGGGTGTATTCAGCCAGTACTTTAACGGTCGCAACGGTCACCGCAGCGGAAGAGCCCAAACCTAAAGTGTGGGAAAACTCTGCGCTGATGTCTAATTCAAAACCTCTGGTCAGCTCGGACAACTGTAATTGAATCGCTTTTAATACAAAGCTGAGTCGGTCATCAATACTTAAGTCATCTAATGAGGCTTGGTAAGTGGCGAGCTCAGAGCGAATCAAAACCTCGCGATCAGCCCTGGGGGTTAATGTCACACTGATGTTTTTATCCAGTGCACAGGCGACCGCCCAATAGCCTTTAACCACGGCGTGCTCGCCCATCAACATGACACTGCCAGGCGCACTGGCGGTTATTTTTCTAGTCATTTGTTAGTACTCTCGCCCCTTGTAAATCTTGTTCAACCTTGCCCCATTTCATATTAAAGCCGGCAAAGAGCTGTTGGGGGTCAACGTCTTTTGCATAAACTAGCAACAACCCGCTAGAGTCGCCAATATAGGCACCCGCCCCTGATACTTTGGCACTGGCGCCGCGCTCTTTAAGCGTCGCGATTATCTCTTGAGTACGTTGTGACACTATACCTATATGCTCAAGTAAACGCTGATTTTCGGTGATAACATCACTAGGATCCCCACCACTTTCAAGCTGTTTAATCAAACTTTGGGTGCAGGCGCTAAACGCCTGCCATAATGAGTCATCAATGGCGTGTTTTTCTGCGACGAAGCTCACACACTCACCGGTTGAGCACTGCGGTGTACCCGTAAACAACCAGTACCAATGTCGATCCAATCTCAAAGGCAACTTAGTCACACTCTGCTCTTGTACTTGTACTATGCCGCCTAAGATAACAGTGGCGGCATCAATCAGGCTGCCTTTACCGTGTTGCAAGCGCTCACAGTGTTTAACTAATTGATAACGCTCTACTGGGGACAATGGCTTCTTGTTAATCGACTCAACCAATACCACTGCGGCAGCAATTATAGAGGCCGATGAGCCCATACCCGCACCAATAGGGAGTTGGCTATTGCCATTAAAATGCGCACTGAGAGACTTTGTCGGTAACTGCGAAGCGAGTACGTAAAGCACTAATTGCACTGGCGAGTTGAGGATTTTATCGACTTGGATAGCACCATCGACAAATTTTTGAAACTGTCGATCAAGGAAAGAAACTAAGGGTGATAATTTGGCAATAGGATGATTGGAATGTACTTTGATACCGACAAACTCGGCAATTAAATCTGAGCCTTTGATCGGCGTGTAATCGATGTAGCTATACAGTTGTATCGCACTGGCAATGGCGGGCGCTCCGTAAACAACGGAGTGCTCGCCACTTAATATTATTTTACCCGGCGCACGCCCTTGCATTAGCGCTCAACATACTCTCGTTTATGATTGGCAATCGCTGCCAATCTAAATTTCCCAGTAGTATCAACGTCTATGATGACGCTTTCGCCATTTTGCGGATCAGGCGCATTATAGAGCGTGATGTACTGCTCATAATCTACCTCTTCGCGACATTCAAGCATATTTTGATGCTGCTCTTTAAACAGCTGCTGCTGATAACCTGGAACTACTGTGCCACTAAAAAACTCGGCGACGCAGCCTGATCCGTAACTAAAGAAGCCTATTTTTTTACCACCCAGATCACTGTTACTATTTTCGATCAACGAGGTAAAACCAATAAATAAGGCAGCCGCATAGCTGTTGCCAATCAGTTTATTATAAAGTAGCGAGCCTTCAATTTGCGCTTCAATCTGCTCGGGCTCTAGGCTAGATTTATTCACCCTAGACAAATGCTTATGCGCTTTTTGCGCCATCCGCGAAAAAGGTAAGTGATAGCAAAAATGACTGAGGTCAGTAAAGCTAACATCACTTGCCAGGGTAAAATTCTCCCAGGCTTTTTTAAGCGATTTCAAATATATTTTGGTCGAATATTTACCGTCAACTATGGCTGTTTTAAGATAATTCGGACGCCAGAAATCCATCACATCTTCAGTGTGATTACCCACTTGCGGGTCTATTTCTAAAATACGCGGATTAGCCTTAATCAGCATCGCGACAGCGCCACAGCCTTGGGTAGCTTCCCCGGGTGTGTCTAATTCATACTTAGCGACATCAGAGGCGATCACCAACACGGTAGTCTCAGGCTGACGCGCAACCAATGCACAAGCCATTTGCACAGCGGCAGTCGCCGAGTAACAAGCTTGTTTAAGCTCTACCACGCGACAGTTAGCATTGAGGCCAAGCAGACGATGCACGTAAATGCCTGCGGATTTTGACTGATCGATACCGGATTCAGTGGCGAATAATAATGTCGATATCGTTTTGCTCTGCTCATCGTCAAACAATGGGCTGGCGGCACTGGCGGCCATAGTCACAACATCTTCATCATGGGCGGGCATGCCCATTTTTTCTTGCCCTATTCCTACATAATACTTTTCTGGATCCGTACCTTGGGTACAAGCTAAGGTCCTTAAATCTAAATAATAATTAGATGTATAAAAGCTGATTTTATCAATACCAACAGGCAACATACTAAATTCGTTCCTCAACGCGCTAAAGTACAGCGCGGTATCTTAAAGTGGTTAGAGATTCTATTTTAAGATTAATGACTGATTATTAAAGAGGCTGTTTATATCTTTCATTCCTAAAAGAAACATAGCTGTATTAAATTCTCGACGCAATCTTTCAATTTCTGCTACCACCGCTTCGGTGGATTGCATAGCGGGCTTTAGAAAAGGCGCTGCCATGCCACAAATTGAGGCGCCGAGTATAACAGACTTAATCATATCAATCCCATTCCTAAGTCCGCCGCTACTGATTAAAGTTGCCTTATTTAGGTAAGGATTTAGCATTTTAAGAGAAGTTACCGTATCTATACCCCAATCTTGAAAGCACAAACCTAAATCATTGCTATTGGTACCTTGTTGCTGTGCAGTACTTTGATTGCGGTGATGCTCGATACGGCTCCAAGAGGTACCGCCTCTGCCCGCCACATCAAAATATTTTATGCCAGCAGCGAGGCCTTTTTCAAAATCTTGAACACTAAAGCCCGACCCTACTTCTTTAAGCAATACCGGTTTATCTAGCCCCTGAGCGATATGCTGAATCTTTTCACTCAAATTTGAAAAGTCAGTATCCCCTTCAAGTTGTATCGCTTCCTGCAGCGGATTAAGATGTAAATACAAGCCGTCGGCAGCTAAAACATCGATTGCGGCGCGCGCCTGCTCTAACCCAAATCCTTTGTTCAACTGCACTGCACCTAAATTGCCCAACAACACGGTACTAGGCGCATATTGACGTAACTTAAAACTCTCCCGGGCCTGCGCATGGCTAAACATCACTCGTTGCGAGCCCACCGCTAAAGCCACTTGGCACTGCTCAGCGGCTTCTGCCAAATGCTGGTTTATCTGTCTTATTAACGGGTGGTCGCCACCAGTCATAGAGGAAATAAGCAGTGGGAATGACAATGTTTTCCCCAAAAAAACGCAGCTGCTATCAACTTCACTAAGGGCTAATTCTGGTAGCGCTCTATGGGTTAAACGTACTGCATCGAAGTGATTACCGCCTCGATCAGTCAAGCTATCCTTTTGGATAACGTCAATGTGCTCAATCTTGCGATCATTGGTGGTATTACTCATGACCTTTCCAGATCTATGTGCGCTTGCATCAACTCACCTGGATTTGTTTGGGCCGCCAATAGCGACAACTCTCCACAGAGCACAGTCGCTGCACAAATTGCTGCTAAACGTCGCGAGTTAGCACCGATAGTGCGACTCTCTTTACAGCCGAGCTTCACTAAATTCTCTTCAACAAAGTCGATACCTTTACCGTTGCCTACAGTGCCGACAATCAAATTGGGTATAGTACAAGAGAAATACAGATCATCACCGCGCACTTCTGCGTGTACTACCCCCTGCGATCCTTCAATAATATTCGCCGCATCTTGGCCAGTAGCCAGATAAAAAGCCAATAGCATATTGGCGTAGTGCGCATTCGCACTACGCAGTCCCCCGGCAATCATGGTGCCGATAAGGTTCTTCTTAATATTCAGATCAACCATTTTCTCAGGGGTGGTATTCAACTTACGCGCGCACAAATCCCGAGAGATAATAATCTCAGTGACCACATTTTTACCGCGCCCTAAAATGCCATTGACAGCAGTGGCTTTTTTATCTGAACAGTAATTAGCCGAAATAGAGGAGTAACGTAAGTAGGGGTATTGCGCCAGGATCCAAGGGAATAGGTGATCGGCCGCGTTAGTCACCATGTTGTGACCTGATGCATCGCCAGTAGTAAACTCTAATCGTAAATACAACAAGTTGCCGACTATTTGCGAATTGATATCTATTAACTTAGCAAAGCGACTAGAGAGCGCTACAACCGCGTTTAACTCTTCAAAACGCCCTTTAATAGATAGCAGTGCCTGTAACGCCATTTGTGCATTTTCAGCTTCAAGCAAGATAGAGCGACTCATACGCTCATCAACAACGGTAGTGAGGATGCCATCGGTTAAGGTAGAGACACGCGCACCACGACCTACAGAGTGCCAAAGCGGCGTTTCGTAGGTGGCCATAGGTACGGCTATTTTTTCATTTAAAGTAGTGCCAGTAATTTTTAACGGCCCTACCCAGCGCATGGGAATCGGAGCTTGTAGTATTTTATGCTGCTTCATTCTATTTCCAAAAAAAGCTATATCAAAAAAAAAGGTTGCTCGTAAGCAACCTTCTGTATTTATTTTGCAGCTATTCTACTATCCAGATTTTAGTAAAGTACTGCAACGATAAACTGAGCTTTTTAACCGCTCCAGTAATATGCAAATTATGCTATATATTTTAACTAGCTAGATTAACATTTGCAACGATGAAGCGTGCATTGCTATACGGGGAAGCTCAGTTGCCTCCCCGAAATAACAATATGGGTCTATTAGAAAGGATTCAAGCCTTTTAAACGTTCCATTAATGTAGGACTAGCTTCAACAACATTGCGTACGAAAGAAGTTTCCTGCAAGCTAGTGAGATCTAACTCTAAGACATCAAGTAATTCGCCGGTGCCGCTAAGTAGTCGATACTGCGCTAACATGTGATCATAAATCGCTTCGTTGAAAGCGTTTTGTGATGAAAACACTTCGTTCTCGGTATCCAGTAAATCGAGCAGTGAGCGTTGACCAATATTAAATTGCTTTAAGTAAGCGTCTCTGGTGCTCTCTGTCGATGTTACATGCTGCTCTAAGAAATCCAGCTGACGACCTAAAATTTCATAAGCATTCCAAGACAGATCTAAACTTTGCAGAGCTTGTCGTGCCGCATCTGTTTGAATGTTTCTAGCTTCATCTATTTGATGACGCGTCTGACGTACACGGGCTTTATCAGCACCGCCATTATAAAGGTTGTAACGCATGCGAATCATCGCAGTGAGATCTTCGTTACGGCCTTCATTACCATCGATGTTGTTATTCCAAGTACGGTTTACTTCAAGATTCAACGTTGGGAACATCAAGCTACGCGCCGCTTCGTACTGAGATCTTGCCGCTTGCACATCAGATGCAGCTAACTTTAAGGTAGGATGCTTGTCATAAGCACGCTCTAGAGCTTGCGCAAACGTTGCAGGAATCCAGCTCTCTTGAATATCAGGATCTTCTAGAGTGTCTCCCGCTTTTTTACCGGTCACACGCTCAAAAGATGAGCCAGCATCGAGCAAGTTATTCTCAGCGGAAAGCACATTAACTTCTGCTAATGCCAAACGACCTTCTGCCTGTTTGATTGATGCGATGGTACCCACACCTGATTCAGAGCGACGCTTGATTTGATCAAAGATACGCACATGTGTTAACAGCGTGTTTTTCGCCTGTTCAACCAGTGACTCGCGCTTCAATACTTCTAAGTAGGCACGGGCTGCTTCCAGAGCAGTCTCTTCTGAGATTTCTCTTAGACGATGGTTAATTGAATCCAATCTCGCAGACTGTCTGCTCACTTCACTTGAAGTTCTAAAACCATCGAACAACATTTGATTTAAGCTTAAGTTCGCTTCAGAACGTTTAAGTTCTGTATCGTCTCCTGGGAAGTTCTTGGTTTTTTCATAACCAACACCTGCACCAATATCAATAGTCGGAAGATAACCGGCACTGGCCTGCTTAACTTCTTCAAAAACGGCATTTCGAGCGTTCATTACCGATTGAACTTGTGGATTGGATAATACCGCCTCTGCAATGACAGTATTTAATGATTGCGCATATGATACAGAATAAGGCGTAGCTGCTATCGCCAAAGCCAATAGGGTATGTCTTATTTTCACTTGAATTCTCCTTTAAAGCTAAACATCAGCTATTTACTATCTTTCAATTTTATAATTAATGAAACTCGATCCGTTGTTTCTGTTTTTTGTAAAATAGAGCTAACATGCGCTTTAACGGTTCTTTCTGTTATCCCTAACTTACGTCCTATCTCCTTATTACTAGCGCCTTTAATGAGTATTTCAATAGTTTGCGTTTCCCTATCACTCAGTTTATAAGGCGCTAAATTAATGCTGTGCTCTACATCAGACTGCTGAAGCAAGCGCTTTAGCATTTTTTGTACGATACTGGTACCCGCCCATATATCACCTTTAGCGATACAGATAAGCAGTTGTTCAAATATTGATTGGGTAACAAAGGTATTAATATAGCCTTTAAAACCGCGCAACAATAGTTCTATTCCCTGAGTATCATTGGGGTTATCAGAAAAGCCGATTAAATTCACTTTATCCCAATAGGTACACAACAATGTTATTTGATCTTTACTAAGAGAATCAATATGGACTAACAAACAGCAGTCCGTGGTAAATTCTATTTCTGACAGCTCACTGGTGGCTATATTTTTCGTTTTATTTTGAGCTGAAATATCAGTCCAACGCAGTTCTACATTTTCCCTAGCTGTAATAATATATAAATTCATTATCTGCTTCTATTAAGTTTAACGGATAAAACTGCACGTTATGTAAGACAAAAAAAGAAAAACGTTATAAATCAAAAACGAATATCATAAAAACGCTAATTTAACACGTATTAAAGCGATATACAGTATTCGCCAAAGATTAATTCAAAATTAATGATCAAATAACAGGCTACCTTTCTGTCAATGCTTTTTGCTGCGCTTTTAAGATTGGCTTTAACAAATAATCCATCACTGTTTTTTTACCGGTTAATATATCAACAGATACTGTCATACCTGCTATTAATGGATGTTTAACGCCATCTTTTTCAAGATACGGCTGAGCAGTGGTAAGCCTAACAATATAAAAAGGCTCGTCCTTCTCATTGGTCACAGTACTTGGAGATACGGTAGCCACAATTGCATCCACACCACCGTAAATACCAAAATCATAAGCCGACACTTTAATCACTGCTTTCTGTCCCGGTTTTACCTTGGCAATATCGGATGGGCGCAACTTTGCCTCGACCAACAAGGTATCTTCCCAGGGAACGATATTAAGTATTTCATCACCGGGCTGGACCACGCCATTAATGGTATTAAATAGCAGCTCTTTAATCGTACCTTTAACAGGAGAGGTGACTTCGGTGCGTCTGAGTTTGTCTTGCATACCGGTTAGCGCTTCTCTAAGTCTAGCAGATTCTGACAGTGTCTCATTCAGCTCAGAGCGGGCAATACTTTGAAATTTTAATTTGGCCTCTTTTAACATCCCTCTGGTTTCATCTAGGGATGAAAGAATACGCGGCAAGCTCAAACGAATATTATTTAATTCCCCTGACAAATCTACCACTTGACGTTTTAAACGCAAATACTCAACTTCAGACACTACGCCTTCTCTAACCAGTGGAGCGGTCATGTCACGCTCTTGCTTGAGCAAACTATAACTACGACCTAACTGTCCTCTTTTACTTTTTGCCTGCACTAACTCTTGCTGCTTTTGTCTTAACTGCTGTTCGAATACTACCACATTGGCATTTAGCTCTCGCTTTCTAGCTTCGTACAAGCTTCGCTCTTGACGCAACAACATTTCAAATTCGTAGGGAAAATCTTTAGGAGTAATAAAATCAACACCCTCTGATTCAGCCCTCAGGCGCGCCGCTTTAGCAATGAGTTCCAACTCACGTACTTTATTTTCTTTAAAGGAGCTGGAAAAGCGGGTGTCATCAATACGCAGTAAAACTTGGCCCTTTTCCACCAAATCCCCCTCACGCACTAAAATTTCTGCCACTATCCCCCCCTCCAAGTTTTGTATCACTTGCAGTTGTTTAGAGGGAATAATCTCGCCTTCTCCACGACTCAGCTCATCTAGTTCCGCCAAATTTGCCCAGACAATTGCCAATACGACAAAGAAAGCCACACTCCAAAGCAACCATTTAGCACCAGTGGGCGCTTGCTCCAGCATCGCTTCACTGACACTAGACATATAGCGCAGATCTTTTTTCTCAACTTTCGAACTCATCTAAACTTCCTCAACGCTGTATATGCAATCGGCCTTGTTTTAAAGCATCTAATACTACATCTTTAGGACCATCAGCCACGACACGCCCACCATCCATAACCACAATTCTGTCCACCAACGATAGCAGCGACATTTTATGAGTCACCAAGACTAAAGTGCGGTCTTTGCAATATTCATTTAACTGTTTGCGCAAAAAATCTTCCGATGAGTTATCCATGGAATTAGTCGGCTCATCTAAAATCAATATATTCGGCGAGTGAATTAATGCTCTGGCAATAGCAATTGCCTGCTTTTGTCCTCCGGATAGCCGTGATCCCCGCTCACCTACTGGCATTTCAAAACCTTGTGGGTGCTTGTTAACAAACTGGTCGACACCCGCTACAGACGCCGCTTTAATTAGCGCACTATCATCAATTTCAGGAGAACCCATAATAATATTGTCGCGAACTGATCCATCAAACAACATCAATTCCTGAGGAACATAACCTATGTTTCTGCGCAGATCCACAGGGTCAATTTGGTTAAGATCAATGCCATCGATGCGCACAGATCCCTCATCAGGCTTATAGAGTCCTAGCAGTAATTTCTCAATGGTCGATTTTCCGGAGCCAATACGCCCGATCAAAGCTATTTTTTCACCACTTTTAATCGAGAAATCAACTTTATCTAAGGATACTTGTTCAGCTTCAGGATAACTAAATTTAACACCATTGAAGTCAATACTGCCCTGTAATACAGGACGATGCACATAATTTTTGCCCTCGGCGCGCTCATCCGGCAGCGACATAATTTGATTGAGAGAGGTCAGCGCCGTCTTGGATTGAAAGAAGCTAGTGACCAAACCCGTGACTTGAGCCATCGGTTGCAGTACGCGGCCAGACAAGATATTGGCGGCAATCAACGCCCCCATGGTCAGCTCTCTTTCTGAGATAAGATAAACACCGACAATAACCAAACACACAGAGCTCATTTGTGTGACAAAGCCCGCGAAGTTAGTCACTGAAGAGGAGATCATTTTGCTTTTTAGACTCCACTTGGCAATAAAGCCCTCAGCCTGTTCCCAACGCAGCTGTAAAACGGATGAAGCACGCTGCGTTTTTACGGTTTCCATCGCCGTCAAACATTCGATTAAGGTAGAATTTTTCTGTGCGGATGCGGCAAAGGTTTGCTCAATGGTTACTTTTAATTTTCGACTGGCAATAAGTGAATAGATTAATATGATAGGAATCGCCACCAAAGGTACGTATACCAGTGGCCCACCGATCAAAAACATCACGATCAGGAAGATAACCGCAAAGGGAATATCAATTAATACTGTAGTGGTAGTCGAGCTCAAAAACCCCCTGATGCTTTCAAATTCACGTAAGTTACTGGCAAATGATCCCACCGATTTGGGCATATGCGCATATTGCATGCTCATTACTTTTTCAAATAACATCGCCGACATTAAAATATCGGCTTTCTTACCGGCTATTTCTAAAAAATATGCCCGTAACATTTTTAAGCCAAAGTCGAAGGAGTAAACCACAAACACACCTATCGCTAGGACCCATAGTGTTTCAATGGCTGAATTGGGTACCACTCGATCATAGACGTTCATCACAAACAGCGGGTTTGCTAGGACAAACAAGTTGATTAAAAAAGAGGCTATCAATACATCGCGATATATTTTGGCAGAGCGCCAGATAGTCCCCCAAAACCAATGTCCCTCTTTTTGATCTAATACTTTAGAGACACGTTCGGTAAAGTGGTATTCCAAATTTAAGTAGATAGAAACACCGACATACTGCTTTTCCAACGCGTCCATGGCCACTCTTTTCATGCCACTGTCGGGAAATATCAGAATCGCTTCACCGCTATTTTCATCAATCTCTTGCAGAATACAAGCTTCATCATTTTCTAAGAGCAATACCGCAGGCAACGTTAACGGGCTAATATCTACGAGAGCGCGCTCAACTATTTTAGAGTTAAACCCCGCTCTCTTAGCTGCGCGTACAAATAACTTGGGCGTCAGCTTGTTATTTTCAAGCGGCAGACCTTCTCGTAAGGCTTCGGCTGATAGCGGGCGATGATTTTGCTGAGTTAAATGCATTAAACATTGCAATAAAGGATCTTGTATTACATCCATTTCCTTGACCATTTTTAATTTTTCTACATACTATCAGGTAAATCATCCTGTTATAGACGAGTTACAACCATGTTATATGCCAGTAGAAACGTAGAAGGTAAAATAATAAGCATCTCTGATGCTCCCTCTAGCTCAAGTGAAGCTATTGACAATAACCATCCCGATGTGAGGAAGTTTTTTTCAACTCACAACGAGGACTTTTCTCCGGACTCATTCCTTGACGATTCCGACGTCAAAATCGCGCGTATACTTGACGATTTGGTCGATCTTTTAGTTAAAAAGAACATAATTATGTTTACTGAATTACCCAGTGAAGCGCAGAAAAAGCTATTGTCACGTAGAGTGGTTAGATCACTGCTGCACAATGATACGACGCCGTCTACATCTGAGCAAAACACTTCATTTCTTTCAGATGAAGACTCTTTGCTGTAAACCTAATCATTGAAAATTACTGCTTACTTAACTATTGGGTATGAGTATAGGTATAGCAGTAATTTATACAGAACGTTAAAAAATAAGTATTTAACAATAACCTATCAAAATTCTGCTATTTTTTCGCAAGTTATTGATTAGAAATAGAACAACAACATTCTAATTTTTCAACAGCTCTTACCAATCCGCTCGTGATCAACTTAATCGGTCAACATCTAAGCATGTAACAGATAAAATTCAGTTCCTATTCAACAAGCCAACAGAAACTAACATAACTCATCACTGATAAACAGCTAACAAACTGGGCATTATTTATATTTTTACCCCAGTCACATATAATAATATATCCTATATATTAATAACTTATATCAACCATTAACCACAGCTTAGCAGCTTAGTGCACTCAATTCAGCACAGGGCTGGTATCTATACAAAAAAATCCATTTATAAGGCAAAAAAAAGCCCGCTTTCGCGGGCTTTTTCATCAATATCAATCTTCTAACAGGTTTCTGCCTTTGCTGGCGGCTATACGCATTCTCAAGGCATTTAACTTAATAAAGCCTTCAGCATCTTGCTGATTATACGAACCTGCATCATCTTCCATGGTCGCTATGTTCTCATCAAACAAGCTATCGTTGGAACGACGACCAACAACGCTGATATTACCTTTGTACAACTTGATGCGAACTTCACCGTTGACATAGCGCTGACTGTAATCGATAGACTGCTGCAACATCTTGCGCTCTTCAGACCACCAAAAACCATTATAAATCATCTTCGCGTAACGCGGCATCATCTCATCTTTAAGATGCGCAGCTTCACGATCTAAAGTGATTGATTCAATTGCGCGGTGCGCTTTGAGCATAATGCTGCCACCGGGGGTCTCATAGCAGCCACGTGCCTTCATGCCGACATAGCGATTTTCTACGATATCTAAACGACCGACACCGTGTTCACCACCAATTTGGTTCAATTTAGCCAGAACGGTAGCAGGGCTCATCGCCTCGCCATCAATCGCAACTATATCGCCTTTTTCATAGCTAAGCTCAAGATATCTGGCTTCGTCGGGAGCCGCTTCAGGGGACACTGTCCAACGCCACATCTCCTCTTCTGCTTCAACCCAAGGATCTTCTAAAATGCCTGACTCGTAAGAGATGTGCAGTAAGTTAGCATCCATTGAGTAGGGAGATTTCTTCTTATTCTTCGCATAATCAACGGCGATATCGTGTTTTTCACAATAGGCCATTAAAGACTCACGAGAGGTAAGATCCCACTCACGCCACGGTGCGATGATTTCAACACCAGGCTTGAGTGCATAGGCACCTAACTCAAATCTAACTTGGTCGTTACCTTTACCAGTAGCCCCATGAGAGATAGCATCAGCGCCAGTTTCATTGGCAATTTCAATAAGGCGCTTTGAAATTAATGGACGTGCGATAGAGGTACCTAAAAGGTACTCACCTTCATAAACAGTATTGGCGCGAAACATCGGAAATACAAAATCGCGAACAAACTCTTCGCGCAAGTCATCGATATAAATCTCTTTAACACCGAGTGCTTTAGCTTTAGCGCGGGCAGGTTCTACTTCTTCTCCCTGACCCAGATCAGCAGTAAAGGTTACCACTTCACAATTATACGTTTCCTGTAACCAGCGGACGATAACAGATGTATCTAAACCGCCAGAATACGCGAGTACGACTTTTTTAATATCGGACATCTATCCTGCTCCAAACAAAAAAACCTGACACTTATTTATCAAGTTCACATTACAAATTAGGGGCGAAGTATATAGTGGATAAATTAAACCCACAATAATTCATCGGCAACCTACTAAAATTTCTTAAAAAACGACAGCTATTCTTTATCTAAACGTATCGTTACCCGGCGATTTCTAGCGCGATTCGACTTAGAAGTATTAGGCACTACAGGGTAGCGTTCACCATGATACCTTGTGGTAATCATAGACTCTTCTATCCCCAATAAAACCAAATAACGAGTCACTTCCTCAGCACGCTGCTTAGATAAGTCGCGGTTTAACAAACGTCTACCGCCGCTATCGGAGTGGCCATCAATAAATATCGAAGTCACACTTTTATCTTCTTGCACATAAAAAGCAATGAGCTCTAACCGCTCCCGCGTCGCATCAGAAAGCGTCCAAGCCGCTGGCGGAAATAACACTGCCGTACGAGCAACTTGACGGTAATTTGCTGGCAACAATCCCGCCACACAACTAATATAATCGCTGTAAGCGGCCTTAAAGTTGGCGGCAGATAATGCTACCCGCAGCTGATCGGATGAATTCATCCAACGATCAACGGTAAATGTTGGCGACATCCCCTTATACAGAGACACTAACATCTCACCCGCGTAAGCTGCATTGGTTTTTAAGGTGCGCCCAGTTTCAAGAGGACCGATAACATTAGTGGGCATACCTGGTTGCCAAGGCGAGGCCTCTATCACTAACATCGCCTTTCTTTTAATCGCTAGGCGCTGGGTGGGCTTTAAGGTAAATAGTGGCTCAACGCCCGCCTCGTGTAAAAACTCACCGATACCAAATGCAGGGATACTCTGAGAAAGCTTGCACTCAAATTTTGACGACTCTAGCACCCATTTAGACTCTTCAATAGAAGCCCTAAAGGTAATAGCTTGCGCTGTACTTATTAAAGTTGCGAGTAAAACAAAGGTAATCAGTTTAATGCTAGCTATCATTTTTAAAACCAGTTCGCCGCTAAATACATTAATAAGGAACTCAGCGATGCTGCTGAAACCCTTAAAACTTAGTTACTGTGTTCGAGAACCATATCCCAACCACCAAGATCTTTCCATCTATTCACGATAGAGCAAAAAAGGTCTGCTGTTTTTTCAGTATCATACAGTGCCGAGTGCGCTTTTTTCCCATCAAAGGGAATACCCGCCATTTCACAACCACGCGCTAACACTGTCTGACCATAGGCAAGACCTGATAAAGCAGCGGTATCGAAAGTAGAAAACGGATGGAATGGATTGCGCTTTAAGTCGCAACGCTCTGCAGCTTGCATCACGAAACCGTGATCAAATGAGGCATTGTGACCCACTAAGATCGCTCTTTTACAACCGTGCGCTTTTACGGCTTTACGCACTGCTTTAAAGATCATTTCCATTGCTTCAAGCTCTGGAATTGCACCACGATCGGGGTCTTCAGGATCGATGCCGGTAAAATCTAATGCTGACTGCTCAAGATTAGCACCTTCAAAGGGCTCTACATTGGCCTCAAAACTCCGATCTACGATCAAATAACCTTCATCATCCATCGTTAAAGTGACGGCGGCAATTTCGAGCAGCGCATCGGTATTGGAATTAAAACCCGCGGTTTCAACATCGATAACGACGGGAAGATAGCCCCGAAAACGCTCTTTCATTAACTCTGTAATATTACTATTGGCCAAAAGATTTCCTTAATGGGTACGTAGAGAGTACCTAATGTATGCATTTATAAATTAAGCACATTCTAACAGCGCGTCGCGCAAAAGCATCTAGATTCTGATCTATAAGTAAAAATAAAGGAGAATTTATTACAGACCAAAAAAAACCGGCGACTGCCGGTTTCTTTTAACGATCATTTATTACAGCTTATCAGACTCAGCTGAAAGGTATGCAGCAACGCCTTCAGGAGATGCATCCATTCCCTTATCGCCTTTGCTCCAACCTGCTGGGCAAACTTCACCGTGCTCTTCGTGATGCTGAAGTGCTTCAAACAAACGGATCAACTCGTCCATGTTACGACCTAATGGCAGATCGTTAACGATTTGTGAGCGTACGTTACCATTAGTATCGATGATGAATGCACCGCGAAATGCAACGCCGCCTTCACTTTCTACATCGTATGCTTTACAGATAGCATGTGTCATATCAGCTACTAGTGTGTAGTTAACTTGACCTATACCGCCTTTATCTACCGAAGTATTTCTCCAAGCGTTATGGGTGAAGTGTGAATCGATAGAAACACCAACAACTTCAACATTAAGCGCTTTAAAGGCTTCGATGCGGTGATCTAGAGCGATCAGCTCAGATGGGCATACAAAAGTAAAATCTAATGGGTAAAAGAATACTAATGCATACTTACCTTTAGTCGCTTCTGCAAAGTTGTAACCATCGACAATTTGACCGTCAGCTAGTACTGCTGATGCTGTGAAATCCGGTGCTTTCTTTCCTACTAATACGCCCATTTTAAATTCTCCGTCATTATTAGATATAGTTTGAGACATTGCCGACAAAACACATCGACAATAAAAAATTTATTCGTCGTCGCTCTTTTCAGCAGCTTTTGCAGCAGCTGATACGATCTCTTTCAACTCGCCAGATTCAGCAAGTTCGCATACGATATCACAGCCACCTACTAACTCGCCGTCAACCCATAGTTGTGGGAAAGTTGGCCAGTTAGCTATTTTTGGTAACTCAGTTCTAATATCTTGATTTTCTAAGATATTGATAAAAGCAAAACGCTCTTCACAAGCCATTAACGCTTCAACGGTACGAGAGGAAAAACCGCACTGAGGAAAACGCGGCGTACCTTTCATGTAAAGTAAGATAGCGTTTGATTCAATTTGTTCTTTAATAGTATCCGCAACACTCATAATTTTTCTCTCATACGACCTTTGGTGACTGTGCTAAGAGCACACTGTTAACACCCATTAATTTATGGCGCGATATTAACATAGCCCAAGTTTTTTTCTTAGACATATTTAGCGCATCCTTTATATCAGTTATATATATATGCACTAACTCACTATTATCAACCCCTAGCCGTCAGCAAATTTTAATGTTATATATACGTAAATGTATTCCTATCTCTCTTAACATTATCCCGCCTCTGCATTAAACAACACTACTGTGATCTCTTAACTATCACGTTTAAGCGTATTTGTTTTTGCTATTGGCCGTAAATATTAGAAACTTCTATGAAACAGATAAGACATTTTTTAACGCTATTAGATTTATCCCAAAGCGAATTTCATCAAATAATCAATCGTGCCATTGAATTAAAAGCTATGCGCAGAGCGGGTGAAGTTTATGCCCCCTTCCCGCATAAAGTGCTGGGCATGATTTTTGAGAAATCATCGACCCGTACCCGCGTTTCCTTTGAAGCGGGCATGGCACAATTTGGTGGTCACGCAATGTTTTTATCTTCCCGCGATACTCAACTCGGTCGGGGCGAACCCATAGAAGATTCAGCGAAAGTTATCTCGAGCATGATCGATATCGTCATGATCAGAACTTTTGCCCACAAAACCGTGGAAGATTTTGCTAAACATTCTAGCGTCCCTGTTATCAACGCGTTGACCGATGACTACCACCCTTGCCAGCTGTTAGCCGATATGCAAACTTACTGGGAACATCGCGGTGACATTAAAGGCAAAACAGTGACTTGGGTCGGTGATGGTAACAACATGTGCCACTCTTATATCAACGCTGCTAAAGTGCTTGATTTCAAACTCAACATAGCTTGTCCGCAAGGTTATGACCCGAGCCCTGAACTAATGGCGCTTAACGCTGATCGCGTCACTATATTCAGAGACATTAAAGATGCAGTGCACAACAGTGATTTAATTGTCACTGATGTTTGGGCCTCTATGGGACAGGAAGAAGAACAAAAAGCGCGAGAAAAGAGCTTTGCCGATTTCCAGGTAAGCCCTGCGCTAATGAGCTTGGCCAATACCGACGCACTATTCATGCACTGTCTACCCGCTCATCGCGGTGAAGAGATCAGTGTCGACATGCTTGAAGACTCAAGCAGTGTTGTCTTTGATGAAGCGGAAAACAGATTGCACGCACAAAAAGCTTTGATGGAATTTTTGCTCAACGCATCCCACTAATTGCATTTAAATGGTCTGTGCACTGCGCAGACCATCCTTTTCTCGTTTCTTCGCTAAAACCCTCTGTATAGCACCTTTTAAAGCTAGAATTATAAAGTGAAGTGATAGAAGGAACATAGACTACTTAAAAATCCTGTTAATGATTAAAGTCAGCTTATGCTGCCAGTAGGCTAGGTGGTATATCAACCCTCCTGTCTGCCTAATATCAGGAGGGGTTTATTATTAAAAAGGTTTCCTCTTAATGGAGCTCATTGTAAAATCACTCTCTGAGGAATAATCCGTATCAAATTTATAGGAAGATATAATGGGCAGAGCCTATCAAAATAAAAAGCTATCCATAGCCAAAACATCCGACGCTAATTCAAGAGTTTATAGCAAGTACAGTCGTGAAATTTACGTCTGTGCGAAGACTGGTGGAGTAGAAATAGACGGCAATTTAGCTCTGAGAAGCCTTGTAGATCGTGCCAAGAAAGATCAAGTACCTGCCCACGTAATTGAGAAAGCGATTGATAAAGCGAAGGGTGGGGGAGGCGAAAACTTTGCCATTGCTCGTTATGAAGGCTTTGGGCCAGGTAACTGTATGGTTATCATAGATTGCTTAACTGACAATCCTAATAGAACATTTGGTGACGTTCGAGTATGCTTCACAAAAACAAATTGTAAAATTGGTACTCAAGGCAGTGTGAGTCATATGTTTGATCACATTGCAATATTTGTTTTTGATGGAGATGATGAAGAAGCGGTGCTTGATACCTTAATGAATGCCGATGTAGATGTGACTGATATTGAGAATGAAGATGGCAAAATCACTGTATTTGTTCCTCACACAGAATATTTTAAAGCCAAACAATCGTTAGTTGATGCACTAGGTGAAATTGAATTTGATGTACATGAAATTCAATTTATTCCCCAAAATACTATTGAAATTTCCAGTGATGACATGGAAGATTTCGAGCGGTTTATAGATATGCTAGACAGTCTGGATGATGTTCAGAATATTTATCATAATGCTGATATCTGCTACCCTTGATTAATAACCACCTTCTAAAGACTACTCGGATAATTCATGATTGAGCTGAGACACTTAAAAACACTTTCTGCGCTGCGTGATTCAGGATCGCTGGTTGAAGCGGCAGAGCGCATTCACTTAACCCAGTCAGCCTTGTCCCATCAAATAAAAGACTTAGAAGACCGTCTCAATTGCTCTCTCTTTGTCAGAAAGACCAAACCCATCAGTTTTACTGCCGCCGGTAGACGTATTTTAGCGCTGGCCGATAATATTTTGCCGATGATAAAAAACACTGAGCGTGAAATCGCCCGCCTAGCTTGCGGCGAATCCGGCAGACTCAACATTAGTATCGACTGTCACAGCTGCTTTGAGTGGCTAATGCCCACTATCGATTGCTTTCGTAAAAACTGGCCGGAAATAGAAATGGATTTGGCCAACGGTTTCACCTTCGCCCCTATTCCCGCACTGGTCAAAGGCGATATCGACTTAGTCATCACCTCTGACCCTGTGCCGCGCACCGGCATCCACTACACGCCACTGTTTAGTTATGAGTCATTAATAGCGCTGAGCAAAGACCACCCACTGGTCAACCAAAAATATATTAAGGCCAGCGACTTTATCGATCAAACGCTTATTACCTATCCGGTCAACCAAGATCGCCTTGACATCTTCACCCGCTTTTTAGATCCTGCGGCCATTGAGCCCAAGGAGATCCGCACCGCGGACCTTACACTGATGATGTTGCAACTAGTTGCTAGTGGCCGCGGTATTGCCGCACTACCCAACTGGGCCATCGATGAATATCTAAAAAAAGGTTACATCATTGGCCGCCCTATCGGTGAGCGCGGTCAGTGGTGCACACTGTATGCCGCGATTCGAGATGAGCAAAAAAACTCAGAGTTTATGACTGACTTTTTAGAGACAGCCAAAGAGGTTTCTTTCGCTAATCTTGCCGGCATAAAGTCTGCTTAAAAATCGTTCAGGGTATTTTTTATTACATTTCACACTCAGCTCTTTGTTTCTCAGCAATGATCCCTTAAAATGTCAGATCAATTTTATCAATAGCAGTAGTAGGAGCTAATTTAGCCTAAAATCAGGCCCAATTAGACCCACGTAAAACTCTCACAAGGCAAATAAACTCAACATGGAAATCTGGACACCGCAAAGCTGGCGCAGCAAACCTATACTTCAACAACCTAACTACCAAGATGCAGCCAAAGTAACCGCTGTAGAAGAGGAGCTATCTAAGTTACCTCCATTGGTTTTTGCTGGCGAGATTAGAGAATTACATCGCCAATTAGGTGAAGTCGCACAGGGCAAGGCCTTTTTATTACAAGGCGGTGATTGCGCAGAAACCTTTGCTGAGTTTAATGCCAACAAAATTCGCGATACTTTCCAGGTATTATTACAAATGGCCGTGGTAATGACTTTTGCCGGCGGTAGCCCTGTGGTTAAAATTGGCCGTATGGCCGGTCAATTTGCCAAGCCACGCTCTAGCGATTTAGAAACGATTGGTGATATTTCGCTGCCAAGTTATCGCGGTGATATCATCAACGGTAACGAGTTCACTAGCGCTGCACGCATACCTGATCCAGAGCGCATGATTAAAGCTTACCACCAGTCGTCATCTACTTTGAACTTGCTGCGCGCTTTTGCTCAAGGCGGCTTTGCCGATTTGCACAAAGTACACCGCTGGAATTTAGGTTTTGTTAAAAACAGCCCACTGGGCGAGCGCTACCAACATCTATCCGACCAGATAGGTCAGGCGCTAACCTTTATGGAAGCTTGTGGGGTTAACTCCAACACTACGCCGCAGATTCGCTCCACCTCGTTGTTCACCTCCCACGAAGCATTGTTATTGGGCTACGAGGAAGCGCTAACACGCAAAGATAGCATCAACGATGAGTGGTACAACTGTTCAGCGCACATGATCTGGATTGGCGATAGAACGCGCCAAGTCGATCATGCCCACGTTGAGTTTTTACGCGGGGTTAAAAACCCGATTGGCATAAAAGTAGGTCCTACTACTTCCTCTGAAGATCTAATCAAACTATTAGACATATTAAACCCAGAGAACTTACCGGGCAGAATCACCTTAATTGCCCGCATGGGCGCCAAGCAAATCACCGAAAAATTACCGCCACTAGTACAGCTGGTTAAACGTGAAGGGCGCAGTGTTGTCTGGAGCTCTGATCCAATGCACGGCAATACCATCACCGCTTCAAGCGGCTACAAAACTCGCAGCGTCGATGCAATTCTTGAAGAGATCAAAGGTTTCTTCCATGTGCACAGCGCCGAGGGTACTCACGCCGGTGGGGTTCACTTAGAAATGACTGGTCACAATGTGACTGAGTGCATCGGTGGTGCTTACCAGATCACTGAAGAGGGACTGGCAGATCGCTACGACACCTTCTGTGATCCACGCTTAAACGGTGAGCAAGCACTAGAACTTGCCTTCTTAATTGCAGATACTTTAAAGTCTGCTAGAGGCCTATAAGTTGATGCGTCACCAGCAAATAGCAGTCACCTTGGCTGCTATTACCGCGCAAATGCAAGAGACAGAACTTTGGCAAAGCGAGCCGCCGAGTAAAGCTAAGCTCGCCAGCAAGTTACCTTTTTGCGTCGACACTCTAACTTTTAGTCAGTGGTTGCAATGGGTAATGTTTCCCAAGTTATTTGTTATCATTGAAACAAAAGCGACCCTGCCAAGCAAAAGCAATATGGCGGTGATGGCCGAACAAGCCTTTAAAGCAGAGAGCGCAGACACCACCGAACTGTTAGCTTTAATCAAACAGTTAGATAAGCATATATCATGGGAGTAATCCCCTGTTCACAACGTCTTTAGCAAAAGTAAAACGAGAGCAACATGTCATCACTAACCTCCCTGACTGAATTACTGCAACAGAGTGGCGTGCAATTTCGCATCCACGATTTGGGCAGACAAATCACAAAAATCAGCCCGGCGCAATTCGCACTGATTGAGACCGGTCAGAAAGTTTATCCCAACCCTTATTTACACCATGCATGGCTGGCGCTAACACTTTGGAATCCCGAGCAAAAATTGCAAAATGTGGTATGGTTTTTAAAATTCCCGCTGGATGAACAAGGTCATTTAATACAGACCGTTCGCGATGATTTCATCAACAGATTGATGCTTAACATCAATCAAATGTTAGATGCTAAAGAATTATCAGAGGCGGAAGATGCACTCAAAGACAACCCCTTTTCCTTCACCCCCGATGATGAAAAAATGGCCATGTATCACGCCATTATCAACCGCACTGTCGGTGGCGACAAATCGCAATTTTACCCGTTGTGCCAGCAGTATTTTGCGGGTGAGCGCGACTGGAGTAACTGGCAAGATTTAGGGCTACAAGGCATTGCCGAGATCGCCGTTAATGTTACCGATCATCAAAGCAGTCTGGTAAAGAATTTTTCTCACTATCAGCAGCAACCACTGATCGCCTTGTGTAACGCACTAGAAAATGGCGCTATCGATAATAACCTCAGTTTGAAAATTGTCGAAAAATTAGACGCCATCATCAATAGTGATGAGCCGGACATTGCCTTAAGCTGCTCGCTGTTACGTGCCCTGCACGCCAGCCCCAATAAGCAGCTAATAGAAGAGACCTTGATCAAAGTATTGAACGCTAGTATCGGTCAAAATCCAGAAGTTCTCACCACCATTGCGGTGAAGTTATCAACGCAACTAACCACTGCAGCAGTACTTCAACTCTACTTGGAAAAATTGGCCATTTCAGATGCGGGCCAACAGGGATTTTCTAGAATACTGGCTGACTTGATGTTCTCACAAGAGTTGCGTAACGTCATACTACAAGCATTTCGCAGCCCCGATCGCTCTGAGGCACTGATTATCGCTATCGGCCAGATGTTTGGCGGTAAGTTTTAATTTCTACCCTGCCAAGCTAGCGTTTTGACACCACAAAACGCTAGCATTTACCCGGATATTACGTGCAATACCGTGATGATAGCGCCGATAATTGTTTTTACAGGCTTTTTTTCGATTGAGCACCATACTGGTGTGTCCGGTCGATTGAGAAAGAAAAGTCTGTAAAATCAAGGAGCAAGCTAGAACACGAGCTGTTGCATGCCCTATTCGGGTTAAGTTTTAATTTAATCGCAAGCCCGTATTAGTGTCGAATAAATGTAGACGATTAAGCTGCAGATAAACTGTTACTTCCACCCCTCGCTGTAATACCTCGCCCTCACTGGCCAACAATCTAATTTCACAACCATTAGCCTCTATAGTCAACATCACCTCGCTACCGAGAAATTCGACGAAACTAACGACTCCCTTTAACTCAACATCCTTACGATGTTTTTTTTGTAAGCTCAAATGCTGCGGCCTAATGCCGAAAGTGACGTTACTCACCATGGAGAAATCCAGATTTTGATCCGATATATCAAAACTGGCGATGGGCGAGACGAGACGCATCCCCTGCAATTCCCCGGCGAAAAGATTCATCGCCGGAGAACCGATAAAGTCTGCGACAAACAAAGTACTAGGCTGAGTATACAACTGTTTCGGCGTACCAACTTGCTCAATATTCCCGGCATTCATCAGCACGATGCGATCAGCCAAAGTCATAGCTTCAACTTGATCGTGGGTGACAAACACGGTGGTGGTTTTCAGCTGTTGATGCAATTTGGCAATTTCCACGCGCAACTGATGACGTAACTTTGCATCCAAATTGGACAGCGGCTCATCAAACAAAAACACATCCGGAGTTTTTACAATAGCGCGTGCAATAGCTACTCGCTGCTGTTGCCCACCTGATAGCTGCGCGGGCTTGCGCTCTAAATAATCTTCCAGTGCCAACATCTTTACCACATCGCGGACTTTATTTTCTATCTGTACTTTTGACAAACCACTGCGGCGCAATCCAAAGGCGATATTTTTGTAGACATTCATGTGTGGGTAGAGCGCATAGTTTTGAAACACCATCGCCACACCTCGCTCACCAGGCTCTGCATCTGTCATGTCGACGCCCCCTATGTGAAGTTCCCCTTCGGTAATCTCCTCCAAGCCCGCCAACATGCGCATAATGGTGGATTTCCCACAGCCTGAGGGACCGAGGAAAACCACAAATTCATGATCTGCAATTTCCAAATCGAAACCGTGCACTACTTGCAGGTCAGCATATTTTTTAACTAAGTTGCGACAAGATATACTACTCACACTTGGCCTCCAGGCATTTTTATTTGAATTTTCACATCGCCATCGCGCGCTTGTGCCGCGCGCTCAAATGCACTGATACTCTGCTCAAAATTGTAGGTTTCAGATATCAGCGGCTTTAGATCTACTTTTCCCGAGGCGATAAAATTGATCGCCCTCTCATAGACATTGGCATACCTAAAGACGGTTTCCATGCGCAGTTCCTTAGCCTGAATTGCTACTAAATCTAGCACTACTGGTTGCATTGGCATCCCGACAAAAACAATGCATCCCCCGGGACGCACATAATCAGCCAAACTGCTAAACACCGCATTGGCGCCCGAGCACTCAAACACCACGTCCACTCCCCAATCTGCAGTCTCCTGCATAATACGAGCACTAACATCTTCACTGAGACTGTCGATAGGCACTAGCCCCGGGTAATACTGGGTCATCTCCAGCTTTTTCGCCACTATGTCGCTGACATAAACCTTAGAGCAGCCCCCGGCAATCGCCGCTATTGCTGTCATAATGCCGATAGTACCCGCGCCTATCACTAACGCTGTATCTCCAGGTTGCAGTTTTGCTTTTACTGCCGCTTGCATGCCGATGGCAAAAGGTTCTACCAATGCGCCCTCTGAAAAACTGACTTGTGGCGGTAATTTATAGGTAAAATCTGCGTGATGAACCACTTGAGCAGTTAGGCAACCATGTACTGGCGGGGTGGCCCAGAAAACCACAGCGGGGTCGACATTATAGATACCCATTCGCGATGCACGTGAGTTTAGCTTGGGCACACCTGGCTCCATACACACTCGATCACCAATCGATAAATGCTGCACTTCACTGCCCACTTTCACCACCGTGCCCGCCGCTTCATGCCCCAATACCATAGGTGCATTGACCGCAAAGGGACCGATCCGCCCATGACTGTAATAATGGACGTCCGAGCCACAAATGCCGACGGTATCGATGGCAATCGTCACTTGATCCGCCCCTGGCTGAACGTTAATTTCAATGTTGCGAATGCTCAGTTGCTGCTTTTTTTCTAACACGAGAGCCAACTGCATCTCTTTAGTTGCTACTTGTTGTTTATACATAGGTATCTCTACTTCTTGAATACTCGATTAAGGAAGCCACTGAGGACCCCTAAGAAAATCAATGGTGGAATAGACAGCACTATCACTGATGCATTTAAAATACCCCAAGGCACATTTCGCCCTAGCAAGGTAAATTCAGAGGCCACTATTGGCAGTGTTTTAGCCTCCGAAGTGGTCAGCATCAATGCGATCATAAATTCGTTCCAAACCAAAATAAAACTAAACACAATGGCACCAAATAATGAGGGGCCAGCGACTGGCAGTGCTATCAACAAAAAGACAGCATAGGGGTTGAGCCCATCGAGCCTCCCTGCCTCCTCTATATTCGCTGGAACTCTTTCAAATGCAGGCACCGCCAGCCAAATAATGGTGGATAGCGTGAGTAAGGTGTAAGTCAATATCACCGACACGCGGGTGTCATAGAGCCCTAGGTCCAGAAAGATACTCATCAGCGGTATGGCCACCGCAACCGGCGGCAAAAAGCGCAGTGAGAGTACAAAAAACTTAAGATCATCGCCTAATTTTAGCTTATAGCGTGCCAGTGCATAGGCCGCAGGCACTCCCAACACCGTGCCAATCAACACCGCAACCCCGACAATAATGCCAGAGTTAATCAACCCCACTTTGACGCTCGGTCGCTCGAATACATAGATAAAATTATCTAAAGTGGGAGTGAATATAAATTTGGGTATCGGGGTGACGATATCGACCACCTCTTTAAACGAATTTAGCAGCGTCCAAAGTACCGGGAACACCGCAAACACCACCACCAGCACAAGGACTAGCCGCGAGGTTAGCCAGCCAACTGTTATACGTTTTGCCATTTTCGTACCCACTTAAAAATAATGGTGAAGGTGATGATGGTAGCGAGCAGCATCAAAACCGCCATCGCCGACGCGTAGGAGATACGCCCTGACTCCACAAAGCCTTGACTAAAAGCGTACATATCGAGTGTCTCTGTCACTATCCCAGGCCCCCCTCGGGTCATCACGTAGATCAAATCAAAAGAGCGCAATGACTCCACCATTTTGATAAAAGTGAGACTGATAATAGGTGCCGATAACATCGGAATAGCCACATAAGCGTACAACTCCCACGTTTTAACTCTGTCTAACTTGGCCGCTTCAAAAGGCTCTTTGGGCAAGGTTTCTAATAGCTTTAACAAAATAACGCCAAAGAATAATCCCCACTGCCAAATATCCACCACCGCCACCGAAATTAGCGCCGTCTGCAACCCTGACAGGAACTCGATTGGCGCACCCGTTAATTCGCGGATGGGGTAGTTAATGATCCCCAACAGTGGATTAAACATAAATTTCCAGACGAAGGCCGCTGTCACGCGCGGTAGCAATACCGGGATAATCAACAGTGTGCAGAGCAGTGCTCTAGTCCTTCCACGCGTGGTCTCAAACAGTAGTACCGCCACCAAAACTGCCAGCAACATAGTGCCGATAACAGTGATTGCCTCCCACTCTAGAGAAACTTGCATTGCATTGGCAAAGCGCCGGTCGGAGAACAAATCCAGGTAATTATCAAATCCGATAAACTGGGTCCCAGTACGCCCCAATTCCTTGTTCTGAAATGAAATTACTAGTGCTGCTATGGTCGGTACAAAAGCCAGTACCGCCAGTAAAATCATCGGCGGTGTTAAAAAAACCACCGGGAGGTTATTTTTAAATTTCATCTAATCCTCTACAACAATAAACCCTTGATCAATTGGGCTGCGCCCAACTCATCTGTATTGAAATTCAAAACCAGATTGCAGCCTCGATCTCTGCGCAATTCCTCAAATCAGCAACTGATTAGGCCTAACTTGAGGAATTGCAGCTTGCTTATCGACGCCTAGCAATCAACTTTATCGCGTAATCTTCCAGCTCATCTAGCGCCTCTGGAATATCTGAGCGCGATCCTGTGATCAACTCCTCCAAAATAATGCCCCAGCGATCTCCTAAATCAGGCCAGTCAGGATTCGGCCAATAATTGATGCTGGTGACTTTGGCTGTATCTTGTAGAGCGGAGGCAATTTCACTGTTGTATTTTGCAGAAAACTCTGGGGAGTCGAACACACTAGAACGATTTAAATCACCGAACACACCCGCTTCTAGACGCGCCATTTCCTGCTCTTTAGAGGTGGCCCAAGCAATAAATAAACCAGCGCATTCGCGCGCCTGCTCCGTTTGATTGGCCTTGGCACCTATCGCCAAACCGTGGCCATAACCACCGCCAGTTAACGGCGAGGGGGGAATCGTGTAGCCAACCTTGCCGGCAACTTTAGATAGTTTGCTATCTTCCGTCATACCCGCCAGCGGGCTAGATTCTATGATCATCGCCACTAGCCCAGAGTTAAAAGCTTCTGTGACTTCAGTCCAGGAACCAGTAGATGTACCAGGCGGTGAATATTTAAATAACTCAAGGTAAGTTTCGGTTGCCTTGACTGCTGCCGCAGAGTTAAACACCGGGGTATCTCCGTCGAACCACTGACCGCCAAAACCTTTAAAGTAAGTCATCCAACGCCAAACATTTGCCCCGGATCCTCGGCCACCGCGCAGCGCGATACCATAAACTCCGTTGGCCGGGTCATGAAGTGCAGCCACTGCTTTTTTTAGCTCAACTAAGGTTGTGGGCGGTGTTATACCAGCAGCAGCCAGTAAATCCTTGCGGTAATAGAGGAAATCGCCACCCCCTTGAATAGGGGCGAAATATAATTTACCTCCATATGAACCCACCTTGATACGCCCAGGGTCAAAATCTGCAAAATCGTAAGCCTGCGGGTAATAATCGGTCAGCGGCACTATCCACTCATTTTCAGCGAAGAGTGCTACATTGGCCTCATCGATGTAATACACTTGATAGCGGCCGGTGGTCGAAGCCTCCGCTCTTGATTTTGCGCGGCGATCATTTTCATTGAGAAAATCAATATTAAACGACACACCAGCGAGCGCTTCAAATTCTGCTTTACGCTCCTCCAGCAAGGTTAAACTAGCTCTGGGCTGGGCTAGCACTTTAATATCTTTACTGCAGACTCCCGCATACACAGCACTGGATAAGAGCGTTGCTACCATGCAACCGCCAATCATTACACCGTTGAACTTTTTCATAATTGTTACCGTTTTTTTAGTTATATTTTGAATACAATTAAACAACTCAACGGCATATTAGCCTGCACGGTACAACGGGCGATAGTAGGGTTCTTACGCTCTTATAATACTATTTTGCATAATATATTCTTGCATACTGCCTTATATTATTATTTTCAGCATAATAGTACGTCTTTACTTTGCTTCTAGTTTTATGCTTCTATGTCTGAGGGAAATCGACAAGCGTGATCTGTAACTGCTGGAGATATATGAAAGATCAACAGAGCACTTCAAACAAACCTGAATTGGAATTAATACTACCGGCGATAGGACAATCCTTTCGTTGGCATCAACACGGTTATCCCAGCGAACTCGCCTGTTGGCACCATCATCCAGAATACGAATTACATTTAATCACTAAGACCTATGGGACCATGTTTATCGGGGATCATATCTCTAATTTCGAGCCGGGAAATTTAGTATTACTAGGGCCAAACTTGCCTCACAATTGGATAAGTAATGATTTAAATAAACAGAGCATCACCGGCCGAGATGTTGTCTTGCAATTCAATCCTAAGACGCTGGGTATAATGACGCATGCCAATCCCGCTGAATTATCTGAAATTCAACCACTACTGAACAGAGCGGCAAGAGGACTACTCTTTACTGGCAGAGACTTATCAAACGTCTATGATTTGTTCAGAAAAATAGGCGAGCTGCGCGGATTTAGCGCATTACTAGGCGTGTACCAACTACTGTTAGAACTCAGTTTAAAAGAGGGCCAGGCATTAGCCTCAGAACAATACAGTCCCAACCTAGATGGTCAAACTATCGCTTGGATGCAGCGGGTAACAACACTGCTAATGGACAACATAAGTAACGAAATAAAGATGTCGGAAGTGGCTGAGCATTTTAAGATGACAGATACCAACTTTTCGCGATTTTTTAAACGCAGTGCCGGACTAAATTTTTCAGAATATTTGAGAAAAATCCGTATTGGTAAAGCTTGCCGGTTACTGGTAGATAGCGACTGGAAAATCACAGTGATCGCCAATGAGTGCGGTTTTAGAAACTTATCTAACTTCAATCGCTATTTCTTATTAGAAACTCAATTCACGCCGAATAACTACCGGACTCAAGCGAAAAAGAGAACTGAAAATTCGTATTCGCAGTTAGAGTAATTTACGGTGTTTTTTATTCTAAAATGATTAATTGTTGATTTAAAATAGGGTTTTGCAGCTGAATACCCAAACTATTTTTACTGATTTTATAAAATAATATTACCACTTTTTCCGATCATAATGGCTGGATCACTAGTATTGCCCGAGAGAGGAAATAACGTGATACAGCCAGCTATGACCGGCCTAAATTTAAGGCTTCCCTCACATTACCACATGGACAAGTACCAACAATCCTGAGTCATGCATTATCGACAGAGATATAGCACTCAACACTGGCGCACTACTATTTAAGACTTCTTTTGCATCCCAATATTAATAAGTGCCAGCAGCCCTGAGCCCAACATTAATAGTACAGAAATGGCGTTCAACACTGGCGTACTGCCCTCGCGTAGTCGCTCAAACATTGCCACAGTTAAGGGCGCATCTGATCCCACCAACATGAATGTGGTATTGAAGTTTTCAAAGGACATCAAAAAACTAACGATGGCCGCGCCGATGATCGCGGGTTTCAAATAGGGGATGGTGATGGTGAACACAGCCATCAGCGGTGACGCTCCCAAATTGAGCGCAGCTTCTTCTAGCGTCCTATCAAATTTTTTCAATCTCGCGGCGATAATCAAAGTGCAAATAGTAGTTATAAATGCAAATTGGCCAATCACCACCAGCGTTAGCCCTGGACGCAAAAACTCCAATTCAACCAACCAAGTATCTTCAAAGTAATTGGCAATTTCACTGCTGAATACCAAGATTGAGACACCGAGTAACACCCCTGGGATCACCAGTGGTAGCAACGTTAATATATAGAGAAAGGCCTTACCGGGAAAATCAAAGCGCTCAAACAAAAATGCATTACAGCAGGCAACACTAATCGCTAACACTGTCGTTACTACAGCTATGCCCGCACTGAGTCCGATGCTCCCCAGTAATTCAGAATCGAAAAATATACCGGTTTTTTCCCCTTGATTAGAAAAAAACCAATCTGTAGTAAAGCCACCCCAGGGAAAAGAAGGAAACATGCTGTCATTAAATGAAAACACCGCAACGACTATTAAAGGCGCCGCTAAAAAGATAAAAAACGCCACCAAATAACTATTATATATAGATGTAAAGCGACGGCTTTGTGTTATTGAAGGAATCATTACGCAATCTACCTCAGCCCTTTAGCCCATAGTTTTAGTAAAAGATTGACCGGAAGCTTTAAGCCCCAACCAAACAATTAGTGAAGACAATACCAGTAACAATAATCCAAAGGCACTGCCCTGCTCCCAGTTGAATCGGGTTATAAACTGGGTATATATCTGCTCGGTAAACCACAAACTATCTTTCCCTCCCAGCAGTACTGGTGTCAAATAGTTACCTAGCGATAACATGAAAACAATAATACATCCCGACACAATACCTGGAATTGCATGAGGGATAACGATTTCTCGTATCACATTCCAATTAGTACCGCCAAGATCATAGCCCGCCTCTATATAACTATCGTCCAAGCTATCTAAAGTGCTGACTAACGGCACTACCATGAATAACATTGAGCTATAAACTAAACCTAACATGATGGTAGCGTCGGTATATAACAGTTCAACCGGACCTGCAGCTAAGCCGCTCCACTGTAAAAAGTTGCTAATCACCCCCGACTCTCGCAACAATATCATCCAGCCAAAGGTGCGAACTAATTCACTCACCCAAAACGGTATTAGACACATAGCAAAAACAATCCCTTTGCTGCGGCCTTTAAGCATTTTGGCAATATAAAAGGCCACCGGGAAAGCAATAATCAAGGTCAGTATTGTCGCCAAGATCGACATCACTGCGGTGCGCAAGAATGTGCGCCAGTAGAGAGGTTCAGTAAAAAACTCAAAATAAAATTCGAAGGTAAAAGCGCCGTCCTCTGGATCGGTAATAGAAAAAATTAACAGCTCAAAATGCGGTAAAATTATCAATAATAATAACCACAACCCCAGTGGCATTAACAATAGCCACAGTCCTAACTTCAATCTGGCATTAGCACCTAAATTGCCCATTATATTTAAGCTCCTACCGCACTAACTAAATTTTCTGACTCAACCAAAAAACCTAGCGTTTGCGCCGCAGACCAATTAAGAAAGAGCTGATCGCCCGTTTTTAAATCCACAAAATCAGAGGTTTGCGGCATTGCCACGGTGATCTTACCACCGGAATTAGGTTCTAACGCGATGATCTGGCTGTTGGCGCCATCAAACAATAACGTCTGCACAGTGCAAGTCAGTTGGTTATCATCTTCGCTGTGCGCAGTGCGGCTGACATTGATAGCCTCTGGTCGTACAAACACTTCCACCTTGGCACCCTTCTCCAGTTTTTGCTCAACGGCTACTTTTGCCCTAAAAGAGAGACCGTCATCTGTTTTAAGCATCAAGCTTGAATCATCTACCGAGATTATCGTCCCGTGCCAGCGGTTGCTATCCCCGACAAAACCAGCAACAAAGGCAGTTTCAGGCTGATAGTAAAGCTGATGAGGTGTACCTACTTGTTCAAATTTCCCTTTGTTCATTACCGCAATCTGATCGCTCATCACTAGTGCTTCAGATTGATCATGGGTGATATAAACAAAAGTGGTACCAAATTCTTTTTGCAATGATTTGAGTTCAATTTTCATCTGCTCACGCAGTTTCAGATCCAGTGCACCCAATGGCTCATCCAATAGTAATAAAGTGGGATTCAACACCAAACATCTCGCCAGTGCAATTCGCTGCCGCTGCCCTCCCGATAATTGCTCTACGCGCTTTTTACCACTGTCAGCCAATCCTACCCGTGCTAATACGGCTGCCACCCGCTCGGTAATTTCAGCTTTGGCAACACCTTGGCGTCTTAAACCATAACCGATATTCTGCTCAACATTCATCGTAGGAAACAGCGCTAAATGCTGGAAAACCATGTTAACAGGGCGTTTATTAGGTGGCACATCTAACATAGATTGCTGTTTTATCAAGATATCGCCACTGGAGGGAGATTCAAAACCAGCCAGCATGCGCAGCAATGTGGTTTTGCCACAACCAGAGGGGCCGAGTATGGAAAAAAAAGAGCCTTTAGGGATGGTAAACGAGACATTATCCACCGCCGTAAAACCTGAAAAATGTTTAGAAATATTTTCACAAGCTAAATCAATCTTACAATGTTTTGACATAATAGAGGGGCTTCTATCTTAAGAATCACGCCTTCCAAGAAGGCGTGATAGGGGCTGGATATTAGGAAGCTTTAATACGATCTAAAATTTTACCTTCAATTTTTTCAAGTCCTGCAGGTACTGGTGGGTACCACTTGATATTATCAATATCTTTCGCGGAGAAACTCTCTTGATACTGCGCTTTAGCTTTTGCATCGACAAAATCGTCAGAACCTTTGGATGCGGTAAAGTTACCCGCTGATGCCGTTATTTTAGCGGCAATATCTGGGCGCATTACAAAGTTGATCCACTGGTAAGCAGCTGCTTCGTTCTTGGTTTTACGCGGCAGAACAAAAGTATCAATCCAACCTAGCGCTCCCGATGTTGGGGCAACAAAAGTAATATCAGCATTGTCTCTGTTGAGTTTCCATCCGCCGGCATCCCAAGCCATTGCGGCAGTGGTCTCACCTGAGCGCATCAAGCTAAGCAGCGCATCCCCACCACTCCAATAAGCTTTTACATTGGCTTTACATTCAGTCAATTTTTTACCGACTTTTTCCATTATCTGCTTATACTTATCAGCGTCTCCATAAGCGGCAAACGGATCTTCACCCATGGCAAATGCGAAGCCTATCAAGGTGGGACGCTTTAAACGATATGTGACTTTACCTGCGTAGGCAGGCTTACATAAATCAGTATAATCTTTAATGTCTGCAGCAATGGCGCGATTGACAATTAAGCCACTAGAACCCCATACGTGAGGTACCGCGTAAACTTCACCGTCCACAGTAGACTGACCTTTAGTGGCTGCCAACATAGAGTCGATAAACTGACTGCTATCAATCTTGCTTAAGTCCATTGGCTTATATATCTTAAACGCTTTTTGCGCACTGGCCACTCTGTCCTGACTAGGTTGTACTAAATCAAAACCTGCGCCACGTGTCGCCTTTAACTTAGAAATCATTTCCTCATTATTCGACTTAGTAACTTTAACTTTAATGCCCGTTTCTTTCTCAAATAATTCAACAACCTCTTTGGGGGCATAACCACCCCAAGTCAATAGGCGCAGCTCCTGTGTGGCTTGCGCTGTTGTCGCCAAGCCGCTGGCCAAAAGCACAGCGAGAGATAATATATTTATTTTTTTCATATAAGCTCCTAGATTAAAATAGATTTTTATTTTTGTTTGCTAACTATCACACCTGAATTTCCACTTGATACTACAGTTTTGTTACAGTCTGTACAGAAATAAATCACTTTGTACAAATCTTTACAAAATACAATTAACAGTACAACAATCACCCAGTTACCTAGATACGATAATAAATGCTTGAAGCACTGAACAATCTATCGCAGCTACATCACAATCAATATGACTAGATAGCAATGTCTTTGCCGTGCAATACAAACTATAAAAGAATAGAGAAAAAGATAGCTGTTACATAGAAACTATTTTTCTGGTTATGTGAACTAATTACGAGATTTCCAAATTAGTCAAACAGGGCCTTGCTACCCTTTAGTCACCCCGCGCAACAAGAGAGCGTTTTAAGATCTTTGTCAAAAGTCTGGGCGCAGAGTTTTAACCCTTCGACCATGGTCAAATAGGGGAATAACTGCTCAGTCAAGTCAGTCACTGTCATTTTATTGCCTATGGCCAATGCCGCCGATTGAATAATCTCCCCGCCTTCATGAGCCACTATTTGCGCACCTATCAATTGCTTAGTATGCGCATCAATAACCAGCTTGATAAAGCCTTCCGTTGCAAAATTAGCCAGTGCTCTGGGCACATTTTCCATGGCTAACACCCGAGAATCTATTTTGATGCCTCGTGCCACAGCCTCTGCTTCGCACAACCCTACGGTCGCCACTTGTGGGTCGGTGAAGATCACTTTTGGCAGTACTGATAAATCCAATGCCTTATCGCCATCGGTCATATTAATTCCTGCGCGACTGCCTGCCGCTGCTGCCACATAAACATATTGCGGTAAATTGCAGCAGTCTCCCGCTGCAAATATGTGAGGCGCAGAGCTCTGTAAACGATTATTCACCAGAATTCGCCCTCCCTCATCGATATCAACACCCGCCACTGCCAAATTTAAACCGGCTGTATTGGCGCGCCGTCCAGTGCTGAGTAATAACTTATCGGCGCTAAAATTGCCTTGATTCGTTTGCAGGTTAAATAGCTTGCCATCAAAACTCACTTTATTCACTTGGGTAAAGCTCTGTATGCAAATCCCCTCTTGCTCAAAGCATTTTTGCAACTGCTCGCCGATTAATGGATCTTCCTGGTGTAGCAGATTGTGCCTTGCCAACAACGTGACTTGGGAGCCAAGACGCCGGTAAGCCTGCGCCATTTCTAGAGCAATCACCGATGAGCCGATGATGATTAAATGCTCAGGGGAAGCCTCTGCAAATACCGCATCATCTGAAGTCCAAAATGGCGTCTGGGCAAGCCCGTCGATTGGTGGGATAGTGGGAGTTGAGCCGGTGGCTAACAAAAATTTGTCGGCATTGATTTCTAGTATCTGCCCATTGCTTTGCAGCACTGATAAGGTGGATGCATCTTTAAAGTGGGCACGGCCCTTTATTAAATGTAAACGGGGATTGTTATCCAAAATCTGCTGGTACTTAGCTGCCCTTAACTCCTCAACACGGCTGTGCTGTTGCATCGCCAACTGCGAGCGATTAAGTATTGGCGTATGATTGGTCAATCCGATAAAAGGGTTATCGCGCTGTTGTTGCGCTAGCTGCGCCGCTCGGATCAAAATTTTAGAGGGCACACATCCCACATTCACGCAGCATCCGCCAATCACCTTATCAGCTTCGATGATAGTCACTGTTGCACCGCGTTGCGCCGCTTGAATGGCACAGGAAAAAGCGGCTGAGCCGCTACCTATAATGGCAATGTGTAACGGCTTATCACCCTCATTTTCAATAGAAAATTGCTCAGTCTTCATTATTTTTTCCAAAGTGTTATTGACTCATATAGCTTTGACTCTTTATTCTTTATTTTAACTTTTAATGCCTTAAGTAACGCCCAAGTGCATACAGGGCAAGCAGCATGAAAAAAGCCAGTGCAGGCAGTAATATATAATCTAAATAACCCAGCAAGCCAGATAACCCCACCACCGTAAAAAATAGCACCAATATCGGCGTAAAACAGCACAGAGCCGCTATGATGGTGCCTACAATACCGATCTTTAATAACTTCGGATCTTTTTTCATAACGTTACTTCTTTCACAAACGAGGGATACCCCGCATTATCAGTGGCGGCAATCAACGCTTTAACATTGGTTATTTCATCATCAAAACGGATGTGCGCCAAACGCTGCTCGTATATCACTTTTACTTTAATAACCCCTGCGACTTTCTGTAGTGATTTACCCACAGTAATAGGACAGACCAAACAGTTCATACTCGGTATTTGTAAAGTAACATTCGCCACTTTTGCCACTGCGCTGAAAGATGCTAGCAGCAGACTGATCACTATTAATATTTTCATATTTATCCCCAAATTTTCATATCACCCATAACACCCAAGTATTACTAGTGACAAAAATAGTTGCCGTTATAACGCCTAGCCAAAATAGGATTTTGCGCCGACTCTGCACTATTGGTTGCGCACAAGAGGTACCGTCATCGCATGCCACTTGGGGCCAATACAAGGTCCAAGCAGACCAACTGAGTAAACTAACAACCAGTAAAATAAATAGCGGACGGTAAGGTTCAAACAAGGTGAGTGTTGCTATCCAAGAGCCACTGATGCCTAACATCAATAAAATCAGGGGACCTGCGCAGCAAAGCCCTGCACCAAAGGCGGCAACGATAGCTCCAAGTATTGAGACATTAGTGGTTTTAGGTTTCATCACTCACTCGTATTTTTATACACAAGCAGCAAGCTTAAACCCCGTACCTTACTACGCAGTCAAGTTTATTTGGCAGTCACTGTTATCAAGGTTTCAACGATAGGGCAGGAAGTGCGTGAGGTATTGCAGGCACATTGCGTGACTAAGTTTTGCAACACTGTTTCAAGGCGGTTCAAATCGGCAATTTTAGCTTTGACACTGGCCAGTTTGTTTTCGGCTAACTGCTGTACTGATAGGCACTGCTCGTCTCCCAGTCGCAGCAAATTAGAGACTTCTTGCAAAGTAAAACCTAGCTCTTTAGCTCGCTTGATAAAGATCACTCGCTCAAGTGTTTTAGCCGGGTAACGTCTGTAGCCTTGGCTGGGTTTGTCAGGCTGTGATATCAGTCCACGGCGCACGTAATAACGAATGGTTTCAACATTGACGGCCGCGGCCTTCGCCAATTGGCTAATTTTCATTTCAACTCCCACAAAAACGTACTATTTTTTGTTAAACTTTAACAAAGCTCTGACAGTAAATTAACGTTATAGTTTTATGCTTTGCCTATGGCCATTTTAAAGAGCAATAATTTTGACAGTACTGACGACTATCCAAAAATATCTTCGCGGTACTGTTGGTTCTCCAACCAGTGAGGCCAGAGTTCATGGTCACTGAATATCTCCCTTATAACATCGCCCAATTGACGAGAGCCACAGACATAAACCACCGCGCCACCGCGCAGTTGCTCAATTATTTGCGACCAGTTTTGTTGGATATGATGCTGCACATACTGACCTGCTGCTACTCTGGAAAAAGAAAGGTCTAGTCGCACATTGCTGTGTTGCGACCAGCTATTGATCTGCTGTTTAAATAAGTAGTCTTTATCTGGATGCCTATGCCCCAAAATCAACCAGTTCTGCGCGCCACTGTTGGTCATTCGCGCCTGCATAAACCCGATAAAGGGAGCCACTCCTGAACCTGTCGCTATCATAATTATATTTTTGTCAGCCGCTGGCAGTTGAAAGTGATGATTGGGTTTTACAAAAGCCCGCACACTCTGGTCACGCTCTAACTGATGACAGAGAAACCCCGAGGACATACCGTACTGTTGATTATTGACCTTGTGCAGAGACACACACAGATCGAGTGATTTGTTTGGCGCAGGAGCGCTGGCAATGGAGTAATACCTAGGGCGCAATTTAAGCAGTTTTTGCAGCAGCGTATCTATTGACGGCTGCCAGTTAGGTAATAATATCAGTGCCGATTTAAGATCTAATTTCGCCTCAATGGACTGCAATTGTGGGTGAAAAGAGGCTGCTATAGGATAGAGACACAACTGCTCCTGTAATAACTTATCTAATCTGACACTGCACTGTTCATACTCCACCAGCTGCGCACCATCCAGCCCTAGTCGCTGAATGATCCAAGTAACGTCCTGGGCATTATTTTTTGCGTATATTCCCAGCAAATCACCTGCGTTATAGCTTAAATCGCCTTCGAACTGTAAGTGATACACACTGTTCAACGCGCCATCTGCGGTCAATTGGGTCTTCTTGTGCAAGATAAGACTCGTCGATTTCTGCTCTGTCACTCGCACAGGCCTGATCATCAAATTATGGGTTTGAATAAAGGCCCACTGCTCAGCGCTGGCTATCTTTGGCACTAGCGCTAATAACCAACGCTGTGAGTCTTCAAGCCAGCGGTGTTCCGACTTTTGTAGCGCCAACAATGGATGATGACGCTGCAATACACTCGCTAAACGCTCACCGGCTCGACAATAATCTGCATAAGCGCTATCCCCCAAGGCAAAAATGGCATAACGCAGCACTCTGGAATAGCCCTGCAGAATTTTAAGCAGGGCGACTCCGTTAGCAGGAGTTTCCCCAGCACCAGTGGTACTGACATAAAACAGATAAATAGTTTCTGTCACTGTAGCCGCTGAACTAGGTGCTAAAAATTCATCAAACTGATCACCATTGTATAACTGAGCGTTAAACCCCGCTCCCTTAAGCTGCTTAACCCCTTGGCTGGCGGCTATTTTAGCATTGCCGCTATGGCTAATATAGACCACTTTAATCGGTGTTTGGCAACACTCAATCAGCGCCAGTTTGTCACTGGCATCACTGGTAAGCGGTTGCGCCAGGTTTATCTCTCGGTTTAGTTTGCCGCGTTTGTGCAACTTGGCAAGATACAGCCAAGTACCCGATGAGCTGAGCAAAAAACAGCCCAAAGTACTTAAAAAAATGCTCCATTTCCCCAGTGCACCAAAGGCTAAACCGGTGTGTACCCCCAGCATCGCCGCCTGAAACTTGGTCGCGTTATTAAATTCTTCAGCTGTGGCTTGCGAAAGCAAGCTGCCATCAATACGATCATAGAGCCAAGTCTGACATCCCAGTTTTTTACAATCGTGTTGCAAGCTATCAAGTGCAGGCGTTTGCACCCGGTATACATCATACCAATCATCGACGTAGGGCCAATCTATCTGGTAGTACTCACGGTGGCGCAACAACATTGCAGCGCTGGCCCAAACATTGAGAAACTCATGTTCAAGGTGCTGATCGCTAGGCTCTAAATCATCATTGGCGTTAGATTCTGCGGTAATCGCGCTCTGTTTGTGTAATCCACTGAGCCAATAAGTACTATTACTCGCCCATGAGAAGCTCAAATTCACCCCAGTTACGCTGGAAGATAAAACAAAAATTAAACTGTAAAACCCAAGCACAGAGTGCAAATGTAGCCAAAATGAGCGACCGCGTTTCTGCTTAGGTCGAAAGTCCAACAACCGCAACCAACGGCTCATTTGACGAGGCAAATAGCTGATCAAACCACTGAACAGAACCAGTGATAATAATAGCGACACTGTGCCTACTAACCACTGCCCCGTTTTACCAGACAGCAAGGTTTTGTGCAGTGATAGATTAAGCTCGAAAAAAGCTAACGACGGCCGCTCCCCAAGGAACTTGCCAGTTATTGGATCAACTATCCAAAAATGGGAGTCATCGTCATCTATTGATAACAGCCCTTTTAGCTGTACCCAAGACTGCTCTTTAACCACTATTTGCTCAATGATTAACGCCGGATGATCCCGGCGAATCTGCTGCACAATATCAGCTAAATTTAGCGCCTTAGCGGTATCTGTTAGCGCATAAAGCTGTGGATATTGCCAACGCCGATAGTCTTCTTCAAGGCTGATAAACATGCCACTAACAGAAATCAACATCAATAGCAGCGCGATCAGCAGTGCAGTGTAGCGATGCAAGCTAATCATCATGCCATCTAATGACTAAAACGCATAAGAAGTCGCGCACTGAGATCAGCCACTACTTCGAGAATGAAACTGTTTCAAAGTGGCTCTTACGCTTAGCCTTTATTTTCAGGCCATCAGTCTCTTCATTTAACACCACTAATAAGCGCCCTTTATGATGGCGACCATCCCAGACACTAGATTCAATGCGCAACACGTATTCACCCGAGGCCCACTGCTGATCACTGAGCCCTGTCTCCAACTGAAACTTTCCCGACTCCTCATAATTTAAGGTAGCCGATGTGACGGCATCAAAGTCTTCGCCTGCGCGCTGACTCTGAGCAAACCAAGCCGTTAAATCAGGATAGTACTCTTCGTCTTCAGAAATAAGCGCCAAGGTTTTCACAAACTCCTTACCGCGCTTCCCCTTAGCCAGCCACACCACAAACATCGGTTCGTGATCATCTTCAATATCGTCAACACTCACCACTTCAACCTTCATTTCAAGACTGTGAGCCATAGTAGGCAAAGGCAGTAATGCTAAAGCGATGCAAAACAGCCAACCGTAATGACTACTTTTCAAGGGTGACTACCCCTAAGGTACGTTTTACACCTTTGCGATATTTTGACTCAGCAATCAGCAAGGTATAAGCGTTAACCATGAAATTACCGTACTGTTTAGGGTGTGGATAAAAACCAACCTCTTCCTTACTGAGCACGTCTATTTTCTGGATGCCCTGTTTTCTCAAAGAGAGATACAAGCTATCGCCCATCACTTTAATACTAGCTACCCGAGTGGCATAACCTGTGGCATATTGATGGGTCTGAGTGAAAGCAAAGTCCAACCAGGTCAAATATCCATCATAGTCACCGACTAACAGAGCATCATCAGTGGCGGCGATAGAATAGAGTTTAGAGTTTAAGGTCTTCTTAATCAGTTTATTAGTGAGCGTATCAAACAAGAATAATTGATTACCTTTTCTGGCAAAGACTTTAGCGCCATCAGGACTCACCGCTAAATTATCAATGCTCACGTCAAAGTTGACCGCTAACTTAACTATCGCTTTTGCATCGATGTTCTGCAGTTCTTTATCTTTATAATCCAGTACTGCAACTTCGCCGGATTCATAAGCTAAATAAATTTTTGAGCCACTGACTGTAGCATCCGCCAGCCCCTGAGGAAGATGGATCCGCTTTAAACGTTGCACTTCTCCCTTCGTTTGCCAGACATCGATAGCCCCGTGTTTTTTCTCCCCGCCACTGGCCATTACAAAAACGGCTATGCCATCATCAAAGATAGTGGCTTTAGGGTAAGTATTTTTGCTGTAAAATTGGCTGTCAAAGGCTTGCGTATATTTGATTTTTTTACTGATCTTTTGACCGCGTTTAATATATTCGCCGCCCGCGTTTAAATTTAGTAGATCAAAGCCGCCTTTAAAACTTAGGAGCAACTGTTGATCACTAACATCGATATTGAGCGTTCTTATATAATCGCTGACCGGTTGCCAAGCTTTCTCTGCTCCTAACAACTTAGTCTGAGCGCGCACAGTGACATTAAAATCCTTTTTGATAAAAGGTAAACGCACACTAGTATCGGCGTATTCGATATAGGCCGTTATCTTGCCACTCTCATCTTTGTTAGGCCGACGCACTACACCATTGTGATCAATCGACTGCATCTGCGAGGTATCCCAGCTCACTTTAGAGCCTTCACCCATCGTTAGACTCTTCATTAAATTAAGATTGCTAACCACCGGTTGAATAGCGTCGCTAACAAACATATTGTGCGCGGCAATATTTTTAAGATTTACCCTAGCGGCATCTAGTTGCAGCGAGCGCTGAACACTCTGCTTAGGCAGTAATTGATAATCATAGCGCTGCAAGTGTTCGTGCTCGGCGCTGACCAGTAGCTGACCTGCATTATTAAAAACTATCCCGGTTGGGCGAGAGTCCAATGGGGTAAATCTATCAATTTCCCAAGTGCCAGTTTTAAGCCAGTAGATACCATCACCACCGTGATCGCCAAAGCCTACTAATAAATAATCGCCCTCAGGAGATTGACCAACGGAGCGCAGTTTCTTCGGTAGTTGCAGAGCTTGCTGTAATGTTAATTGGCTTTCATCAAGCGCATAAATAGCCACATCGTCTTCCAGGGCACTGACCAGTAAGTGATTGGCCAAGAATAGTTGAGTCGGTGCATCTTCAAGCTCAACTTGCTGCACTATTTTCATATCGCTATAACGCACAAGCTGCAAACCAATAAAGTCATCAGACTCAACACTTAACGCCAACAGATCATTGTTGACGAATTGAGCCGCGAGTATTTCGCCAGACCAAGGGATTTGCTGCAGTGCTGTCATCTGCTGTGCATCGAGCTTCACCAACGTGTGCTGGGCGCCCTCAAAAGCATCGCTGGTGATTGCCACCAAAGATTTATTGTCTGTGGACAGCGCCATTGATACAACCGATTTATTGCGATAAACCAGTCCTCGCTCATCGGGAATAACCGCACCTAATTTAGTGCGATAAATACCAAACTCTGTGCCCATAATTTTCGGCGTTTTCTTGGGAGAGATTAAAATATAAGCCTCATCTCCCGTCGTATTTAACAAGGCATTACGTAAGATATGCTCGGTAGCCCCTGAGCTGGCATCCACTGCATAACGCGCACCTTTTACGACTGCTAAATCACTACTTGCCAGAATTTCATGATTTTTTTGCTCAACCTGAATAATGCGGTTATGCCAGTAGGTAGAAAGATAGGCCATATCTAATTGAGCACTATAACTTAGTTGTGCTATAGACTCATCCTTATCACTGCCCTGCCAAGAGACGGTATCAACGAGGGACAATTGAACATCCGCTTTACTGCGCTGCGCTGCGGCAACAACCAGATCCGTCTCTTGCAGATGAACCAATCCAGTGTGCACACTAGTCACCATCTTGTTTAACAGCGCACTTTGAATCACCGCCACCGAGTAATGACTAAACTCAGCTTGCGCCAGTAATAGTGAAACATCTAATACTTCCTGCTCCACTGACACTTTCTTCTTTAACGCTATTACCGCTGCAGCAGATAAGTTGTGCTTTACTTTTTCTGTCGCAATTAAATCGTCGACACTCGTGGCATAGCTATATTGAGCACACAGAAAAAACACAGCAGCACAGCTTTTACTAAAATTAGATAACATAAACGTCCCTGTAATATTATTAATAATGGCCGAGAGTATACAGCCTACATTAATAATGTAAATCGTTATCATTTAGATTAAAATTAAAGTTATAAAACTAACAGGAAAAATTTTAAAGAGCTTAGCCGCAATGTGCCTTGTGTCACCCGTTTGCATAAAGCTAGCCACTGAAAGATAAGACTGTAGGTTTAAGGGTGGCAATTAAGGTTTATAAGACACTGTTATCAAGGTGCTACAAACTAGTATTTTTTATATGACAGCGGTCATTTTTAATTAGCTCCACATAGACTCTTGCAAAGTTGACTAAATTGACGGCCGCTCAGATACGCTGTCTCAAGGAACTGCACCCTGCATTATCCCTACCCTCTGCGCCCATACAGCAGCAGTTGTACAGTATATAATCATTTAAGTGTTTGCCTAAATAACGAGAAGTTGATGGCGCTGTGCTAACAAAGTGGCATTGCGGTGGTCTTAACTAATAAGTTAAGCACAGAGAACAGTAAATACAGCTGCTCAATTTTACAATCGCAGCAAGCTTATCGATTAATAAATGGGTAGCCGTAGGTGGCTTTTAATAGAGCAAGTAAGATTACTAACAAGGCTCTAGATAAAGTTAAAGAGATTAAAAATCGAGAGGGAAAACTTGGCACTGAGAAGACCGTAAGGGGGAAAGAAAAGAAGGTGAGTCATTATGAAAACTCTACTATTAAGCCTATGCGCCATAGCACTAGCACACATCGCAGTCGTATCGGCTAATCCTGTTCATCAAGTTGCTACTAAACCTGAAGCACCAAAAATAAAGACACTTTGTGTTTTTCCGGAAACCGGCAGATTTGTCATCCAAAACGGACAACCCGCGTTTTTGCTACAGGGCTGCAATGGCAAGCTTAATCAATGGACACCTAATACCCCTATCCTGCAGAAAAGAGAGGTTTCACCAGACAATCCTGTCGATGGCATCCAGGTAAAACTAACTATATGACTTAGCAGAAATCTGTTGGGCTTGGCCGAAAACGACTATCGCAGTAGATCAATCTATTCTCGATCAAGCTGCTAATGTATATCGGACTTCAACAACGCCTTTATATGTGCAACGACGGTTCTGCCTAATGCGTTGATCGCATAGCCGCCTTCCAATAGGGAGATCACCCTTCCCTGGGCATGTTTATCGGCCAAAGCCACCAGTTGCTGCGTCAGCCAGTGATAATCCGTATCAAACAAGGTATGTGAAGAAATTTCATCCGCGGCATGACCATCAAACCCCGCCGAGATAATAATTAACTGCGGCTCAAAATCATCAATCACTGTAAACCACTGCTGCACTGCACTGCGGTATTGATCGCTATCTGTCTGTGCTGCTAATGGGATATTGTGCACATTATCAGCGCTTTCGCCATCGCCACTAAAGGGATAAAGCGGGTGCTGAAAGCTTGAACAAAATAATATGTTTGAATCCCCCTCAACAATATCTTGAGTGCCGTTACCGTGGTGTACATCAAAGTCGATGATTGCCACCCGCGTTAACTGGTGTTTATTGATCGCGTGGTAGGCTGCTATGGCGGCATTATTGAAGAAACAAAAGCCCATAGCCGCGCTCTTCGTCGCATGGTGGCCGGGCGGGCGCACCGGACAAAAAGCCGCTCGGTGTTTGCCCTGCATTAATAAATCGACCGCCATCACCCCCGCGCCCGCAGCGTGCTGAGCCGCCGCTAAAGTCGCAGGCGTCATCTGTGTATCTGCATCGATTTGCAATATCCCCTGTGCGGGTGCATGAGTGAATAGATAATCAATATAGGTTTTATCGTGTACTGCTAACAACTGCTCCTGGGTGACCTTTTCACTGTGATAGTCCGGGCAGATATAGCTCAGCCCCGCTCCAATCAGCTGATCGTTAATCACATGTAGCCTTGCTGGTTGCTCCGGATGGTCTGCGCCTAAATCGTGCTCTAGACACGCAGGGTGTGAAATTATTGCGACGGGCATAAACTCTCCTAATGTCCTATATTTTATTCTGACGATTCTGGATTGAGGGGTAACTCAAAATAGACCTCATCTGAATCCTGATTTGCTTTATTGAAACCGAAGGCAGTACAGATGCCCTGCATCGCCAGATTATCCCTGCGTGTGTAGGCAATCATCGACGTTAATCCTCGCGCTTTGGCTATTTTTATCAGCCACTGCAGTAGCATTTTAGCCATCCCCTTGCCTTGTTGCTGTTCACAGACGACAAAGGCAACTTCGGCGCAATGCCGTTTGGCGATATAATAATAGCGCCCTACTGCCAAAATACTTTCCTTAGACCCTATTGTATTCACAATACACAGCGCAACATCTGTGGCCTGATCAACGTTTACTAACGAAGAGGATGTCTCGCGTGACATTCGGGTTGGCCGATAGTTGTAACGCATCAATAAAGTATTTTTATTATGCGAATAGAAAAACGCTTGCAGGTTGCCCTCATCCGCAGGCACTAGAGGCCGCAATATAAAATTTTCACTGTGGAGTTTTATTTTTATATCAGTAATAGCACCCAGCTCAGGCAACTGGCTAGGGGATGGCCCTTGATAGTCAGGTACTCTGAACTGCTTTTTTGCCTGGGCTAATAAGCCATCTCTAAATTTGGGATGCGCTATCTTAATTAACTCAAGCGCCCGCTCGCGGATGCTTTTCCCTCGCAGTGCCGCGATGCCATATTCAGTCACCACAAAATGCACATCACCCCGGGAGGTAACTACCCCGCCACCTTCGGTTAATGCCGCGGTAATTTTTGAAACACTGCCATTTTTTGCCGTTGATGCCAGCGCAATAATCGGCTTGCCGCCTTTGCTCATGGAGGCTCCACGGATAAAATCTACCTGTCCACCGATGCCACTATAAAATTGATAACCGACAGAGTCAGAGACCACTTGGCCAGTCAAATCAACCTCAATGGCGCTATTAATCGCCACCATATTATCATTCTTGGCAATATTAACCGGTGAGTTAACAAATTCTGAGGGATGAAACTCCACATGAGGATTTTTATGCACAAAGTCGTACAATCTTTTGCTGCCCATGCAAAAGCTGGTGACTATTTTCCCTTTCTTGAAAGTTTTATGGCGGTTATTGATCACCCCAGATTCAACCAGATCAATGAGGCTGTCACTGAACATTTCCGTGTGCACGCCTAAGTTTTTATGTTTATTTAAATAACACAAAACGGCATCCGGAATACTACCAATCCCTAGTTGCAGTGTGTCGCCATCTTCAATTAATAATGACACATACTGGCCTATTTGTTCGATAACCGGGTCTATCTCACTCGCTGGCAGCTCGATCAATGGCGTATCTATTTCCAGAAAATGATCAATTTCATCAATATGGATAAAAGCTTGGCCATAAGTCACTGGCATCTGCGGGTTAATTTGCGCGATCACCACTTTCGCCGCCTTCGCTGCCGATTTAACCACATCGACAGAGACACCCAGCGAGCAATAGCCAAACTCATCAGGCTCACTGACCATGATCAGCGCAGCATCTAATCTGAGTATCTCATCGGTAAACAGCGCGGGGATCTCCGAGAGGAAACAGGGCGTATAATCGGCATAACCCGCCGCGACTTCCTCGCGTACTCCTGGGCCTAAAAACATCGAGTTAATTTTAAATAACTGGCGATACTCAGGCTGTGCCCAACGAGGATTACCCAAGGTCAATATATGCACTAATTCAATATCAGTGAAACCTGCTGAATTATCAATTAAATCGTCAACTAAAGCTGCAGGCACCGCCGCATTTGAGCCGATAAAAATCCGATTACCCGAAGATAAAATGTCTGTCCACTGCAAACTTTTCTGCGTTTTTACCACGATAAAGACCTTGTCTTCGCCACATTAAGAGACGGTTATTATGGCACTATTAAATGAGGGTAATATTGATCTATATCTAAAAAGCTCAGAATTTAAGTTTTGTAAGCAGAGTATTTACTGACAATGCAAGATGTGAAATGTACTGATAACACACTTGATTCATCTGTGTTTCTAACGCATTTTATGGCGATGAATTAGGCGCAACCTAAATCATCAAAAATAAATTTCTCGAACCTTGGAAGCTGAATTTATTCTAAGTAAATATAACGAGGAATGCCCCACTTCACAAAGTGAAGATTCGCACAGCAAAAGGCCCCGCCTCAGAGAACTTTAAAAATCCATCTCATAGCGGTACAACTTGGCCCTGACCTTTATTGCTATCCGTTAAACTGGCGTCATGAGAAAACTAGCATGATCCTAGAAACAGCAGTTAACCGCTAAAATGAGCCTTAACCATATGAATAATTTTAATATATTATACAATTAACTTTCATCCACTGAGTAAAGCGCTACCTGGCTTTTTGCACCTGCAAAGCCAACATACAGTGCATCCGTGCACATAACCATTTTATACTTGATAATTCACGTCGTAGCTGCGTTATGCTTTCTTTGTAGGGAAAAGTCATAAAGGGATGCACCATCTATCTCAATTCATGCCTTACTACAACGCGAATTCTCGGCGTCTAAAATGGTGCTTAACTGCTGACTCTAGGTTCAATGTCCTCTCAGATATTTCACAATAGCGTCACCCTAAGTCTCGGAACACCCTCAATCAATTCTACCGCGAGATGGTTTGACTGAAATAAGTTGCCAGTGTGGCTAATCGCTTTTAGCGTCTCTTTAGTCATCTGCTTGACAAATTCACTTGGGTTGAATATTAGCAGGTCTTTATCATGCCATTCAATTTTCTGCACAACTCCCCTCTGTTCAGTGCCGTCTTTTAGGCTTTTCAATTCTTTAAAAAAGGTCGTTTTTTTAAGAGGATTATCTGCCAGACTTTCTGCACGATTAAAGCCAAAATGCAGAGATTGAGGGGGAAGATGAATTTCCAGCTCTTTTAAGTCTCCTGCAAATATAACGATCAGAAAATCAGAACTTAGCTTTTCAAAACGTACAATAGGCAGTAAATTTTTTGCTCTATTTGCTTCACTTAGTGCTTGTTTACCGCTTGGTTTTTTATAGCCATCAACCTGAATAGAAGGCCAACCAGACACTAAGTCAGAACGCAGTAATATTCCGCTCATGGCTGGTCGCTTAGGTTGGTGAGGGGGCGCTTGCGCATGTATTTCACGCTTAGTGTCTAATTTCGTCACTCGTCCAATGCTAAAAGCACCATCCAGTAAAGCCTCTAACCATACGGGGTCAACCTTAAAAAACCTCAAGGATTCCATAGGGGTATAGCTTTTATGGGGAACTAAATATTGAAACGGGAGCCCTTTTAGTAGCGCTAAATCAGTAAAGTATTTTTGCAAACTGGCATCCAGTGGGCCATCTTTGCGATGCACAAAGTCAGAGTCCATAAAGGGAATATGTGAAAACACCAGTTGATCTTCAACTTGAGCAACCTCACGCGCATGGGAGGTTTTCCACTGTGATATTTGCTGGCTTATTTTTTGATCGCCTAACACTAGTAACCGACCCAGCTCCCAAGCGGCAGCATAGCTCACATCAAGCATGCCGGTTAGTTGTTCATAGATGAGAAGCTCATCGGAGTTGCGTACGGGTAGCGCTAAGTTTTGGTAATCAAGGGTGGTGGAAAGTAAAGGGCCATGATACCAGGAGACGCTCTTACCACCTTGGCGCAAGCCATGTGCCATAGGTATTGCACCTAAATTGAAAAACTCTGCGCCATCACTGGTACTCTCTTTGTTATTGGGTACGCGCATTAGCCCTTTATCAAGGGAGTCTATCAGGCCCTTGAAGGTTTCGGTTTCAATACGACATGCCTTCAGCACATCCATCAATGCGCTTTTATTTTTAACATCGTTAGGTTTATTAAACAGTCCCGTCTCTTTAAGTGAGCTGATAAAACTGTTTTTCCCACGGTACATCTGCTCACGTGCTACCCCTGGTTCGATCATGTTGAGTAACTTAGATTTGAGCGTTTTATCTTGGATACGCTTAAGGTTGATCTCACTCAAACGGTATTCTTCTTCATTCGGGCAAGAGAATGACCAGCTATGCAAGCTTATTAGCTCAACAGTTGGCTCACTAACTTGCGCCTTCCTTAACCCATGATATTGCTCCAACGATACTAAGTGCACTTCGGCTTTGCGACCCGCACGAGGTATCCTGTTACAGACCATTAACGCCCGCTCATATTTTTGCCCCTGTTGGTCAGTTCCCAGCCTTAAATGACAAAGTAGCTTCAAATCTGCTTCGTTCGGTAATATAGACTTTAAAAATTTACGGTTAAAATTAATCACTTTAGCGGGAGGAAATGGCGCTGGCGTTTTATCGCTATTATCCATTTTAACCGGTTCATCGCCGGGCTCCTCTAGCAGTAAAAAATCGCTGCGTAAACCTTGGTTACCACCTTTGGACCATGGCTTGCGAGAAACCCCTATTACCTTTTCAGTGTCGGCCAGTTCATCTTCTTCAATGAGAACCAGTGCAAACCAAGGCAGTTTGTTATCATTGCTACCGGTACTTCTCTCCCATGGCAGGGTACTTCGATTTAGCTCAATGTGTGGTAAGACATTATCGAAATCCCCATTACTGTTGGCTGGGGGGAAAACGGCGTGAATTTCATCTGGAGCAAGATAAAAACGTGGTCCGCCAACAAATAAATCGATAGACGCCTCATCCAATTTAGTAGGCACATTCTTTATGACGTCGAGTGTGGAGCTAATCGAATAATGTCCAGTAGGCATCGCTGGCACGTGGTAGGACTCAAATTTTATGGCGAACTCTTCAGGTATAGTACCTTTATTTAACTCAGACATAGGCTGCTCGTTTTAATGTTTGGGTGGTTGGTGGCTGTAGTGCTTCTTCGCTTGAAAATGCCCCGGTGCTAACGTCTAAACCTGTCCAGTTCGAATAAGTGTTTTTCACTCTTTTTACAGATATTGGCTGTTTCGTCTTGGCGTCTTTATCAAAAGCATAGCCAGTTTCAGCGGTAACGACATAGTCATCATTGTTATACGCCAAACAGCGCTTATCCATGGCATGAGTTACACCAGAGATGATTTCATGACTAGGACGCACTTTTATTCCGGTTAAGGCGTTCTGGATGACACTGTCTTTAGCGTCTGGTTTGCTGGATTTGGATAAACCTTGATTACCCCAAATCGCAGCAGCTACTGAGTTGGTAATTAAGGTCATCGAAAAATGATCATTATCTAGATTTTTATCTTTTTTGATTTTGACCGTTAAACTAGCCTCATAACTTACCAGCGCCATTGGCACAATCCCCGGAGTGTGGCTGTCAGTCGGTGTTTCAATCCCCTTGGCTTGGGTAAATGGCATGGTGCTGTTAGCTTCTACGATTAACTGCTTGGGGTTTACAATGTGAATTTCTTTAACGATACCGCCTATCTTATAAGATATTTTGCGAATGACCCCCGCTGTAACCGAAAGACTGCAAACTTGGCCCAGAGGCAAGAACTTTTCTTGGAATTGCTGCCAACTGGCAGGAATAACCGTATTCTTACTATCGCCAAATCCAATTCTAATGGTCTTAATACCAATATCTAGCAACGCCTCACCGGCAAAATCTGGCCCCCAGATATGCATATCTGCATGTAAGTGCAAATTAATATGCAGTGTAAAAAACAGCATCGGTATATCGAGTTTTATCCCGGCATCAATACCTATCTTTATATCGTAATGAAAAGGCTGATACCAAATCACCATATCCATGGTGGCTTTGAGATAACCCGTAATAGGGCCTAAATGGATGGAAGCGTTAAGAAAGCCACCCATCATAATCATCTTCGGGGTGATGGCAAAATAAGCGCCACCTTTAACGCTGAGCATGCCAATATTAAAGGCCATTGTCATGCGTTCTAGATGTTGTGGGTAATGTGCAGGGGCAGCAAAGTTTGAGCAATAACCACCAATAGTCACCACATACTCTCCGTGGTGCTGCTGACCCGTCCAAGCTGCAACGGCAAAGCTACCTGTGGGGTGAACGTTTGGCATTAAAATGTATGAGCGATTGGTTATCTGTCCGCCCATATAGAGATAACCTTCATCAGGTAGAAAACGCACTAGCCATTCTAATTCCAAAAAAGTCGCTTCCAAGGCTATGCTACTCACCCCCAAAAGGTCTATTTCTAACTGTTGACCAAACTTGACAGCCAACATGGCATTGTTGTCGATAAGGCCAAAAGCTTTAAAATTGATGCCCGCGACCACAAAGTATTCACCGACCATTGGCGGGAAGAACGCATGCATACTCTCCACCATCTTCGCAATATCCATGGGCGGTGGTGGAGTCATTGCAGCTTGAATCAGCGGATAATCGATGATGGAGCCAAGCGCGGGAGTCACGAAGTCGCGGTGAATACCAAAACCTAACGCCATTCCCTGAATTAATAAAGCAGGATGTACCGCTATCGGATAACCTATGGCCGCAAATAGAAATAATGAAGGGAGCCCTTCATATTTAGCGTATGAGCCCATACCTGAGAGGGTAAAAGGTGGCAAACGCACTTCGACTATGCCACTGAACTCGTCATAACCTCCATCTTCTTTATGGTGTTCTCGTAAAAAACCGCCGGCAATGGTCAGCTCGCCTTTATGAATATCCGCCGTAAAACCTTCTAAACCAAAGGCGATATCGGTTAATTTAGCAGGGTCTTTAAGCACGCTATGAGGAAAAGTGACTTGTAAATTAATCAAGTCAAATTCAAAGGCGGCGAAGCTTAGGCCACCGGTGACTTTGATCCCAATGTGGCCTTTTTTAAGTACCAGCCCCACTTTTTTAATGTTGACGGGGCCTACTGACATGCCGACTTTTTTAGCCTTAGCAGGCTCTGCCCCCATATCTGAAAATTTTTCTGTTACCGGTGTCGCTTTTTCATCCTGCTTTTGGGCGGTTTTATGTTTACTAACCGGTAAATCAAGGGTAATGGGGGCGGGCAGCATTGGCAGTGAAATATCACCGCTGAGGTTTATCCCCTTGCGCAAAGTAGCCGTACTTTGTTCAATTAAAAGTTTACTCACTCCCTGCTCATCAACGCTGACTTTCGGGATTTTAGGTTGCCCATCATGAGATAAATAAGAGAGCCCCACGTTTTCAATTTTCACCTCTTTTAACTGAGGCCCAACTAATGGTAGCCCGCCTAGATCAGCCAGATCTGTCTGAATAGTAAAAGTTTTACTCGCTTCTTGATCTTTTGATTTAGCGGTTTTATGGAAAAAGAAACGAAATTCTTTACCATCAATTTCTGTTATCGCAAACAATATCCACTCTTTATTCGCACCTTTATAGATGACAAATACTTCGGTTATTGTGAAGTCGGGCAATAAGTCCATGGGCATGCTGGGCAGTACTTCTGCCACCATTTTTTTTAAAATATCGGTCAGAGGAATATCCAACCCGCAAACATGCCCGCTAAAGGTAGCATCGGAAACTCGCTTGGTTGTTTTTGTTACCTGCTGTTTTTCAGCCTGAAGAGAAATAGGTACCTTAGCCACCATAAACTGTATGGAAAACACGGCATCATAACCTTGCTTGTTCTTGTCAAATTGCACTATAAAATCTAAATCTTGGCTGCGATCCTGCAAATTGCGAATGTAGCGAAAGTTACCTGAGAAATGAGTTTGCAAGTCTTCGCCAGTACCTAGCAGCGCAATCTCAAGATGGAGTTGGACCCGCTTGCCATCAAACTTAAACTCGCCGCTGCCACTCAAAAGTTTATCTTTTGAGCCGGTGCTAAATGACAGATTAAGCGCAGTGAAGGTAAAAGTTGTTAATTCATCGGGTGCCCCTGAAAAACCAAATAATGCAGCAACGTCTTGAAGGCTAACATGGCCCTCATAAGAGGCACTAAACAGCCATTCGTTGTTTGAATACAGTGCCATAGCACGCAACTGTATTGCTTGAGAGGCATCCTGGTGAGCGACTGTAAAGTGCGCTGTCAGCTGATAACTATTTACCCCAGTGCCTTGAATCCCCTGAATGTTGAGCCCAATTTCTGCTAATTCAAATCCGTGTGTTTGTTCTGAGTGCCAAGTGTGTTGGTTCGATACACTTGCCGATACGTTAAGATATTTAGTCTGTGAGTTAAATTCCCCAGACAGTTGCGCTATGACTAAGTCTGCACTTAGTCCTGCAGACGAGCCCAAGATACTTTCAAGCAAGCCATCTAAGTGGATAGGCGTATTTGGATCAAGGCCTAAGGAATAATCCCCCAGTGGGTAATTGCCGTGGCAGATCAAGCCAATACCTTTTCCTTTGCCAAATACAGCATGGCCTGAAAAGTCCGCCACTATCTGCTTAGAGCCGCCAGGATCATAAACACCGACTCTTAGTTCAACCGCTTTGAGTACCAACAGATCAGCAATTATTACCCACTGCGCTAATCGCACTGCAACCGCTAAATGCTGCACATTCCGTTGGGCTTTGGAAATAACAAAACGTACCTCGGCATCTAGCTCATCAGGCAGCGCTACAGGAAAGTGCTGCAGATCCAATTGCAGATCTTTAAAGCGACAAGACAGATGTAAAATAATGTCATCGCCTACTAAGGGCCACTGGCCATAAAGCGCAATGTTATTGTTGGAATTGCTGAATTGGATAGACCCTTCAAGCCCTATGTACCGTTGCGATGCGCCTATGTGCTGCAAACTCTCGGCAACGTCATGCCACAGCGCTGTATCAATATTTGCTATTAAACGGAGCGATTTAATGGGGACATCTGCATCGCCAAAGGGGTTGTCCAAGTCCAACAGCGTTGCCTGTAAACTGAGCATAGGCATAAATTCGTGGTAATAAAGGCATCCTTTTACAGCGATGCTCTCAATCGGTATATCCCAATGTGTCTGTGCCGTTAGCGCCTTACCCAACGGTGCTTTACCAAAGTAATATAACCCTCCTTGCCAATCGTCAGCGGTTACGTAAGGCGTTGCATCTTTGGACAGATTGGTTAGTTGATCTAGAATTTCGCCGGCGGGTTTAGCATAAAAGGGCGATGACTTTAAGTTTGTTAAAAATTTGGCTTGATCTAGCAATTTTTTGCATGGGAGGGCACTGGTGGTATTGCAAAAAACATACAGCCATTTGATCTGCTCTATTTGAGTAGCGGCTAGGTTAGGAAACGGCAAGCTATTTAAGTCAGTAATCCCCCAGGGATCAAAAGGCAGCATTTCTGGGAAAAATTGGGCAAATATTTGATCTTTTACGCTAGGGATTATACAAAATACAAAGTTAGAGTGCTTGTCTTTAAGCAAATAAGCATTGACAGCCCCCGGCTGATTCAGAAAGCTACTGGATGGCAAATTAAGCGCATAAACTCCCGCCTTTTGTTTAACAAAAGTTTGCGTCAAAAGGCCATGGGGCCATACACCTAAGTAAGACATTAGGTGTGCCTCTAAATCCGGTAGTCTATCCTTTAACAGCGCTTTTAAAGTTGGCATGTGTTTAAATCACCCGGTTGGATTCTTTGTTAATTGTTGTGTAACCTATTAGATCTTGGGAAGTTTAAAAGTTTATTTCTGTGTAGCACTGCTGGTTTTTTTTCGTCTATTAACGCCATTAGCAGCCGCAGGTTTTCTTGGTGGACTAGGGTGTCTACTGAAGATCGATCCATTAGGTGGAAGAATTTGCGGTAATTTTTCCCCCTTAACAGGGTGATTCGCTCTAGGCATGCTGGTTAGAACGATTTCAAACTCACGTAGTTTTTCTATGGATTTTCTATTGGGCTGAAAGGCGAAGGAAAGTAGCGTTTTTCTCAACAGTTTGAACAGCTGTTCTTCTGGTTTGTCAAAGGTGGTTGTTTCTTTTAAGTAATAAAGTGGATATGTTTTATCAGCCTGATTGTCAATGTCTGTCACTTTCCAAGACTGTAGTTTGGCAAGCACTAGCATTTTTAGTAGACACAGGTATTCTTTAGCATCGTATTTGAGTTTTTGGTCTTCCTTGTCTATGACTTTAAATTCGCCTATCTTTTTATCTATTTTTTTAGCGGATGCTGTGTTTGCTTTGTCCTTGGTGCAGTACTTATAGAGATCTCCTTTTTTGTTAAGAAAGTCGCTGCGCTCATCTGCTGTTAACGAGCAAAAAAACAAATGCATCATCCAGTCTGAGTGCAGCATGACACGGTAACCTGCCTTTAGGCATTCCAGATTTAGCATTACCACTTCAATTGGGCTGTTAAACATGCCACTCTGGGTCTTTAATGGGGTGCGATCTAGCACTTTGTTGGGCTTTTTACCGGCATTGTTCAATGCTTTTGTCGCCAGTACTACAGGGAAAAAGACCGCAACGGGAAACTCGATTTCCATAATGCCGGGGCGTCCACCTTCATCACTATGATAAGCTTTATTACCTGAAATTTTATCCGCACCCGCTATACTATTTAATGTGCCGGCGACCAGTCTTCCCCAATCGTGTATGTTGCCAAAGTCTGCCGTTTCTGCAAATGCTTTATCTTTATTGGCATTTATCTCACTAAAGCCCGGAATAAATTCGATGCCAAACATTTTATTGAAGTCGAAAAAGCTGGTGAATATTTTTCCTCCCTTGCCCAATCTTTCACCAATAGATGTTTCAGTGATTCGCTCTAGCTGTTGCAGGCCAACAGCATCGACGTGAGGCCAAATCGCAAATAAATCGTAATCTCCGCTCACTGCATTTTTATAAAAGTCAGGATTGTTTTTAGGATTGCCGTCAGTGCCGGTTACTTCTGCAGCAAAGGGCGGGAAAGCATTCATAAAGCCCCTGATGGCGTAATAGGTTTTCCCGTCAACCTGAAGGGTTTTATCACTGAAGGCAAAGGCTTTCTCCAGGTTAGATTTTGTCTCTTCTGTGATTTCTACTGCTGTGGGTATGGTTTTAGATAGCGCTTTAAGGAGGGGGGGGGTGGTTGCTAGGTATTCAATCTCCCCATGATAAATAGCCCAAAGATTGTTATCTTCCTTTTTGATAGCGTATTGAATGGCCACTGATTGGTCATCGGATTTGGCAGTGCCATAAATTATGTTTTCTCCCTTTATCTCCTTGGGCTTAGTGATACCTTTTAACTTAACAAGCGCCGCAATAACCTCGTTATTGTCACCTTTAAAGGTGCGCTTGAGATGAATAAAAGGATCATCGTTGGGAAGATTGTTTTCCCCAGTCCATTCGCCTTTATCAGCCTCATTCTTTTTGAGCTTATCTAACCAGCTCATTATCTCCTTTGACCGTTTTAACCGCTTTGCTGCTTCAGTCTTAAACTCTTTAGTTAAGTTTTTAGCAATTTTAACATCAGCATCTTGCTCGCTTATGTTTTTTTTGGTGGCGCTAAATCGTGCAATACCGGTAAGATACGCCGCCGTATAGTCCGCGTTGTAGCTAATTTTTTCCGACCCTTTTTTGTTCAAAAAAGGCAGTTGACAGAGAAATCCAGACATCGGGCCCCAATCGCAAGATTTCGCTTTAATTTGAAAGCTTTTTAAATCGTGGTGATCGGCAATTAAGGGGGTAGTGGCCTCACCGGGCACTCGGCTGCAAATAACAGTATTGGTCATATCTGCCGTGGACTCGAAAGCCTCAATCATAAAATCAGGGAAGCCTTGTTTTTCAAGCTGCTCGGAACACTTATCAGCCCTTTGCTGATTATCGGTTGCTTGAGTTCCTAGTTTACCCATAGTGTCTACACCTATTTAAGGTTTTAATTAGTTTGTTACATAACCCGAATATTGCACCCAATTGCGCGTGCCCTAGCTTGCTCCTTGTTTTTACTGACTTTTTCTTCTCAATCAACCGGACACACCAGTACGGCGCTCAATCGAAAAAAAGCCAGCAAAAACAACTAGCGGCGCTATCATCACGGCATTGCATGCAATATCCGGGCTAATACTGATAAAGAAGCATCCCGCTAGCATTTTATGATATAAACCAGTGCGTAGTAGGGTGGTCTGTTTTCATGAGGTTTTGTCTCTTTGGCGGATGCAGCATCTCCCTTCGGGTTCCCTGCACCGCCTGCGTAGGTTGTGCCATAGTGGGCGTTATTCATATTGAGCTTGCCATCGCCTCCTGCTATGTTTTTTCCGGACATCCCCAGGGACCAGGGAAAATTCCAGTTCTCACCAAAACCAAAATGCTGGTGACTAGGCATTTGATCTATCTTGAGTGTTACAACACTTTGCCCCCCACTCCTTGTGGGATTATAACGCCACCCTGCACCCACTATAAATCTGTCTCGCAGGTTAGGGGTGTTTGCTCCTACTAATTTGTGTAATAGTCGGTGTTTATTTGCGTTGATTGTTTGGCCATTGCACAATAGCCATCCTTTTGGTGCTTTGAGTAGAGGTCTGTTGTCCTTGATCCCTTTCTTGTTATACTCTTTCCACTCTTTAATGTTACCGCCATAGGCAATAATCGAACCCACAGGCATAACCAAGCCAGCCCCGTCTTCAAATTCTCCTGTAGATTTCACATCTCCCTGTATAACAGCATCACCCTTGATAAGCACTTTACCTTCTATAACCGTTTTGCTCTTTATAAGTACTTCAGAGGCTTCTATCAGTGTATTTCCTTTTACATGCAGTTTGGCTTTGGGATCATTAGTACCTATTCCAACCCGTGCCTCTTTATTTTTAGTTCTTATCACCATTGGCCCTATATCAACTTCAGAGGCTTCTATCAGTGTATTTCCTTTCACATGCAGTTTGGCCTTAGGATGATTAGTACCTATGCCAACCCGTTTTTCTCCATCTATAGTTCTTATTACCATTGGCCCCATCAAAATAGGCAAAATCCATTCACCATCTTGATATCCTGGAATGTTTTTATAACGTAACTTTAGGTAGTGTGCGCCTGTATCGGCTTTTGACACCCAGTTATTAAGGCGCAGTGATATATAATTATTGGCTAATGACGGTGTAGAGTTATCAGTAAAAGTAAACTGGCTAACCAGATCATCTGTCCCATCTTCTCGGTGCTGTACCAGTCCATTATGAGCTGTTGATGCTTCCAAAATATGTTCTGTGGCTTTTTTGTCACTAAATAGGTCCGATTTTACAGAGAGCTCAAATCTACTCGGCGCCTCAGGGTGATCGGCTTTATTGCTAAAGCTAATAGGTTTATCAGGGTTGGTATTATGAATCTGAATGACCAGCGCATTGCTCGTAACTCCATCATTGAGGATCGTGTTTGAACCTTTGATAGTCGGGTATAACGGTAATGTTTTTCGCCCTAGGTGACTTTGAATTTCCATGTGCCGAATAACAGAGCCATCAAGTTTGGCTTGTTGACCGGAGCCAAGCTGTAGGTTGGAAAATCGAACTTCTATACGTGTGTTGCGAGCACCACCGCGAGCTGAGGCCGAAAAATTAGGGATACTAATAACCTTAGTTTGTCCGACATTTAGCGTCTCTTTGCTAGCCCACTTCAATGCTATCCAGTCCTCGCGAAGGGAGTCATGCCCTTCACTGACCTGGTAGTGGCTGATACCTTCAAGTTTGATTTTTTTAGTGCGAAGTGCTTTTAAAATTTCTGGCGAAATTACATTTTTACGAAAACCTAATTGAATGTGATAATGGGTATTGTCGGCATTTTCAGGGAAGGTTGCGAATGTCAGACAACTTTGCGACGTGTTGCTAATAGCCAGCTGCAACGGCTCACCTTTGCCAGGGGATTCAAGGTATAAAACTTTCAGCTGATCTTCTTGGTAAACAGAGTAGAGATCAATTTCCAGAGGATAAACTGTACGAAAACGGGCCATCTGATGGCGATCATGCTGCATAAGATCGATAATCTGTTGCTCAGAGAACGCGGTCTCTTCAACACGTAAGTGGGCTATAGAGCCTTTAAATAGAGAGGGGTAAGCACTACTGAATTTTGCACAATAAAAAAGATTAGTATCACCAACCCCAGCATAATAGGCTAATTGGGTATTATAAACTGGGCTAGCGTTTATAAATATAGTCACATTTCTTTGGTCAATGGTGAGACTAGGAGTTAAGCTAATCGCTAGATGGAACCAAGTGTCTGTAATAATTTCAGGGTATCTATAGCCACTTATATTCTGTCCGTATGTGTCTGTAGAAAAAAATAGTTCGCCAGTAATATTGACGGACAAAAACATCTCATTATCTATTGCATTGGCGCTATTATTGGTCTTTATTGCTGGTGCAGCGTTCAGCATGAGTATGGTGTTCCAGCCTTCGTCTCGGTCTTTGTCTTTGTCTAAACGAATCCAAACAGCAATAGTGAGGCCCTGGCTGCTATTTAACTTTGCCAATGATGGCAATTCTATGTAGTCATCGATTCCATCTAACTTAATACAAGTACCCAACTCAGCATCATGAATGATTTCTGGGTTGCCAAAAATCTTGGGCGCTATAGTGCCCATACCTAGGTCTGGGGTTGTCCAATGTTTTTCAGCTCCGTAGCTAATTTCATTGAGCGGTAAGTGAAGAAATGATTGGGTAATCTTTTTCATAAGCGGCTCATTTAAGTATTAGGCTTGTTATCAGTAGGCTTTAATTGAAGTCTGCCTTCGCGGATGACATTGCGCTTGTTAAAGTGGGCGTTTGTTTTAAAGCCCTGTAAATTTTGTGCGGTTATAGCTGTGCCTTGCATTTCAGCGCTTGAACTACCTTGGTTTTCAAGTGCTGTTGGCCACTGATTGTTTTCCCGCCAGCTCCAGGCATAATCTTGCTCTTTTGGCAAAGACACCGCCGCCGCATCCTCTGGGCCAAGTAGTGGCGCAGTCAAAAACGATATTTCTATATTTTTCAGTGCCTGTACAACAAAGCGTTCAGGTAGAGCAATGGCTTTAACTGGCTGTATACCACTAGAAAGATGCAGCTTGCCATAAGGATCCATTAAGCAGGCAAACTCCTTGGCTTGATCTGCAATCGAAACACTGAGGGTGCTGGCCTCAGAGTAATGCAGCACTACATTGCTGTTTTCTACCATGATTTTACTTTCTAATCGCAACCAATCTAACTCGACTAACTGCTGCCAAACTTTAGCCCCATCCCGGGTGTAGCTACGTATCAAGTCCTGCTTTTTAACCTTATTATCTGGTTGCAAGAGCAGGTAATTGATTAAGGTTTGGCCGTCTCTGGTAATAGCCCACTCTTGATTGCGCTGTGCCAGCCAGTTAGGCAGTTGTTGTAAATAGTCATCGGGAATATTAATAGCGGCCGAAATAGAATCATTGATATGCAAAGCCTTTGCCACTTGATGGCGATTAGGCAGCGGCCAAAAGCCTACTAGGCCATCATTGCGCTGGATGTATTCTCCCAGGCGAAAAGGAAACTGTACCTTTTCATAACCATCTGTCTCTCGCTCGCTGCTATTGACCTCTGATGCAAACTGCGACCAATTCAAATTAAAGGCCCTATTACCTTTTAACTGCAAATCTATACTGACGTTGACCAGCGCCATAGGCCTGCCTATTAACAAAGAAAAAACACCTTTGTCTTCACTATCTAATGGATGAATGTTATCCATCGCCTCTTCAATACTTTCCAGCAAGTCACTTAGAAAATCTTGTTGCTTGGATGCGTTTAGAGTTACCCAGTTAATGATGGCAATGAGGGTAGGGTTGGTGGCAACACTTTGCAGCGCAGAGGGTGTCCATTGACCGTTTTGTTTGATGTAGCCGTGTAGTTTTCCATCTGCATGATAAAAAAATAGGCTTTTATCTAATAAATTAGGAACCACCCAGCCACACAGTGGGGTGCTATCGATATGGCTATGGCTGTCTTTTTGCAGCAGGCTTTGAGCTTGTAGGAACCTGAAATTAATTCTTGCCGCTTGAGAAAGCCTTGGCGGTAGTTTAATCCAATCTTGGTGATTGGCTATTTTCAGGCTGAGCGTGGTATGAATTTTGTGTGGTGAAACCTCAAACTTGCGCCCGAAATGATCAATTAATCGCAAGTTAAGTAAGCGCAAGCCACCTGCGCGTATCGGCATAAAAGTTGAATGAGGATCAGGTGAAAAACCTTTACCCCCAGACAACATTTTGCCTACCTCTTGCGCAAATAGCCGATTGTCCTCAAAGCCAAGCGGGTCTGCCGGGTTAAGTTGAATTGACTCATGCATCTGCAGCAGAGCTGAATTAAAACCTGAGAGTGTAAAAGAGACTAATTGATGTGTTTTGAGAAAACTCTCCGCTATTTTGATATCTTTATTATAGAGTTTGCTCTCTCCCTGCAGCGTTTTAAAGGTACTCAATAAATCAAGGTAGCGATCTTTGAGCTGAAGATTGTTATAACAAGTGCCGGTATAGATGTCGGCTGTTTTTTGTAAAGCGTGTCTACCGCTTGGGTGGAAATCTAAATCAGGCTCATTTTCTGCGAGAAGGAAATGATTGCGTATTACCTCAGTGTTATATTGACCTGCTGACTCGCCTTGTTGGCGCATGGCCGTTAACGGAAAAATTTCGGTTTGCCACTCAGTTCGAAAAAGAGTATGTGATGTTTCAGAGATGACTGAGTTTCCAGGGTCACGCTCCTCTGCACAAGTTGTTTGTAACCAATCTAACAGTGCCTGCACATCATGTTTATCTGCATTGAGATTTATCGGCTTGGAAAAAATGCGACATTGAGTAAACTCAGATCTGCTAGATCGTTGTTGCACTCTTATGGTTTTGGCAGGTAGGGCCAGTACGATAACGGGAGGGGCTGGTTCCCAGTAACGAGGTGCCGGTGAGTGATGCACTTCCCAGCTATTTTTGGCGAGCTTAGAAATCGATTTATTGGCAACTTGGCTTAAATACTGTTCTATTGTTGCGTGGGCATCAAGCACAGCCAGGCTATGTCCTCTATTGGCATCTGTCGAATTTGCTAAAGGGCCATCTTTATTAAAAACAAGTTCAATACCTCGCCTGTTTATCGCTTCGCGATATGTTGCCAAAGAGCCTTTACGCATCATATCCATGACTTTTGAGCTATCAAGATAATCGGATGTCTCTCCCGCGGGAGGGTAGGCACATTGCATATAACGACACCAATCGGCATAAACGGCGGCTTTGGCGGATTCCAGTTCATCCGTTACCCGATCGTAATTAGCTTGTGCTTTATTGAGTTTTTCTAAATAAATACTTGCTTCAGAGGGCAAAGAGGGCCGCTTTACTTTTGCATGCGGGTCGCCGTGTAAGGCTTTTTGCTGGTTACCATCAACGATCTCAATACGCCATATTGTGCCACCGTCGACAGCCGCAAATTCACCTTGGTGCCTGATCTCACGAAACTTAGCACCTATATCCATCTTAAGACTTTTTAGTTGGCCCCCCAACAACATCGCTTCAAATTGATCTTCTTTCTTTTCGCGTTTTGCGCTATCTAAATCGGCAAATTTTTCGCCCACAAGCATGGCCGAAAGTGATTCTGTAGGGGTGTTGCCGACAGCGACTTTAAATTTACTGACATTTATCTTGCTAGCCTTGTTAGTTTTTATGTTTGGTATGACTTTAGCGTAACAGATCATGCCAGATTGAGGCAGAACCAGCTCGTTTGCCTCTGCTGTGATTCTAATACCTAGTTTGTCCACGAGCATTTTTTCAACAAACTCACGCTTAAATGTTTGTTTTTGCTGTTCTTCGAGATGCTCAATATTGTCGATATTTTGATGATGGGATTCACGATCAAAATCATTTACAAAAGAGGCCCAATAATCATCGTCTTGATCGCCATACCAGCCAATGATTGAGTAGCTTAGTTCGTCATAACCCGTGGCAGTGATTTGTGGGTCGTAAAAGCTAAATACACCATTTGAATTAGGATAAAAAGTATCAAATGCCGGCGTGCCCCAGCCAGCAGCAGTGAGCGGTTTGTTATTGTGAGTGTCTTTCCAGGTAGTAAACCCAGATCCAACCTGCCCTTTTCGGGCTAACCACTCTGCTAACGTTGATACTCTGCCCATGTAGGTATAGGGACGCTCACCACTATCAATGTCAATTTCAATACTGGTTTGAGCATGACCATAAAGTAATGAGCCTTTGAGGTCTGCATATAAAGTGTCACTTTCAACCACCCACTGTTTTTCAGGCTTTGTGGTATCTTTACTGTAGCGGCTAATAAGCCAGCGAGTAGGTACCGGTGGAAAGCTAACGGAAGCATTGACTTGGTCAGTTTTTTTGTGATTTTCGCTGCTAATGGGATGACTAGATTGGAGAAAATCAGGCAAGCACCATTTGAGATGCATACCCTTTTTTAATACAAAGTTACTATCTTTAAAAGGTTGAGCAACACAAGACTCTGCAAGATAAGGCGAGCTTGGGTTGATATCCAGGCCGAGTTCGCTATCAAAATAAGGCAGCTCATCAAACGCAATATCTGAGCCTATCGCCAGCGCATCTGATGCTTGAAATAATGCATCGACCTTAACCGGCACCATTAGATAGGAATTTTCAGGCGTTACTTTATTCATTAATGATAAATGAATTTAAAAGATGTTTTGCTGATCAGCGATATGTGACTTCTTCATTTCAATTTATTCCTATTTATTATTTTTGGGGAACATTTATGCGATAGATAAAGGGTCTAAATCGCAAGAAACAACTAAAATTTAGCGAAAAGTGCAATAAAAACAGTAAATAACACTTTAAAGCAGGGGTAACAAACTTGATACCACCACCAAAGCGCTTGTTGATTAGAAACTACTTATAGTACATCTGGTCGAGGCATATTAACCATAACAAAATGAACAGGAGCTGTATTTGTTATATAGGAACTTAAAAATAAATCACAAGATTGAAATGCGTTACAATATTTTGCCATGGCCTACGTTTTGAACGTATATAAGTAGTTACATTCTTTTACAATACAAAAGGTAACAATAAGCAATGAGGCTACCAAGCCTATCCTTAACTGGTAATACGACTTTTATAAAAAATCATCAAATAGAGCCTATTAGACGCCCCTCCCCGCTATCACGCGTTGTGTTTAGCAAGTAATATACCGCTACATTTAAACTCCCAATCGTCTGTGGTGTTAAACAGACTGCACTAATCAAAGGTAAATTATTCATGGCGTTAAAGATGGCTAAGGGTTCGTTGTTCGCATTGTTATTACGCTCCTCATGGTGGTATAGCATATTAATCGCTCTGTTCATTTTGGTGGCCAGTTTGCTGATCACAGATGCTCAGTACGTGATTCTAAGCATTACCGGTGCGCTGCCATTTTTTGGTATAGGAGTGTATGCAGCCTACAAGCAATTTCAATTGCCATCGAAAAAGCGTGTATTGGAAATCACTCAACAAGTGCAAAAAATGCCGGCAGGGGAAATCGCGCAAAGAATAGCGGCTAACTATATAAAAAGTGGCTACGAAGCTGTTGCCTTTAAGGGCAATGGCGCCGATTTGACACTGACCCGCGGTAATAAAATACTATTGTTATGCAATAAACGACTTAAAGCCGCTAATACCGGAATAGAGCCTTTGAAAGTATTAGTCGCTGCCGGTAAGGAAGTAGAAGCTGTGGGATATTTGTACGTAGCTCTAGGTGAAATAACAGTCACCGCCCGTGATTATGCGAAACAAAATAATATCGAATTAATTGAGCTTAACCGATTCGCGACGTTATTTGATGGCAAGGCCAAGATAGACTGAAAAAGGCATATATTGCCTGCCTTGCTTTATTTTTATCTAAAAATAAAGCAAGGCAACAACGACAGGGATGTAAAAACGTCAGCTTTTCCCAATTTAAAAAGCATATAGACTCGGCAGATAAGTGCCTAATTTTTCACATCCCTCATAAACGAAATGGCAAATTTTACCCTGCTCGCATCGCCAGAATTTCCTTAATACCCAGTTCGCCTTGATATAATGAAAAATCTACTTCACGTGATTCAATGGCCATAATAGACATTCGATCAGCCAGTTCATTGCCCTCAACACCCACGTGACCATTAACGTGCAGCACTTGCACTTCACTCTTAATCGATTGATGCAGTGCAAACATCTCTTTAATTAATTCAAGGTTTTTTATCTCACCTGTTTTTTTCTTCCAACCGTTTTTCTCCCAGCTAATTGCCCATTGAATAACACTTTGGATGGAATATTTTGAATCACAGAAAATAGCGACAGACTTGCCCTTAGCAATACAATCTTTTGCCATCATCAAGGCTTGATGTAATGCATGTAACTCAGCGGTATTGTTGGTACCCTTTGCATTAAATAAACCATACCACAACTCACTAACTGCATTATCTTGATAGATCGCAACACCAGATCCAGCCTTGCCAGGGTTTGGCTCACAACCACCATCAGTAAATATTTTGGTATCAACCGCCATCGCCTCAATCTCTTGCGCGGTGTAAGTTTTAATGGTTTGGGCGGTAGATTTTTTCTTAGGTTTAGAAGGTGCACCAGATGCACTTTTGCTTGGCACTGCTGCGCTGGTACCACTAAACGCAGCCTCAGCCTCTACTCGTGTCTTAAACGACTTATATTTAGCGCCATTAAACTTATCGACTTGTCTCTTACAGGTATTCCAATCTGTGAACACCCCAGTCTCACGACCTTTCCATACTACATAAAACTTCATCGCTGTTACTTCCTAACTTTAGTTGATGCGCATCTTAACTAAGTTCCCTGTTGGCATATAGTTTAAATTGAGCGAAGCTGGCCTTAAGCGCAATTTTTATGTGCCTTTTCATGTTTCCTAAATACTATTTTTATCTGAGTTGTTAAGCCATATATTTAACAACAAGGAAGCAGTGCAATGTGCAAACGATCCTGCCCAAGAATAAGAACCATTAAACACTGATAATTAACGCCAAAAACAAGGTTCCTCGATTAAAACTCTACAAACGCCAAGTTTTCATCTTCACCCTGCGTGCTAATCTCTAATTATTTCTAGATAAAGCTTATCTAGCGCCATATCATAAGTGAGACGCTGATCTTGCGTGCAATAGAGTTCGATAGTGCGCATCACAAACTTAAGGTTTTGTTTATGTTTTAAGGCAAAAGCAGTGCATTGCCTTTTTAAGTTTTTGTCGAGAATTTTACGGGTCAGTTTTTCATGGAAACTATTAATCGCGGTATCAAAACAATGGTTATGCTCAGTGAATAGCTCTATCAATTTCGCTTTTGGGATTCGATAGGCTTTATGGCCATGCTCTAACGCATCGCGAAAGTTATCGAACTTTTCCCCGAAGATGACAAATACTTCATTTTTCACAAAATGCGTACTGTGTTTTACGCCATCAGCTTCATAATCAAAACCGGTAAATGCCACGCGCTGACAAGACTCTTTGCCCAAAATCATACCTGCATTAACACTATGTTTTAACTGGTAATCCAGCTCATCAATCTCATCGATATTCCATACTTCATAAATGCGAATAGCTTTTTTATATTTACGGGCCAAGCACCGTTTTGCCACATCGACGCGCTGCCCTAGTAACGCACTGTTATCATCTTTTAAAAAGTAAAAGCATTCGCGACAAGCAGGCACCTTATAAAAATCAGCTTCTTCGCGGGTTCTCAGATAAAACTCGGCATGTTTGATCCCAGGTACTAAGTCGTATTCAGTGGCAATACAACCGCAATAAAAGCAGGTATTGAAATGTTCGGCATCCAAAGCACTCATTTGACGATAGAGATCTGTTTCACTGTGCATTTTTAGAGTTCTTCTTTCATTGTTTGGAAGTGGTTACTTTTAGCTTTTGGTGCTTTTCATTACAACAAATATGGTTAATTCCGATATTTTTAAAATAGATAAACGACAGAGTCGATTTCTTCAGCACTCCAAAAAGACAAAGACTCTAAACCAGACGATGTTTTAATTGAATTATATATTTCATTCGGGCTTTGGTTTGATTTATGGAAGCAGCCAACTCTTTGGGTATTTACATAATTCAGACCAACGCCGCGCTAAGCGGGCTAATATAGTAGGTTATAATGTGTAGCGAAAGCGAAACCTAACCAACTTTTTTAGTTCCGTTTAAGCGCCTTGTTAGGTTTTGTTGTTTGTAATTCACCAATAAACTCTAAATAATAGTTTGGAGTAGAGTTTACTATTTCCCAAGCTCTTTTGTAAAAACCATTTGGTAATGAGTTATCTACTTCGATGATGCTCGATAGTTTATCCGCCATTCCTACGTTGGAATATACAGCCTTTAGTAACGCTAACAGATGAAGATGATCTTTGACCCTTTGTGGTTCTTTAATATACAAAGTTAATAATGGCGAATTGGTCATTAAATTATTTGTTATATAGGGGTGAAGAAGCTCATGGTAAAGCGTGCCTACTTTGACATGTATAGATACAGGGTTATTAGTAAATGTTGACAGTGAGTAACGCATATTAATTGTTAGAGGTAACGATCTTGAGGGAGTCTTACAAAGAGCTAAATTAGCTGTTACGAATGCACGATTGAATTTATGACCAACTAAATTCTCCGTCTCTAATAACAGCTTTTCACCATAATTATCCCACTCTTGAGTTAACTGCGATTGTTTTATTTTTAATTCTTTTTTCCATGAATCTTTAATTTTATAATTCTTAGCATTACTGCAGGATTCATCTAGATCTGAGTTGTATTGGATGGTTACATCCATTGTCCTAGAAAGAGCATTACCATTACTGATAAGTAAAATAAAAATTACGAGCGATTTAATAGTGAAGTGCATAAGACAAACCTAATGCCGCTATAAGCGAACTAAAATTGTTGGTTATAATGTTTAGCGAAGCGAAACCTAACTAACTGTTTTAGTTCCGTTTAAACGCCTTTTTAAGTTTCACTACATCTGATCTTTGAACGTTCCATTCTCGTGGAGTTCATGACAGACATCTAGTGCTGAATTAATTACAGCCTCATACTTTTCTTGAATTGAATCCAGTAAAGAAATACAAATAATGAGAGTGGATTCAATATGACTTTTAAGTGTTTCACGTGACCTTGGGTAACCTCCAAAGGTTACTTCAAGTGTTTTATGATTTGGAGCACCATAAGCGCCAAACGTGCCACTGTAATTTGGATGAGCATACTCGCATAACATTTCGTATTGTCTGCGGAATTTGCCTTCCATAACTTTATCTACTGAGTCGATACATTTAAGTACATTAATTTTTTCTGGAAGTTCTTCGTCATTTGACCACCCAACGATTAAGCGTTTCATTATTTCATTAAAGTGAGTAAGGTCTTTTGTTTTTGTCAGATGCTCTAGCTTTGAATTTATAAACCATGCTACAGCTAAAGTTTCTTGTGCGGCTCTAGCCGAAACGACTGAGCCTACAAGTAAATTCTTTTCGTACAGTACATAAGCAGATTCAGTGAGTTCAATGAATCTGTATAGAACCGACTCTCGGTAGTAATCAGCATCAAATGTCGGTTTATATGCGATATTTTTAGATATAGGATTAACCGAAGTTCGTAGATGCTTTTTCCAAACAGAAAGCCCAAGCATTGCTTCATCTATATCGTTATACACAGACTCTCCTTTAGAAACTTAACGCCATTGTTTGGGGCGGCTAACGAAGAACGAGTGGCGTGAAAGCCGTCCCAGCAACCGCAGGTTGCGAACAACACAATTTTGTTAGCTGTCGTATACACTTGATCTATGACCAACTTTAACAACTTGCACGACTAGTCTAGCGTCAATAATTTCATAGAGTATGCGGTATACGCCTTGCCTAATACGATATCGCTCTGATCCAGAAAGTTTAATGCACCCATCACCTCTTGGGTTTTCAGCCAGTTTATCTATACGATTTAATATCTTAACAAGATGTTGATTAGGGATTACGCGCAGATCTTTTGCAACAGATTTTTTGAAAGTGATTTTATATTTTGCCATTTTTCTTCAAATCACTTAGCAAATTTTCATAACTTATTTCAGGTTCATTTGCCCGATCAGAAAATGCTTGTAAATCTTCTTGATCCTCACGCATAAATAACTTAAGTGCTTCATCAATTAGCTCAGATACAGATTGCTCGCAAGTAGCTGATTTTACTTTCAAAGCTTGATGAATCGCTGGATCAAAATAAACTGTAGATCGCTTTGATAATTGTGACATGATGAATTCCTCCTAAACTGTAATCACAGCACTATAACATTACAACGTTATTACCTCAAAGCATTAGAGCAAAACAGCTAACAGCTGTTATAGGTGGAAAACTTCCGTGTTTAAACACGGAAAGTTTCCTTCTAATAACAAACCAGAAACTGTATATAATATCAGTCATTAAAAATAAAAATTCAGTAGTTATTTTAATTTGAAATAACTAACCTTCCTTAAATATTTCACCAAGAGAGCGCATTCAGCTCTGCCCGTAGCCCGTAGCCCGTAGCCCGTAGCCCGTAGCCCGTAGCCAATAATGCTGCACCAATGAACAAATAGCCTTTAAGCAGGCCAACCTTAAAGTTGATAATACGATACCTTTAAGTTCTCCTTCCCCGTGTGTGAACGATTAAAAATCATCTAAAGGTTTCGGCATTGAGCGAATATTTTTTGAGTAGTTTATGTAAATCTGTGCGATTTCGCCCAGCTAATTGCGCTGCACGCGTGACGTTACCATCGGTCATCTTTAGTAATTTAATCAGATAATCTTGCTCAAAAGATATTTTTGCCTGAGTCAATGTCGGCCAAGTTTTCTCAGTCGCGGATAATGCTTGCTCGACTAAATGGCTGGTAATGATGGGAGTTTGTGTCAAAGCGACACATTGCTCTATGACATTCACTAATTGACGTACATTGCCAGGCCAAGCACTGGCGACCAGTTTTTGCATTGCCTCATCGGCAAAGCTATTCACTTTAACATCATGCCTTGCGGCACTTTTTTTCAGCAGGTGACGCGCCAAAATAGGGATATCTTCAGAGCGCTCTTGTAAGCTGGGTAACTGTAGATTGACTACGTTTAAGCGATAATATAAATCTTCCCTAAAGTTGTTTTTTTCCATTTCTTTACTTAAGTTTCGATGTGTCGCAGAGACTACTCTTACGTCAATTTTTATCTCTTTGACACTGCCCACAGGTCGTATGCTTTGCTCTTGCAATACACGCAATAATTTCACTTGCAAAGGGATCGGCATATCGCCTATTTCGTCTAAGAACAGCGTGCCGCCATCGGCTTGCTGAAAGAGGCCTTTGTGTGCGTTTATCGCACCAGTGAAGGCGCCTTTGGCATGCCCAAACAGCTCTGATTCGAGCAAATTTTCCGGTAGTGCACCGCAATTTATCGCTACAAAAGGTTGATCGCAGCGCGGACTCGCTTTGTGAATTGCATTGGCCAATAACTCTTTACCGGCACCGCTGGCACCACTAATCAACACACTCACATCTCGCTGGGCGATACGATAAGCTTGCTCTAAAATAACTTTCATGGCGGGCGAGCGGGTAATTATTTCTGCTTGCCACTGGGGTTTTTGTGGCGGCATGGAACTCTGTAAGCTCTTTTTTAATACCTCACGCAATTCGCTGTGGACGATAGGTTTGGTCAAAAAGCCCATCACGCCTTTTTTGGTGGCTGTTATCGCATCTTCAATGGTGCCATGTGCCGTCATTAACACCACGGGGGTATCTTTACCGAGCGCTAACAAATGTTTATACAAAGTGAGACCATCCATGCCAGGCATGCGTAAATCACTTAATATGACATCGAAATTATGGGTTTTTACCGCCATTAACGCCAGTTCAGCAGTCTCGACGCTGTGCGTTTGATACCCTTGGGAATCTAATCTAATGGTAAGCAAACGTAAAAAGCTGGGGTCGTCGTCAACGATTAAGATGTGTGGTTTTTGATGACTGAGTGGCTCATTCATGATTTGGCTTCTGGTGGTTTTTTAACAATGTTTTTTCTATCTGTAACAATTTATTGATCTGCTGTGCCTGTTCCGCGAGCTTTTCTGACTGTGTCTGTAACCGTTTTTCTTGACCGATATTAAATTGTGTCTGGGTGGTTAATGCAGATTCAAGCTCGAGCTTTTCTTGGGCCGGTTCAAAGACAATAGTGCGGATGAATTCTGCCAATTTATCGTCTCTACTTTGCATAAACTGTTGGGCAACCAACTGCGCTCTTAAGCGGCTTTGGTAAGGCGTATTAGGTACATGACTGAGTAAGATCAACTTCACTCGGTCAGAGGGGAGACTGGTTAATAAAGACAACTGATTTTGACGCTGCTCCCAGCCTAATTGACTCACTAACATCCAGTAATCAACCCAGGGCACTAAATCACAATCACTACTGCGCTGCTCTAAAGAGACATGGGGGAAACACTCTCCTGTTGTCGCCCCCTTTTTAAGGTTGCTCGAGGACAGTCCTTGGCACCCAGATAAGCTAATAATTAATAGCCCAAAACCTATAAATTTCATACCATTTCCTTTGGTAAATCAATTGTTACTTGCACACAAACATCGGCATAATCAACGTCTATAAAACAGGCGTGGCCAGACATTAATGCCGCGCATTCAGATATAATAGACAGCCCTAATCCAGAGCCTGATACTCGATCTTGTCGTACGTGCCCTCCCCGTTGAAAAGGCTTAAAGTACTGCTCGCGATCTGTTGCAGAGATTTTAATACCATCATTGGAAAATTGTAAAATCTGGCGGTTTTCGCTGGTAAACATTTTGATGAATATATTGGTTTTGGGGCGACCATGGGCAATGGCATTAGACAATAGGTTATCTAAGATGCGTCTAAATAAGATCTCATCCGCGTAAAGAAAGTCCATACTATAATCGATGTCTAGCTGGTATTGATGTTGCTGCAGCGCCAGTTGATTGTCGGTTTTAAAGCTTTGCAATAAAGCATCGCACTTAAAAGAGACCAACTGTGGCTGGGATTGTTGCAACAACATGTTGTAATCTAATAATTGCTCAACCAGACTTTCCAAACGCTCACTCGAGCTATTCAACAAAGACAGCACTTCTAATTGCGCCGGATTAAGCGGACCTAAGACTTGCTCAGATAATAGTGAGCAGCCTTCTTTAATACTGGCTAAAGGTGTTTTTAATTCATGGGCGGCGTGACGCAACATCGCTTTTCGCAAACTCTCTAATTGATTTAGACGTTTGGCTAAATGATGTAGCTTATGCTCTAGCTCAATTAACTCGCTGGGGCCTGAGCTAGATACTGGGGATAGTTGGTGTTTTTTATCTGCGAGCTCTCTAATCATATTTTCCAGTTTTTGTACTGGAGCGAGTATTTTTCTACTACTGAACAGCGCAAATAACAGTGAAATACTAATCAGCACCGCCGTAAACCAAACCTGCTGTGATTTAACACTTTGTATATGGCTTTGCTGTTGCGATAAACGCAAATCCAACTCGCTACTCGCCCCTTGTTTTAGCTCTGCCAGGGTAAAGTTAAGCTCGGTTAAGGCACTATTTAGCGTGTTCTCGTTCAGTGTATAAACGGCATATAACTGGTTTAGACTTAACAAATGGCGGCTGCATAGTTGAGTATCCAGTACCTGCTGACAAAGTTTATGCAGCGCCTCTTGGTAGCGTACAAAATAACTTTTCACTAACTGGCCTGATTTTTCATTTTGTACTACTTGGTACTGCCTTGTGGCACGTTCCATGTCTATCATTAGGCCTTCAAGAACATTGATATTGCGTGCCAGACTCAGGGCAAAGATGGGCTCACTAGCAGCAGACTCTGCCATTTTACTCAACATCGAATTACTGTGCCAAAGCAAAACCACCAGCGGAATTAAAACGAGGCTAAAGCTCACTACAATTAATTGCTTGAGCGATTTTATTTGAAAAAACACACTAATCATCCTTGAATACATGTGAACAAATTTAATTTTTCCTGCAGGCTAATTAACCCCTAACTAAATTGTTTATTAATACAATAAGCGCGCAATTATAAGGTATTAATGAATATAGGTGTGAGTTTGCATGGCGAGTTATGTTAAAAAGCTCACTGTGTATACGGATGATGTGAAGTTATTAAAGGATCATGCTCAATTCAAAACAACCTTGTTATTAAAGGGTCTTGAGTCACATGGGTATTCAATAAAGGTTTAAAGCCGTCCCTGGCAATTGATGTCGATTAAACATCTTGGATAACGCATCCCTTTTGAACGCCTAAGCAATTTCTGCTTAGACGTTCACGCATAAATTAGCGCTTAGAGATCAATTCATATTCAACCAAGCTTAACTGACCATCTTTATCAATATCTAAGTCAACGAAGAAAGGCATTAATTCTGGCAGTACCTTCGCCTCTGTTTCACTAATTAGGCCATTGCTATCAGTATCAAGTTGCTCGAAAACTGCTTGCTCAGTTTCACCTGCTTGAACAAACATAGCTGTCATAGAAAGTACGGAGATTGCTAGTAACTTTTTCATTGTAAAATCCTTTTGATATCATTAATTATAAGGCTCGAACATTTATTCCAATAGGGAGCAAACTGAGCGACCTTATTGTTGTTATATCAATTATGATGCCAATTATTTTTTTACATTACATATCAACAGCTTATGGATAATACTGAAAATTTATCACTATTTTATAATACGACGATGTACCCAAAAGGTAACACCCTGGCGAGTATTTTAAAATATTCTTAATTTTCAATGCCTTAGATAGTACCTTAATAGATACAGGTCGGCAGAAGATCCTTGGGATATATATTAATTGCAATAAATCATAGACTTAGAGACAAATACGCCATCACCATAAAAACCAGTACACAAAGACACTAAAGTTAGAAATACATAACCAAAAGCCTTATACACAAACCTGCGCTCATTACTTTTTGTAGAGCACTCAGTGCTGTTTTTAATATTACTGTAAATGCTCGGCTCTTATAATAAAGCCGATTGTTGTCGCAAGATTCGGGTCGATTGCAGGGCACTGCCACTTTATAGTCATTTCTCACTTTTAATCGAAAGGGAATGAGGATGAACAGATTATTAAATAAAGTAGCGATAATCACAGGTGCTAGTTCGGGGATTGGTCGCACAACTGCGAAGCTATTTGCCCAAGAAGGCGCTGAGGTTGTGGTAGCTGCCAGACGGGAGCACGAGCTGGATTTATTAGTCACTGAAATAGTACAAGCCGGTGGCGAAGCTAAGGCATTTACAGGCGATTTTAGTTGATGGCAGGATCTCTTCAATAAAACGTAATTCATACTGTTTTTTAGGATGGCTAGGGGCGATATTAATTACCACAGAGTTGACGCTCACAGGGAATACCATCCCTATCTCCATCCATTTTTGGATTAGGGCAATTATGTAAGAAAAACTTGGCCTCACTGCATGAGCTCATTTGACTACAATGTTGTCGGCCATCACATGCGTACTTGGCCCTTAGAGACAGTGCAGATTTTTTAGAGGAAGGCGAGTTCGCCAGATTAAAGTAAGGTGTGTCCATTAGTTCAAGATCTGCGTTAGTCAGAACTTGGACTTCTTCCCTGGGGTAAAATTTCCAAATTGCCGCACCAATAAGCACGACGGCTATTAATTTTTTCATTAAAGAAACTCAGTCATGCTAAATAGTTGTTTATACAGCAAAAGGATAACAGATAAATGTCATCTGCTCTTTACTGTGAGCTTCCACAGCTTAACTGAAGAATAGCTAGAAAATCAATTTTAGAGAAGTTAGACATTTGTGTCCGTGATTTTTGTTTTGTTCTAGGTTAGAGCTAGCTTGAATACTGCATGCAATATTCAGGCTAATAGCCATGAACTAAAATTCACAGCTACTCATTCCAGAACAAGTAATACTGCTATATCTTTATCTGATATTCCTTAAATCATCGGCAAATCCAATCCTTGTTCATTGGCGCAATCCACCGCGCTTTGATATCCCGCATCTGCATGGCGCATCACTCCCGTGCCTGGATCATTGCGTAATACTCGACCAATGCGTTTAGATGCAGCATCAGTGCCATCGGCAACGATTACCACCCCTGCATGTTGGCTAAAGCCCATGCCGACTCCTCCACCGTGATGTAGCGATACCCAAGTAGCACCGCTGGCAGTGTTAAGTAGTGCATTGAGTAGCGGCCAATCGGATACGGCATCGGAGCCATCTAACATTGCCTCTGTTTCACGGTTGGGGCTGGCGACAGAGCCTGAATCTAAGTGATCGCGACCAATAACAATTGGTGCACTTAACTCGCCGCTTTTTACCATTTCATTAAAAGCCAGTGCTAAGCGGGCACGATCTTTAAGCCCTACCCAACAGATGCGCGCGGGCAATCCTTGGAAGGCGATGCGCTCGCGGGCCATGTCCAACCAATTATGCAAGTGCGCATCATCGGGAATTAGCTCTTTTACTTTTTGATCAGTTTTGTAGATATCTTCAGGGTCACCAGAGAGCGCTACCCATCTAAAAGGGCCTATGCCCTCACAAAACAGTGGGCGGATGTAAGCGGGGACAAAGCCTGGGAAATCAAAGGCATTTTCCACGCCTTTTTCCAAGGCCATTTGCCGGATATTGTTGCCGTAGTCAGTCGTCGCAGCTCCGCGAGACTGTAACGTTAACATCGCTCTTACTTGCAATGCCATCGACTCTTTCGCTGCCTCTATCACTGCCGCTTCATCAGTTTTCCTCATATTGGCGGCGTATTCCATGCTCCAGCCCTTAGGCAAATAGCCATTAAGAGGGTCGTGAGCGCTGGTTTGATCAGTGACGATATCGGGGGTGATCTGCCTTTTGACCAGCAGTGGGAATATCTCACTGCAATTGCCCAACAAACCGATGCTAATCACTTCTCCCAATTGCTCTGCCGTCGCTAACATCTGCAATGCTTCCTCTAAGCTATAAGCTTTTTTATCGAGATACTGGGTGCGTAATCTAAAGTCGATGCGCGTCTCGTCACATTCGACAGTGATGCAACTAAAGCCAGCCATCGACGCCGCCAGTGGCTGGGCACCGCCCATGCCTCCCAAGCCGCCTGTGAGTACCCACTTACCTTTGGCATCTCCGGAAAAATGCTGTTTCGCCATGGCAACAAAGGTTTCATAAGTCCCTTGCACTATGCCCTGGGAGCCGATGTAGATCCACGACCCTGCAGTCATTTGCCCATACATCATCAGGCCTTTTTTATCCAATTCATTAAAGTGCTCCCAGCTACTCCAATGAGGTACTAAGTTGGAATTGGCAATTAACACTCTAGGCGCATCCACATGGGTGGGGAATACTCCCACAGGCTTGCCCGATTGCACCAACAAGGTTTCGTCGTCTTCAAGGCGCTGAAGCACTTCAATTATCTTGTCGTAACAGGCCCAGTTACGCGCGGCACGCCCGATGCCACCATAGACCACTAACTCTTCTGGGCGCTCTGCCACATCGGGATGTAAATTGTTCATCAACATGCGCATTGGCGCTTCGGTCAGCCAGCTTTTACAAGTGATTGTGGAGCCTGTTGGGGCTTGAATATGACGGCTGGTATCTCTACGTGGATCGCTCATTTTGCTTCCTCTTTAACTATTAGCTTCTTTGACAATTTGATAGAACAGCCGTGCGGCGACACTAGCCGTTCTATTATCAATATCGAATTTAGGGTTGTACTCGGCGATATCCGCCAATGTTAGTTTTCCGGTGGCTTTAATTTGTCTGATCAAGGGCTCCAAAACCTCCAGAGCTACCCCGTGACTAGCAGGTGCACTCACACCCGGAGCAACCCAGGCGGGCAATACATCTAAATCAATAGTGAGATACAACAGGTCGCAGCGCTGCATAAACTCTGCAAGTTGAGTACTTATCTGTGAAAGCTGGCCAAATTGCATCTCGCTGTCATGGCGGTAACTGACCTTGAGTGCATCGGCACGTTTAAACAGCGCCGCGGTGTTGACTATTTCACTAACGCCTAAACAGCAGTAGTTGAACGGATAACCTTTAGCTTCACAGAGTTTGGCAATTTGATAAAAAGGCGTACCAGAACTACCGCCATTGGTAGCTTTACGCAAATCAAAATGCGCGTCAAAGTTGATTATACCGATGGTTGGCAGCTGCTTTTTCGACGCTGCTGAGCCGTCCTGCTGCGCCTCTAAATACTGCATCAAACCCAGCCAACTGCCTAGGGCAACTTCATGACCTCCCCCCAAGATAAAAGGAAAGCTCTGTTGCGCTAACACATCTGCTACTGCAGTTGCCTGCTGTTGCTGTGCCCTTTCAAGCGCGTTATCGACACAGTGAATATCGCCCCAATCAAATACCGCTCGCTGAGTGTTCCAAGGCAAGTTTGCCAGCCTTTTTCTGATCGCAGCGGGTGCGTTTTTCGCCCCCAGCCTGCCTTTGTTTCGCGCCACTCCCTCGTCTGAGCAAAAACCTATAATCACGAGGCCTTGGCTCTTTTTGTTATAGGGTTTTATGACTTGATGTAATCGAGTGGCATCGCGCGCTAACTCTTCTGTATCAATGCGCCCGCTCCAACACTGCTTAAAGTTATCCGACATCACTGACGCTCCCAGCAAATACTTTTTGCACTAGCTCCTGCATACCAAACTGGTAACTCAACTGCGCAGGGCTCTCAATATCCCAGAGCAACATATCAGCTTGCATGCCCACCTTTAGCTGACCAATTTCCTCGCTAAGCCCCAGCGCTTTAGCGGCATTACAAGTCACCCCCGCTAAACTCTCTCTTGGAGTTAAACGAAACAATGTGCAAGCCATTTGCATCGCTAGGCGGATCGAGGCCAGCGGCGCGGAACCAGGGTTTAAGTCACTCGCTATTGCCATCGGCACTTGGTATTGGCGCAGTAATTCAATGGGTGGCATCTTAGTTTCACGCAGAAAATAATAGGCAGCAGGAAGTAGTGTGGCCACGGTACCCGAGGCACTAATCGCCTGTACTCCCGCCTCATCTAACCACTCCAGATGATCTACCGATAGGGCATTGAAACTTGCCGCCAATTGCGATCCTTGCTGATTCGACAACTGCTCCATATGTCCTTTGATGGCTAGACCATGTTTTTGTGCCGCTGCAAACACCCGCTCACACTGTGCGCGGCTAAAGGCTATCTGCTCGCAAAACACATCCACCGCATCCACCAGCGACTCTTCAACTGCTGCGGGAATCAATTGCTGGCAAATAAGATCAATGTACTGATCTGGATTATGTTGGTATTCAGGGGGAATGCTGTGTGCCGCCAACAAGGTTGTTGATACTCGTACCGGATTATTCGCGGTTAATATTTTAGCGGCGCGCAGCATCTTCAGCTCGTCATCGATGTTAAGACCATAACCGGATTTAATTTCGACACAGCTAACACCTTCGTTAAGCAGCGCGGTCAGCCTTGGCTGAGATACTCTCACTAACTCTGCTAAAGAAGCGGCGCGGGTCGCTTTTACCGTGGACAGGATACCGCCGCCACGCTCGGCTATCTGTTGATAGCTAACACCTTGCAAACGCTGCTCAAACTCAGCAGCTCGGTTACCGGCATACACCAAATGTGTATGCGCATCGATCAAGCCCGGCGTTAACCAACGACCTTTAGCATCGATAATCCTTACATCACCAATAGGTAAGACAAACTGCCCCATAGCGCAGATAGCGATAATGCGATCGTCACAAATCCCAATCGCCTGATGGTGTAGGGCCCCATAATCCCGATCGATGTTGTTATCCATCGTAGCCAAATTGACGTTAATCCAAATCACAGTCGCTGTATCAAACACCATATTACCTATCGATGACTTTAAATGTATATACATATATACGCCTATGTATAGTCAAAAGCAAGATAGGAATAAAAGCTGGAAAGCTGGAAAGCTGGAAAGCTGGAAAGCTGGAAAGCTGGAAAGCTGGAAAGGGGCAGACAAAATCCTTAGGCCTGATGCCGCAAGAAAAATTTTAGTGGGTTTGCACAGAGCTGCGATTAAAAGGCGCGCTTTCAGAACTAGAAAATTTTAAAAGATTTTTCACCACAGAGGGCACAGAGAACACGGAGAAAAGATTTAAAGATGTGGAAGTTAAGGTTGTTGTTTTCTCTGTGTAGCGCAGCGCCTCGGTGCCCTCTGTGGTGATATTTTTAAGTCTTTAGTCTTTAGTCTTTAGTCTTTAGTCTTTAGTCTTTAGTCTTTAGTCTTTAGTCTTTAGTCTTTAGTCTT
>JABSRB010000014.1 GCA_013215375.1 Oceanospirillaceae bacterium | reverse complement strand
CCACTGACAAAACTCGCTATCGTCGTGAAGTGAGGAACTGTATCGCAGGAAAGTGCTTTAAAAATGATATTGGTCTCGCAGCACCACTGTATCTCGCGGCTTGAAGTGATGCCTTTAGAATAGGCAAAGAGGATTATTTTAAGGAGTATGGATGGATCGTAGGCGGGGCGACCATTCTCGTCATTATTGTAATAGGGATCAAATATTGAGAGGTCTAATTTATGTTCAATAAGATAGTAAATCGCGTGTTCGAAGGTGCCTGGCTGTAGCTGTTCCAAATAATTGATGACAATCATCGAATACTGATCGTAGTTATAAGGGATAAATTTAGCCATCGATAACACTCCTTGTTACGTATCGCTATTTTAGCAAATTTGGAGTGTTATTTTAGGTTTTTCTACAGCCTCAACGCTTTTGTATGGGGCGGCTGTAACAGAGCGAGGAACGAGTGGCGTGAAAGCCGTCCCAGCGACCGCAGGTTGCGAACATCACAAACTTGTTATAAGCCTTGTACATTGTGTGCGAGCTTTATTGTTTGTTCGCGGTCTTTTGTAACAACCAGCCAATCAAATAGAACTTCACTGTAACTACCTGTTACATTATAAAATTTTGAAACTTTAGCTTCCTCCCCAAAAAACTCTTCATCTTTAGAGGATTTCACAGCTTTGATTATATTTTCCGCGAACTCTAGAAGTTCTTCTTCAGTTCCAATAAGAAAAGCTTCTTCCCAGCCAGTTTGAGCTGTAATTAAAGGTCCAGGGTTTCTTTTTCTCATTTAATTCCAATGCCTATTGATGGCTTATAACGCCCGCAGCAACTGCAGGCTAAAATTGGCGGTTTTTGTGCTCTTTTTTGCACAAAAGGTGACAGTTTTAGACTGTCAGATTGCCTGCGCTTGTTAGCATTTTCTACGCACCATTCTCATATTTACTCAACCATAAGTACAAGGCTGCCGTGATCTTATTTATTGAGGTTGATTCAAAAGTTTCGATTGGATTCTCCCAATCTTTGTCCATGACAACTACAGCACGGTAAATACCGTTATACCAACCTACATCTAAGACCGGACCGTCGGCATATATATGCTGAAGCTGTAGGATATCTTCTGTTAGTTCCGCTGCTTCTAGCCATGTCTCTTCTTTCGAAAAGCCATACGGGTCATACTCAATATTCCACTGATTAATGCTATCTGGTATGCGTTTATTAGAGATCATATTCCTAGACAAATTGAATGCTAACGCCACCCTAAGCCGCAGATAATGCTGGCGCAGGTTTTTGCGCTTTTTGTTGTTTGCGAAAAAATGCGACAGTGTTAGCTGTCGGACTTTAGGGTCTTGTTAGCCGTACTTTCGTTGATGGTGGCGATGAGATCGTTAGCTTCTTGAGCTAAAGAAGGTTCAACCTTACTCAATCTAGTAGCTAGCTCGACAGCCTTTTTCAAATTATCTTGTACAAAGTATGCTTTAGCTCCACACCAAAGTGCGGCAACATGATTCGGACGCTTCGACAATATATGTTCGGATTCTGAAATAACTTCCTGAATCATGTCCCGCTCAAATAAATCGTATAGATCCACTTCATCCGAAACGTTTTTCCAATGCTGAAAAAAATGAATGACTTTCAAAACACTGGAAATACCAAATAATACTAAAATTATCCAAAGTAGAAATGTTATCTGATCTAGTTGAGCTTCCACATGCACTCCAGTACGGCTAACGCCCCCATAAGCCGTGAGCAATGCTGGCGCATTTGTTGCGCCTTTTTCCTTTGCAACCAATGTGATAGCGTTGCAGAGTCGGACTTTATGGGCTTGTTATGTTTCGCCTGCTTCAGTTGCCTCAACCCATTTGGAATATTCACTTTCCGAATCAAAAACTATGAAATCCTCAACGGAATCCCAAGCGACTGCACACGATTTGTTTAACGCCAAATTCTGTTCAGTTGCACTCAACGGAATTTCGCCTACAACAAAAAGTTTATTGTGAATCTCTTGAAATGAGATATTTTTCACAGCAAGAGTGTCGGTGCTAGAACCGAACGATACCGTTTTCCCTTTAAATATATCCATCATATCTGAGTTCATATCATCATTATCCTAGAAACATAACAGCTACATAGGCGGAAAACTTCCGTGTTTAAACACGGAACTATTCCGCCTAACATGTTTTTAGTTTTTGTTTATAACTCGATATTAACATTAACTTTCAAAGATTCACGAGCCAAAATCACACATTTATCTTGTAGAAATGCGGAAACTTTCCGTCTAACAAGAAAGCCACCTTTCATACGCATAAACTGAATGCAATACCAGTCATTAATCGAGCACTATTCAGCAATAATCTTTAAATCAACAGCTCACAGCCAATCTACACTACGGAGCCACAAGGCCCCTTGTATTGCCGCCGGAGCAATTCTCAAAATTGGGGAGCGGAACGACAGGATGTCGTGAAGAGCGAAGTTGAGCCTGCGACTGCATGGATGCAGGAGGTAGAGTAACGCAGGGAGCAGTTACCGAGATGGCGAATCTGAGCGGCCTTCAATTTTGTAAATTGCGGAGGAATCTTTCGGCAATAGTAGGGTGGGATTTTTATGTACAGGATGTACGGTCAGTTTTTTTGTTCCCGACAAAAACTAAGTACTTACATCCATGTAAGCAATTTGGCGGTGCCATGGATGGCAAGGAGCATCTTTGGTTCCGTTTCTTTTGGCCCATCTAAAAGAAATGAACTCGACGCAGTCGAAAAGGCCCTTCAATGTTTTGATTTTAAACATTATACGCTCTTTGGCATCCATGCCACCGCGCTATACCGTACTTCCTGTACATAAAAAATAAATAAGTTACATTTTTTTGACCTTGATTGCCTGAAAATCACCCTACAAAACTAGTTACAAATTTCAAGCCCGATGGCAGATCCACCCTTATAAGCCAAGCAGAAAAAACAAAAGGCTTCGCTTTCGACAATATATTGCCTTTTCCAAGGACACTAGCGACAGCGAAGTTTTACGCTGGCAGCGCTCCCTTGATCAATTTAAGGCATCCGGCGGCTATGATGAATTATACTTATCTTACTTTGCTAACACTTCACATTGAATTTGAAAACATTTCACCTATATTTTAAAAGAAAGCTATTAAATAAAAAGGCGATGTCTTAATATTTTAAAAGCGGAAAATTAGCAAGACTATCATCTATTCAACCACCTACCTTACATAGGAAACATCAGTGACTATAATGCGTTATCTCAGTAAGTTACTTTTCCTGTCTCTTTTAAGTGCTAGCTGCTATGGCCAAACACTCACGGTAAATGTTCAAGACATTAACGGCAAAGCGGTACCTGACATGGTGGTTTTTCTGATGCCTATGGATGGCCAAAAAGTTGAAAACAGCCAGCATGAAATTATTATCAGCCAATCACAAAAATCATTTGCGCCCTATATTAGCGTTACCCAAGTGGCTAATCCGCTGCGCTACAGTAATAGAGACGACATAACCCACCACATCTACTCTGCTGACAAAGACAACAGCTTCTCTTTTATTATCGCACCCGACCAAGAAGTACTCAAAGAAGCCTCTGCACAACCCGCGGCACTTGCTATGGGCTGTAATGTGCACGATTGGATGAGTGGCCATTTGTTGGTTTTAGATACTCCCTACTTCAGCAAAACCAATAAGGCGGGTTTAGCGTCACTAAACACTAATCAGGGCGGTAACTACCAACTTAGTCTCTGGCATCCGCAGCTACTCACTAAAGCTAATCGACAAACACAGCCAATCACTCTCAATTCCGACTCAGGCACCAACATGTCTATCGACATCCAATTGCGCGCTAAGCTTGCCGTGATTCCAGTGCAGAAAAGCGCTGCGGATTTTGATTTTCTGTCGGATTATTAGGTCTTTAGATGAAAAGTTTACAAACTAGAATTTTTTTATTCTTTGTTGTATTACTACTCATAGTACAAGCGATTGCACTGTGGACCATCCTTTCCGGCAAACAAAACCAGGAAGAGTTGGAAATAAAAAACCGGGTATCTACCGCTAATACCATCTTTAACGAATTATTTAACAACCGGACTTACTACCTTAAAGCCTTTGCTGATACAGCAGCTCAAGATTACGGAATTAAACAGGTTTTCAATCAGGATACTCGCTCGCTAGTGGTTGCCCTAAATAATTTACGCCAGCGAATTGATGCTGACATCGCGATGACTATTGATATAGATGGAAACATAAATAGCCAACTAATCAATCGCCTAGTTGATGGCAGTAGTAAAATACATAAAGGTAGTCAAAGTGACACTCGTTTCAAATACCCGCAATGGCTCAACTCTCAATCCCCTCCGACTGAGCTTTATCAAGTGGACGAGGATATTTACCAAATTAGCTTATCGCCGATTATCGTCGGCACAAAAGTCATTGGCTGGGTCGGCTTCGGCTTCCAAATAGACAACCGCTTAGCGATGCGCTACTTCAACCTTACCGGCCTTGAAACAAGCTTTATTCTAAAAAAATATGAGGCTAACCGCTGGTATATACTCGCCTCTTCTAACCCTAATGCTGATGTTGGCTTTGTCTGGGAGATCGTTGAAGGCTTACATCCTGAGCAATACATCTCTCACTCAGAAATACTTTCAACCTACGATGACTTTGAGTTTGGTGTCGCCATGTATAGTTCTCGCGCTGACATAGTGGCTGTATTACAACAACAGTGGTGGCAATTAGTAGGCTTAATACTTATTACCTTAATCCTCTCTCTCGCAGGTGCCTATGCCATTGCCTCCTCTGTCACCAAGCCGATTAAACAGCTGGTAAAACAGGCCAAGAACCTGGCCAGTGGTAAGTATCAAAAGGTACTTCTATCTCAGGATCAAAGCGAGATGGGACAGCTTGCCAATGAATTTAATGCCATGCAAAGCGCGATTCTCAGCCGTGAAAAAGCCTTAGAACACAAAGGTAATCATCACTTACTCACCGATTTACCAAACCGCAATATGCTGCTCTCTACCTTACAGACGAAGACTCAAAGCGAGCAGAGTTTTGTTGTATTACATTTAAACTTGAGCCGTTTAAAGGATGTGAATGATGCTTTAGGACACGAGTTTGGCGATAGAATAATCATCGAAGCGGGATTGAGATTAAACGAGATCAAAGCGTTTTCAGGGATTTTTCACACGGACTCCGACGAGTTTATTTTGCTCGCTGATCAACAGTCTCAAGCGACTGTTGAAATGCTAATATCTGCCATTGAAAGCTCTTTCAGCCTGCCCCTGGACTATCAAGGCTTCAACTTTAGATTGCAGGCACGTATCGGCATTGCTATCTATCCCGAACACAGCCAATCAAGTGACCAATTGCTGCAAATGGCCGACACTGCTTTGCATTACACACGCAAGAAGAAGCAATTGGTGCAAGTCTACGACGCCTCTTTTGACGTTAACACCATAGAGCGCCTCAATTTAATTAATGACTTTAAGCATGCTATAGAGCAGGATCATCTAGAGTTACACTTCCAGCCAAAAATGGATTTAACCACTAAGCTGATCACGCATGTTGAGGCTTTAGTCCGCTGGCGTCATCCTAAATTGGGTTTAATTCCCCCCGATAACTTTATTCCTATCGCCGAACAGACCGGCCAAATCACCCAGCTGACACAGTGGGTTTTCGAGGCGGCACTGGTACAGCACAATCAGTGGTTAAAGCAAGGCATCGACCTTAACATCGCCATCAATATTTCTGCACAAGACTTACGTGACTCCAATTTTTTTGATTTTGTCTGCCAGCGTACTGAGCACTTCAATATCAACCCGCAGAAAATCACCCTTGAAGTCACCGAAAGCGCCGTTGTCGAAGACCCGAAATCAGCCATTGCGCTGCTCAATAAATTTAAGGCGCTGGGCTACTACCTCTCTATTGATGACTACGGCACGGGTTACTCATCCCTAGCACAATTAAAAAGTTTGCCGGTACACGAACTCAAGATAGACAAATCTTTTGTACAGCGGTTACAACATGACAGCGATGATCAAATTATTGTTCGCTCGACCATTGAGCTCGCTCACAACATGGGATTAACCTTGGTTGCCGAGGGCATTGAAGACGAGTTTGCACTCAACTGGCTCAGCGAGCATCACTGTGAAAAAGCCCAAGGATACTTTATTAGCCGGCCCTATCCCGCACCACAATTAACCACTTGGCTACTGGAAAACAACAACTTTCAACGAGTCTCACAAGATGCCTAAATACTCTGTTTATCCATTTAGCATCGCGCTGCTCGCGGCTATTACTACAGCGCCCGCACTGGCACTAGAGATTAAAACCCACGGCATTACTGATATCCGTATCAGCCACGCACAAACCAGCCAGAGCTATTTAACAGCTGGATACGGAAAATTCACCAACAATGATGGCAGCTCAGTCTCCATCGCGCAGCTTGGCACTGAAACGGATATTAGTTTCAATAGTCGCTTTGGCGCCAAGCTAGTCTTAAATGGCTACTTTCAGGCAGATGAAACGGCCTTGGGCATGACAGAGGCCTACTTCAAATATCGCAGCCTACCCAGCGCTAACGGCTGGCGTGCTGAAGCTAAAGCGGGCATCTTCTATCCCAAGATTTCTTTGGAGAATAACGCTTTCGCTTGGGCCAGCATCAACAGTTTGAACGCTTCTATGATCAATACTTGGGTCGGTGAAGAAATCAGGTTAACCGGTGCAGAGCTTAAACTCAGTCGTTTGGGCAAATTAAGTGGTCACGACTACGATATATCGCTAACCACCGCCGCCTTTGTCAACAACGACCCAGCATCAGCACTACTATCATGGCATGGCTGGACCACAGGCAGCCGTCAGGCGATTTGGGGCGAATCATTAGCCTTTGCCCTCCCTGATGCCACCCAGCCAGGCGGCCACCTTGCAGGACAGGCTCGCAGCTCCCAGCCATTTGCTGAAATAGACCATCGCCTGGGTTACCAATGGCAAATTGATTATCGACAACCCAGCTGGGGCGCTCTCAATTTAGGCTACTACGACAATCGCGCCAAGTCACATATTGTCAGCGATGGCCAATATGGCTGGGGAACCCAGTTTGGCTACGCGGGCGCTAAAATAAAGCTAGCCAACAACGTCACCCTAACTGCACAATATCTACAGGGCAGCAACTTAATGCAGAGCCCAGATAAACAAGACGTGGTCAATAACACTTACCAAAGCGGCTTCGTAATGCTCAGCAAACGTATCGATAAACATCGCTACGCACTGCGCCTAGAAGAGTTCCAAGTAGTAGACCGGGACCAAACCGTCGGCGATGACAACAACGAATACGGCAAAGCACTCACCGTAAATTACAGTTACCGCTACGCCAAACCTCTGTTCCTAGTTGCTGAATTCAACATAGTGAAAAGCGAACGCCCCTCCCGCGCTTATCAGAATCTCGACGTAACAACCACAGAGCGTCAAATACAATTCGCCGCCCGCTATTTTTTCTAGTCTCTAAGCATCTCAGCAGCAATCAAACTACACTACGCAGCCACCGAGTCCCTTGTATTGCCGCCGGAGCGATTCACAAAATTGGGGAGCGGAACGACAGGATGTCGTGAAGAGCGAAGTTGAGCCAGGGATGGCGAATCTGAGCGGCCGCCAATTTTGGGAATTGCGGAGGTGTTTTTAGGCAATAGTAGGGTGGGATTTTCTTTGGTTCCGTTTCTTTTAGCCCCATCCAAAAGAAATGAACTCGACGTAGTCGAAATAGTTTTTAATAACTTGATTTTAAACATTAAAAAAGAAATATTTAAAATTCTTTTGATTTTAGCCGTAAAGGATCAAACAACAGTACTAAACACAAATCCTTCACCACCCCTCACTCCGATACAATCGATAAAACCCCAAACTACTAGTCACAGCCCGCGCCACATACAGCGACAACAAAGCTATCCACAGCCCGTGGTTCAATAACCCTTGTGTAAAAAACCATACAGGAAAATACACTAATGCCACGGAAGCCAACATCGCATTTTGCATTAACGCCACTTGTGTAGCACCAATGAAGACTCCATCCAACAAATAACTCGTCATCGCCAACAATGGCATCGCCACTAACCAAGGCAAATAATCTTTGGCTATCAACTGCACCGCAGTGATCGAGGTCAACTGCTCGATAAACCAGCTTCCCCCCAGATAGAAGATGGCGCTAAAGCCGCAGGCAACCAAAATAGACAAAAGCGCAGCTGCCGCCACTAATTGATAGAACTTAGTGAAGTCGCGCTCGCCTATCGCCTTGCCGGTTAATGCCTCAAGGGCGTGGGCGAAGCCATCCAATACATGGGAAATTAACATCACGAAAGTCATCAACACCGCATTCGCCGCCAGTGTATCTGCGCCGAATTTTGCCCCTTGAGCGGTGAAAAACCCCATCGCCAGCAACAGCAATATGGTGCGCACAAACAAATAGCGGTTAACTTGGATAATCGGCAGGTAGTTTTTGAAGGTGCGTAATTGTGCGTAGATAATTTGGCCCGACACTCGCTTCAACATCGCTCTACAGTACCAAGCACCGAGTATTAAACCGAAATACTCCGAGATTACCGTGGCATAGGCTAGGCCCTCAACCTTCATGTCTAGTAGGTTTACCGCGATTACATCCAATATTATATTTAATAAGTTAGTACTAACTAACAAAACCAACAATACCTTAGTATTTTGGTTGCCAACGAACCATCCCAGCAGCACATAGCTACATAACACTGCTGGCGCACCGTAAATACGGATGCTCGCGTAGAGCTCAGCTTGAGGAAGTACTTCTGGTTGCGGGCCTAACAAATTTAGCGCCAATTCAATAATAGGCGTCTGAAAAAGCAAGATGAACAACGCAATCATCAGCGCTAAGATCAGCGACTGTGCCAGTACGGTGCGATTAGCAGTGCCATCTTGTGCGCCGACTAATTGCGCAATCATGCCGGTGGTGCCCATGCGTAAAAAGCCAAAAGACCAATAGACAAAAGCGAATATAGTGGTGCCTATCGCCACCGCCGCCAAAAAACGCGAGTCCGGTAGATGGCCGATTACCGCGATATCCACCAGCGAGAGCAGTGGCTGGGATATATTGGATAACATCACCGGCCAGGAGAGCAGCCAAATCAACTTAAAATGACTCGATTGCACTTTATATATCATGTTGCATGCCTTTTAAAGGGCCATAGATAAATACTGATAAAGATCAGCATAGCGGCAACCACCACCGAGGGCCCCGCGGGCGTATCAAACTCAAACGAGGCCAGTAGCCCCAATACCACTGCCGCAACACCTAACCCCGATGCCAGTAGCGCCATCTTTTCTGGCGAATCACTGAGAGGTCGGGCACTGGCCGCGGGAATAATCAACAGCGATGTTATCAGTAACACTCCCACTATTTTCATCGCCACGGCTATCACTAGTGCAATCATCAACATCAGCAGTAGGCGCATTTTAGTGACATTCACGCCTTCTACCTGCGCCAGTTCTTCGTTTATGGTCATAGAGATCATCTGCGGCCAATAATAATACAGCAGTATTAACACCAACACGCCGCCCGCCCCTATCCAGATCAAATCTTCTGGCAGTATTGCCAGTAAATCACCAAACAGGAACGCCATTAGATCTATACGCGCATCCTCAATAAAGGAGATGGTCACCAAGCCCAGTGACAATGAGCTGTGCGCCATAATTCCCAGTAAAGTATCTGTGGCGATAAAGTGCTGTTTTTGCATCGCCACCAGCGCTACCGCCAGTATCAGACAACATACAATAATGGCGATATTGAGGTTTATCTCCAAAAAGATACCAATGGATACCCCCAGCAGCGCGCTGTGTGCCAAGCTATCACCAAAATAAGACATGCGACGCCACACGACAAAAGCGCCTAGCGGCCCAGAGACAATCGCGACACCGACACCACCTAACAGTGCAAAAAGTAAAAAGTCATAAAACATATTAGTGATTGCACTCCTGGGTATGTTGATGCTCAGCTTCATTGGCAGGCAATACATCCCCGTGTAAATTGTGGTCATGATTATGATGGTGCGCGTATAGCGCCATGGTTTTGGCACTGGCAGCGCCAAACATTTCGATATAGGAGGGGTCGTTGGTGATCTTCTCCGGATGCCCCGAGCAGCAGATGTGCTGGTTCATACAGATCACATGATCAGTGGCCGACATCACCAAGTGCAAGTCGTGGGAGATCATCAGTACCGAGCAGCCACGCGCTTTGCGAATATCGGCAATTAGCTGGTAGAGCTCTATCTGGCCGTTAATATCAACGCCTTGTACCGGCTCATCTAATACCAGCAACTGAGGATCCCTTAGTAACGCTCTAGAGAGCAGCACACGTTGCATTTCACCGCCAGAGAGCCCGTGGATAGAGTTGTCTAGTAAATTTTCGATATTGACACTGGCGACAGCTTGAGCGATGGCTTCACTGGAGATACTTCTGGATATCTGTAAAAAACGCCGTACCGTCAGCGGGAAAGTGCTGTCGATATGTAACTTTTGTGGCACATAACCCACCATCATTTCAGGCCTGCGCCAGACAGTACCGCTATCGGGTTTGATCAACCCTAGTACTATTTTTACCAAAGTGGTTTTACCCGCACCGTTAGGGCCTATCAAGGTGGTGATACAGTCTTTGTGTAAATTGAAACTGACGTTTTTCACTACTTGCTTACCGGAGAAGCTAATGTTTACGTCTTGCAGTTTTACGATGTCACTGTTCATACTTCAACCTTGTTTTTATCGGTATCTTTAATGCAATGACGACACTTGCCCACTATTTCTAAGTGTTCACGCTCCACCACAAAACCCATCTCACTACTGAGTTCACTAATGGCGTTAGCTAATACCGGAGATTCAATTTCCACCGCCAACTGACATTGATCGCAAATCAGAAAACAACTGCTGCACTGATGCCCTGGATGGTCGCAACCAATAAAGGCATTAAGCGAGGAGATACGGTGTACCAACCCCTGCTCCTGCAAAAACTCTAGGGCGCGGTACACAGTGGGCGGTGCCGAGTTAAAACCGGCTTTTTTAATCGCCGGTAATAATTCATAGGCACCCAGTGGTCTGTGGCTCTGCCAAATGAGCTCCAACACTAGCCGGCGGATCTTGGTAAAGCGCTGTCCACGCTCTACACAGATCTTCTCAGCATCTGCCAGTGCGCCTTTGATACAGCTTTTATGATCGTGATTTGATTGAAAAGTAAATGCCAAAACAGCCTCTGCGGTTGCCGCTGAAAGTTAGAAGTGTAATAATATGTTATATTATAACTTTTTATTTCAGGTAGTACTAATGAATTTAAGCGCTAAATTAAGCAAACTGTTACCCATTCTCGGCCTTTGTAGCGCCATCGGCCTCAACGCACAGGCTAGCGGCGCAACATACGCAGAACCCGGATTTATCTTAACCAGCATCAAACCACTGCAGTTAATTGCCCAAGATATAACCCAGGGGGTGATAGAAAGTGTGGTGTTACTGCCGCCCGGTGCCTCGCCACACGCTTATGCGCTGCGCCCTTCTGAGGTAAAAGACATCTACAATGCCAAAAGCATTTATTGGGTGGGGCATCAATTAGAGAGTTTTCTGCAAAAGCCTTTTTCTAAACACCCACAGAAGACCCATGCACTGGCTTCCCTGGGAGATTTCAATCCCGTAACCGCCGCGGCTAACGGTCATAACCCCAATGCTGAAGCACATGATGAACACGAAGACCATGAAGGTCACGATGATGATGATACCGATATACATTTAGAGGACGATCATAGTAACCCTGTGCATGTGCATCATTATCAAGGGCGTGATCCGCACATTTGGTTGAGCCCCACTGTCGCGCTGTTGATTGCCCAGGAAATAAAAACGCAAACCACCGCGCTCTACCCGCAGCATCAAGCACAGCTGGCAGCGAACTATGCGGCGTTTGAAGCATCGTTGGAAAAGGTCGATTTATCTTTGAAAGCGCAGTTTAGTCCGTTGAAAGCACTGGGGTTCTTAGTATTCCACGATGCCTATTCGCGATTTATTGAACACTATCAGCTCAATCAAATAGGCGCTTTAACCATTAACCCCGCCAAGCGTCCTGGCGCTAAACACCTCGCACAAATTCGCCGACAAATTAAACAAAGTGCGCCAGTGTGCATCTTTAGCGAGCCACAGTTTTCCAAAGTCGCGATTCAAACAGTTATGAGAGACACCCAACTTAGAAGCGCAGAGCTTGACCCGTTGGCCACGCAGGTAACGGCAGAGAAAGCGCGCTATGCGAGTTTCTTAGCGGACTTCGGACAGCGCATCATCAGCTGTCTAGGAGGCTTTCCGAGAACAGACTAATCTACTGCGACCAAATCTATTTGGTTATAATTAACGCTGATTTTCGTTAAATAGCACGCTATTCTCCTTAAATCATCGCTAATTCTTCCTCAAATAGCCTTGCTCTCGCGACGATCGCTATTCTCGGACAACCTCCTAGGGAATGCTTAACAACTAAAACTTAGCCTGATTGTTAAATAGAAGCTAAGTGGTTGTCCCATTGCAGGGCGCTGTTGTTTAACATCAGCGCTTTGCTAGCGAGCAATGGATTATAGCGATACACTCGACCTCTTCCGCTGCTGATGACAAACTCATTAGCAGCTTCAGCAGGGGCGATACCGCAGCCATCGCGCACTTTAACACTTGTTATAAACTCTGCATTGGCTACACGCCAAAACAACACTCTATCCCCTCTGGGGGCTGATACCGCCATTATTTGACCGCTGCGATCAAAGCAGGCACTACCGCAATAATGCTGCAGCGAGAAATACTCAGCTTTAGGTATTTCTAGAAACGATAACCCAGTATCCGGCTTATGCAGCGCGACTAGCGGTACCTGCGCTGTACGCTCTCCCTGATATTGCATGGCGATAAGCACTTGCCCTTCTTGATTGACATCAATATGACGAATACTGAGCTGTGCAAGGTCAGCATCTAATACAACTTGCTGCTCAATACTTTGACTCGCTAAATTGATATAACTCAGATTGGCTTGCATAACCTCTAGATTAAGCTTCTCCCGTCCACGTGTGTGGATGCCACCATTGGCGACAATTAACTTATCTTGCAACGCCGTTAGCTTCAGTTGATGCGGGCCGATTCCACCACTGGAAAATTGCCCAACAACCTTGCCACTAGCGTATAAATCTCGTACTACTACCTGCCCTTCACTGGTCGCGGTAATATTTTCTGTAGTATATAAAAGCTGCCCATTACTGGAGATTTGCATGTGTCCACAAAAATGTTGCTGCTCTTGCGCAGTGTATTGGCTGACCAGCTTGCCACTGGGCATATCAATCACAAGCAGATAGTTACCCGGCCTTCTAGAAACCACCAGCAACCAGGGCTGATGAGGATGCTTGATGACTTGGTGAGCACGACTTGGCAGCGCATAGCGCAACTGCTGCGTGCCTTCTTGATCAAAGGCTAACAGCCAATGCTTCCCCTTAGCATCAACGCTGGCAGAGGCAAACCAATGCTGTTCGCTGTCACCTTTCTGTGAGGCACTACTCACCCTCGGCAGCGCCGAGCAGAGCAATAAGCTACTTAGGTATCGGGTAAAATCTCTACGTTCCATCACAGATCACCAATAGTGTTAGCGGCATCCTTTAATCGCCGTCTCTGCGATTAAAACCCAAGCTTATTTCCAGCGGCTTCATACTCGCTAACAAACTATCACTTAAATGTTTAAGCTGGGTTTTAATATGCAATAACTGCGCAAACTCTGCCGCTACGTACTGCATGCCAGTAGGCTCCGCAACCGTTTCCAAGGCCGCTACTAGTTCTTTAAATTGTCGATCAATTTGCTGCGCCAGTGGCTCTTCATCAGCTTCAATCAACAATGTTTTTAAATTAGCCTCTGTAATCCCTGAATACAGGTGATGCAGGCTATTTAAGTTAGTGCGAATATTCGCAATAGATTGCCCGCTGCGCCAGGACTCACTCTTGCGCCAGCGCATTTTAGATAATTGCTCACCCAGTGGCTTCGCTATTTTTCCATCGCTGATCGCTTCAATGGGCTCCACTAACGCTTTTAATATTTCGGTAGCGGCTTCCTTAGCTGATAGGTATAAGTCATCTTCAGAGTAGTTTTGATAATTTTTCAGTTCTAATTGCCACTCGCTGACAATCGCTTGGGTATTTTGCGTGACATGTTTACTGATTGCCTCTAGCAGTGGGCAATAACTTGAATTACTGGTTAACTGGGGCAATAATTTTTGATCGAACAACAAACGCTCCATAGCCGGATAGCCTTTTACCGCCACTGAAGCTCTAGCAAAAAACTCGTCGTCGTACGCTTGCTGGGTATCTTCGCCCAACGCTTGCTTTAACAAGGTATTGAGCTGCCGACCACCGAGGTTCTTTTTATCCGGCCAATACTGCAGACTAAAATTGCGCATTAACAAGGTCACAGGGCCAAATTGAATATGCTGGATAGACTGCCATGCCTGTAGTGTCAGCTTAAATTGTTGCTTGGCAGCGCTTAGCTGCAGATCGGATCTAACGCTGCAAAAGACTTCGATATTGACACTTAATGCCGCTGATTGCTCAGCCAGATTTTGGTATTTAGGGATTATGTGGGAGGCGATAGCGGCGCGATTAAACTGCTGCCAGCGTATTTCACTGGGCGCACTGGCCAATGCAACAGTGCTATGCGTCAAGCTTGATAACAAGGCGCAAGCTATTAAGGTGATTTTTTTCATCAAAGTGACTCCAAAAAGGTGATCAGCTGGGCACGTAATGTCCCGCTCATATTAACGACGTTATCGCGAGATGCTTGAGCTTCGCCACCGTGCCAAAGAATAGCTTCCAGTAGCGAGCGCGCTCTGCCATCGTGTAAAAATTCTGTTTCTCCCGAGACTTTGGCAGTCAAACCAATGCCCCATAACGGCGCAGTGCGCCACTCAAAGCCTGTCGCTTTAAACTCAGGCCGGTGATCTGCCAGCGCCTCGCCCATATCGTGTAATAACATATCGGTATAGGGCCAAATAAGTTGCTTAGCTTGCTCTTTAAACTCAGTATCAGCGGTAATAAAGGCCGGCTGGTGACAGGCAATACAGCCACTTTTATAGAAAATTGCCTTGCCGGCCAACACTGCTGCACTGGCGACATCTATTCGCTTTGGCACGGCAATATTACGCACAAACAGTGCCATGGCAGTGGACATTTGCGGCGCAACTTCTAAATCGCCCAAGTGCTTAGAGCGGCCATCTGGCGCCTTTAAGCAGGCGACTTGCAATACGGTGCAGTCACCGGCATAACGCTGTTTAAACAATGACGTCGACAAGCCCATATCGGTGGCAAATGCCCCGCTATTTTGCTGCTCTAACGTAGGGTTGCCAGCCTTCCAGCCAAAACGCCCCAGCGCTAGCGATTGACTCGATTCCTGCCACACCCAGTTTGCGCGCCCAGATATACCATCTTCGTTGCTATCATCTGCATCTGTTAAAGAGAGGATATCTCGCGCAGCTATCGCCTCTAACAGCCCTAAACCTATCATCGGATTTGCCACACGTACCGACAGCTGGGTCTTTGGGTGCAGCGGCCCGTAACCCAAATCGACCACTTTATACTTTGGCGCACGCAGGGACACTTTAGTACCATCTTTTAACAGCACTGTGCGCTCTTGGTATTCAATATGGATGCGCCCCTCTGCATTCATGCCCTGCAGTGCAAAGTCCTGTAATTGAGTACCATAAGTTGGCTCAGGGATAAAAGGAGCTTTGCCGCTATCTAGCAGCGCTTGCTGCGCAGCGTTTTGCGCCGGGATACTCAAACGCATCAACATTGAGATGCTGTTATCCGCAGGCCAATTCCCCTCGGGTACATGGCCCCGACCGCCGCGAATATGACAGCCCATGCAAGAGCGCGCATTGTGCAGCGGACCCAAGCCATCACTTGCCTGGGTCGATGAGGGTGAAAACACCCATAACTTGTCAAAGATGCTCTCGCCAATTTTAAAGTCTAAGCGATGTTCAAAACTTAAATTGGCGGCGCTTTGTAAAAACGCGCGTTTGTTACGTTTTTTCGAGCTGGTCGCTCCCCCTGGAGACTGCTCACCCGCTTGTGCACGCTCAAACTGGGTAGCAAGTGCAGGTACTTCAGCGTATAGCGTCAGAGAGTAGCTTGCGATGAGTACAGCCAAGATCGATTTTCTAATAAGATTTAACAAGTTAATGCCATAGGTAGTTTCTATATTTGGTGCATTGTAAGGGTAAATTAAGTCGCAATCGAGCCCATCTCTCCCCATTTTATAAATACGCACATCCTGTACATAAGTGCTCTTTGGCATTGCAAACACGGATTTAGGTACTCAGAATTTTCGGGAACAAAATTCTGGTCGTACATTCTTAGCATATCCGCTCTTTGACTTTAGTTTGTTGGGCGTTTAATTCGTTTGAAGGCGTCACTTCAAGGTTATTTTCTCGTGAAAATTAAGCGCACCAACCCCGCTCTTTGGCATCCATGCCACCGCGGGATACGGTACATCCTGTACGTAAAAAGCCCGGTGATTGCTCAGCGGGCTTTTCTTTTTTCTTTAGTAAATCGCTAGATTAGCCAGCAGTGATGCTTGCTGGGTTGTCTAGGCTGTCAGAACCTTCAAGCTCAATATCATCAAGCTTAAGTGCGCTGATAGCAGCTTCGATGCTTTTAGTCTGTGCTGTTAGTGCATCTACTACGTCTTGAACAACCGCGTTACCCGCAGTGTTACCAGAACCGATTAATACATCAAAAGTGTTGCCTTTAGCGGCTTCATCAACCATTACCTGCATGTACTTCTCAGTCTGATTTAGCTCTGAGGTAAGCTTGGCATCAACGCCTGTAGCAGCAGCTGCTACTAATGTAGAAAGACTAGGTCCTTTCAACACAGTACCATCTACACGCTTGTATTCGCCGGTGTAAACATTTTTGATACTCATCGCATCATAGAAATGTGAGAAGTGAGTGTTGTCTGAGAAGCAATCATGCTCTTCTTCAGGATCGTGAACGATAAGGCCAAGCTTGATACGCTCACCCGCTAGCTCACCGTATGAAAGAGAGCCCATGCCGGTTAGGATAGTCGCTAGACCACCTTTATCGCCTTTAGCTGCAAGTTCAACACGTGCAGCGCCCGCAGGCTGCCAGTTTGCAGTCATTTCTTCTAGATCAGTAATTAGCAATGCCGTTGCAGCGCTTAGGTAATCACGACGACGATCGCAATTGCCATTGGTGCAATCTGTTAAGCTGTAATCTGTTGCGGCTCTGTTACCAGCACCTTTTTCAGTACCGTTTAAATCTTGGCCCCAAAGTAAAAATTCAATCGCGTGGTAGCCTGTTGCTACGTTAGATTCAACTTCATCAATCTCTTGTAGAGTGTCGCTTAATAACGCTGGAGTAATTTTAGAGGCGTCTACTTCAACACCGCCAATGCTCAGCTTTGGATTAGCGATGATGTTAGCCGCATAGTATGGGTTTTCATCAGACTCTGTGCCGTATTCAGAGGCAACGTAATCAATTAAACCTTCGTCTAATGGCCATGCATTTACTTTTCCTTCCCAGTCATCAACAATCGCGTTACCAAAACGGTAAGCTTCTGTCTGCTGGTAGGGAGCACGTGCAGCAATCCAAGACTTCTTAGCAGAAGCTAAAGTCGCTGCTGTTGGCTTATCTAAAAAAGCAGCAATATTAACTTGAAGTGCTTTGGCTGTAGATAATGAATCTTCAAACGTTGCCTGAGCGATATCACCGTAGTGTTTAATAACGGCAGCAGCGGGTGTTTGTGCCTGTACGCCAGAAGAAAGAGCAGCGATACCAATGGCAGCTGATAGTGCTAGTGTTGGAAAGAACTTCATGAAATAACTCCATAAATAGTGGTTTCAAAGTATGTACAGCAGTTTCAACAAGTACATCACGCCATCAACAAAGCAATCAAAAAACTGGCGGATTTACATACGCGAATCTCGATCTGCTTCCCTGCATATTTATTAGCGAACTTATCTAATGCTGTTCATTATTTTATTGGCTGGAAGAATAAATGATAATACCTATCATTACAATAACGGAATGGTTATTAAAGCTACCAAGCTTACTATTAAAGTATGCATTTAGAATGATGTTCTGCTAAATATCTGCTCATCAGTGCTTTTTATTCGAGGTAAATATAAGTAAAATTGAGGTTTTATGGTTATAATTTGGCTTGTAGCGCAGATCAATACTGTTAAACCAGCTAGTGATTATGCTAACTTCAGCAGCTGAAGCGAACATGATCACAAACCGAATCGAATTCGATATTGCGCTGAATTTTTAGAGTGAAATTCTAGCATTTAATTGTGTCATTACAGATGCATACCTTTTAATCACTCGCAGCGGCTAAGATAGGCTTATGAATACAGTAATTTACCCAGGGACTTTTGATCCAATTACCAACGGACACACGGATTTGGTGGAGAGAGCATCTAGACTGTTTGATCGGGTTATCGTTGCCGTAGCCTCCAGTCCAAAAAAACAGCCACTACTGCCTATTGATGAGAGAGTTAGATTGGCAAAGCTGGTAACTAGTCATTTACCCAATGTCGAGATTGTCGGTTTTAACTGTCTATTAGCGGACTTAGTGCATAAAGAAAAGGCAAACATTATTCTGCGTGGATTGCGCGCCGTTTCTGACTTTGAATACGAGTTCCAACTGGCCAATATGAACCGCCATTTGGCACCCCAAGCCGAGAGCCTATTTTTAACGCCATCCGAGCACTTGTCCTTTATCTCATCTACACTGATCAGAGAGATATCCAGACTGCATGGCGATGTTAGTAAGTTTATCCACCCCGCTGTTGAAGACTCGTTAAAATTGCACCACAGCATGAAATAAGCATCGATCAGTAATGAATTATTACCTACCGGCGATGGCTACATAGAGAGCCCACTGGTAAACCGTTAATAGCAGCAGTGACAGTGACGCTATTTAGATAAATACCCAAACCTTGTGAGCTAGAGGCTAAAATGTCATTAATAATTACCGATGAATGCATCAATTGTGATGTCTGCGAACCTGAGTGTCCCAATGAGGCGATCACTCCCGGTGAAGATATCTATGAAATTGACCACAACAAATGCACTGAGTGCGTAGGCCACTACGATACACCGCAGTGTGTTGAAGTTTGTCCTGTGGATTGCATTCCCAAAGACCCGGACAACGAAGAAACGAAAGATCAGTTAATGGATAAGTACAATATATTAACTGCTTGATGCTTCATAACGAGCAACTATTAGGAGCCTGTTCTCGGACAGGCTCCTAGTCTCAAGCACTGAGACCAATAGCTTGCGCTTAGCTAATATTTTTATTGGCCAACATTTCATTTAGCCCAAACTCACTATCCAACAGCTCTCCGATCACATTGCCATCGACTAGATGGTGAGCGTACTGCATATGCAGGCAACGCACTTTATCCCAATGGGAAATTCCACCGATACCGTAACGTTTAAATAGCTCGACAAAGCCCCGCTGCTCTATTGTGGCTATGTCTTGCACGTGCATTTCACGCTGGCGTTTATCGACGTACTGCTGGTGATTGGCAAAAAATTTAACACGCAATTCTTCTTCTTCGCTTATTCTCTGCTCTATTTGCTTTACCCAGCCTTGAGTCTCGATAGTACCAATGGCCTTGTGCAGGTCTTTTGAGCACAGCCAATACAAAGTGGGAAAAGGCTTGTCATCAACAATACTGCGCATTTGCAGCACTAGCGGTACATTGTTGGCAGCACGTGCCGCCACTTTAACAATGCCTTGAGGCTCGCGCCCGATTTGCTGGCGAATTATATCTATATCTGTCTGTGAAATTTTCACTGTTGTTCTCTACTATTAACTATTACTATTTTATACGTGCCCGTACTGCTCGCCGGCTCCCAGCCAGCGTCTAGTCACTGCTTCACTCAGTACTGAATCTTGGCTCACTTGCTGTGCCAGCTCTTGTACCCGTTCTAATAAATCAGCATCGCGCTGTAGATCGGCAATTTTAAACTGCATTTCACCCGTTTGACGGGTGCCAAGCACTTCACCAGGACCGCGTATTTCAAGGTCTTTCTCTGCTATTACAAAGCCGTCATTACTATCACGCATTATCTGCAAACGCTGCTTGCCACTATAGGACAGCGGCGCACGATACATCAATAGACAGAAACTCTCAATGGAACCTCGCCCGACACGCCCGCGCAGTTGATGTAATTGAGCTAACCCCAAGCGCTCTGGGTTCTCTATAATCATCACGCTAGCGTTTGGCACATCGACTCCCACTTCAATAACCGTGGTGGCCACCAGCAAGTCCAACTCAGCAGGCTGATCACTAGTGCCTTTAAATTTGGCCATGATGGCGACTTTTTCAGCGCTTTTCATTCTTCCGTGAATCAGCCCTATTTTCAGCTCTGGTAGCTGTTGTTTAAGTTGCTCAGCGGTTACTTCTGCCGCCTGACATTGTAGCGCCTCGGACTCTTCGATTAAGGTGCATACCCAGTAAACTTGACGTTTTTGTTCGCAAGCTAGCTTTACTCTATCTATCACTTTGTCGCGTTTATCATCGGGTATCACCACCGTTTTGACCGGGGTTCGCCCAGGCGGTAATTCGTCAATAACAGAGCAATCTAAATCCGCATAAGCACTCATGGTTAAGGTTCTCGGGATAGGCGTTGCCGTCATTATTAACTGGTGAGGCGAGCGCTCTCCATCGCGGCCCTTCTCGCGCAAACTTAAACGCTGATGCACGCCAAAACGGTGCTGCTCATCGATTACCGCTAGCCCTAAATTGTAAAACCGCACTTCTTCTTGGAAAAGTGCGTGAGTACCCACTATCACCTGCACGTCCCCATTGGCGTAGTCCTTTAACTGTTGCTCACGTTTTTTACCCTTAATTTTACCCGTTAACATGCCGACTTTTATATTCAGTGGCTCAAACCAAGCTTTAAAACAACTATAGTGCTGCTCGGCTAATATTTCGGTGGGCGCCATAATCGCAGCCTGATAATTATTCTCTACCGCCTGTAATGCGGCCAGTGCTGCCACCACTGTTTTACCCGATCCAACATCCCCTTGTACTAACCGCAACATAGGTTGCGGTTTGGCTAAATCCGCCGCTATTTCTGCACTGACGCGCTGTTGCGCGCCGGTTAAAGTAAATGCTAAATTTTGCAAAAATTGCTGACTTAACTGCGCTGGTTGATTAAAGCGAAAACCACCTTGAGCTTGTATCTTTTTACGCAAATGTAACAGTGTTAAGTGATGTGCTAATAATTCTTCAAAGGCTAGGCGACGCTGCGCAGGATGCATACCATTGAGCATTAACTCGCGATCCGCCTGAGGAGACGGCGCGTGCAAAAAGACCAATGAGCGGTGTAATTCAGGCAATTGCCAGCGTTTCCTCAAGTGCTCCGGCAGTAACTCCGGTAGCTCACCAGACTCTAACCAAAGCAGTGCCTGTGCCATTAGCGAGCGCACTCTATTTTGCTGCAGCCCCTCTGTCATAGGATATACAGGGGTCAAACTCTGCTCTACGGGAGTGTCTATCTCCTCATCTAGTGCTTTGTACTCAGGGTGCACCATCTCCAAACCATTGGGACCCGGCCTAACTTCGCCAAAGCAGCGCAACTTTTTACCTTTGCTCAAGGTGTTTTTTTGCGATGCTGAAAAATGGAAAAAGCGTAACGTCAAGCTGCCCGTGCCATCACTGACTCGGCACAGCAAGGTCTTTTTCTTACCAAACTTTATCTCGGTTAAAGACACTGAAACTTCCACTAGCGCCTCATCACCAATGCGCAGCGTGCCGATGTTCCTCAGGCTGGTTCGATCTTGATAGCGAATGGGCAGATGGAACAGTAAATCTTGCAAGTTTTCAATGCCAAGCCGCTCTAGTTTAATTTGCATAGCGGCGCCAACGCCTTTAAGCACGCTAACGCAGGGGATATTGATACTGCTACTCATTACCCATCCCCGTACGCGATATCGCTTTCAGGGCGCTCAGCAGGCAATCTATTGCCTTGGTTCTTGGAAAACTCACCCGCCAAGCCAGCGCTACAGTACGCCCGGGGACTGGATCGCTAAACGGCAGTGTTACTAATTGATCGTTGCCCTGCCCGTTATTGGCCGCACAGCGCGGCACCACGCTACTACCCAGCCCAGAGGCTACCATCATGCGGATAGTCTCTAGGGAACTGCCCTCTCGCGCTTGATGCTGCTGGTTTATGGCCTGCGCTAAAGAGACACATGACTCAAGCACTTGATCTCTGAAGCAATGCCCTTCACCGAGCAGCAATAGTTCAGTATCTACCAGTGACGCTGTGCTAATTTCCGATTTTTCACACCAGGCATGCGAGGAATGCAGCAGCATTAAAAAATCCTCCCAGTAAAGTGGAGTCGTTACTATGTCAGGCTCTTCAAACGGCAGCGCCACTATAATTGCATCTAATTTACCTTCTAGCAGTTTTTCCTTGAGCTTCGATGTATAGTTTTCCTCAATATACAGCGCCATTTTGGGAGTGCTTAAACGTAACTGGTGTACCAGCTCTGGAAAAATGTAAGGACCGATGGTGTGAATGGCTCCCACTTTTAAAGGCGCACTCAATTGATCTTTATCAAATTCTGCAAGCTCTTTGATACGCTGTGCTTGCTGTAAGGTGATTTTGGCTTGATCGATTATTTTTTTACCGATATCGGTAGTGGTCACACTGCTTTTATGGCGTTCAAAAATAGTCACTGCTAATTCCAGCTCCAGCTTTTTAATCGCCACAGAAAGCGTTGGCTGAGAGACAAAACATTGCTGCGCAGCGCGCCCAAAGTGTTTGGTTTGAGCTAAGGTAACTATGTAGCGCAACTCGGTCAATGTCATATATAATCCTCAGGCATTTGATATAGATGCCATTATTTTTTGTTATTCAGGAGTCTGTCGGGGTTGACCGATCGTAGCGAGAAAAAGCAGATTTATAACAGATTTCTTGGTCTTTTTAGGCGAATAGCGCGCTATTTAACGACAAAGAGCATGAAATATTGCCAAATTCTAATTTTTCGCAGTAGATTTGCGTTAAGCCCAGCGGACTCCTTAACTATTATAACCACAGGGAATAACGTAAACCATGGATAAATTTCGAATTTTAATCGTTGGCTGTGGTGAAGTTGGCTGCGCTCTGGCGCAGCTTCTAGCGTCACGTCATCAAGTATATGGTCTACGCCGTAATATCGATAAATTGCCAGTGACTATCGATGCGATTGAAGCTGATTTCTTAAAGCCCAGTACACTTAAGTCACTTCCTGACATTGATATTTTGGTTTATTGCGCAGCCCCAACACGTGGTGCCGGTGATAATTACAGCTCAATCTACTTAGAGGGTTTTAACAATATTTTGCAGGCATTGTCGCTGCCTCCAAAGCACATTTTTTTCACCTCCAGCACGAGTGTGTATGGGCAAAACGACCATCAGTGGGTGGATGAGGAATCCATCACCGAGCCCGATACAGAGCGCGCCAACATCATGTTAGCAGCTGAGCAACAAGTACTGGCCACACCGAGCCCCAGCACTGTGGTACGTTTTAGCGGCATTTATGGTTTTGACCGGCTGTTCCTGCTCAATCAAGTATTAACTAGCCGAGCAAGTGCGGACACTACTTTGTCTTATAGCAACCGCATTCACTTAGCGGATTGCGCTGGAGTGTTGAATCATTTGATCGAGAAAGCATTTGCCCGCCAAAGTATCGACAACCTGTACCTTGCCTCGGATAACAACCCGGCCCCTCGCGCTGAAGTTTTGCACTGGTTAGCAAAGCAGACCAACAGCCGGTTAAGCAACACCCCAAGTACCCACACTGTTGGCAGCAAACGCTGCAATAATCAGCGTTTATTAGAGACTGGATACCAATTTATTTACCCTGATTATCAGGCGGGATACACTGCTATATTGAAGAAGTTAGACTTGATTAGTTGACCTAATGACAAGTGGATGGAAAACCTACTACAAATTTCATAGGGTTACTGCTAAAATTGAGACATATTAATTAAAATAAGGATGCATCATGTCTGAACATGACGAGAACTTTAAAGATTCAACAGGCCTTGGCTGGATTATTATCGGCGTTGTGGCTTTAGTTTGGGCAACTATGCCAATTACAATCGGTGTGTTTAAGTACGTGTTATAAGCATTTGTAGATTAAAAAAGGGAGCCTATAGCTCCCTTTTTTATGTACAGGAAGTACGGTATAACGCGGTGGCATGGATGCCAAAGAGCGTATATGTACAGGAAGTACGGTATAACGCGGTGGCATGGATGCCAAAGAGCGTATATGGTCAGGATGTACGGTAAACGTAAGTGGTATAGCGTGATTTTGTTCCCGACAAATCACAAGTACTCACATCCATGTGAGCAATGCCAAAGAGGGTATATGGTCAGGATGTACGGAATAACAGCTGTTGAAATTTACCATTGCTACTTAGCGGTAATTTTCGCCACACCATCCGCACTACCCATTAACAACAGATCGGCATTGCGCTGTGCAAATAGCCCATTAGTAACCACGCCTACGATATTATTTATTTTCGCTTCAATCCCTTTCGCATCACTGATGTCTAGATTGTGTACGTCTATAATAACATTGCCATTATCGGTAACTACGCCTTGGCGATAGACGGGTTGTGCATTTAATTTGCACAACTCACGCGCAACGTGGGAGCGTGCCATTGGGATGACCTCCACGGGTAGTGGAAACTCCCCTAAGATATCGACTTGTTTTGTATCATCAACGATACACACAAATTCTTTGGCCACTGCCGCGACGATTTTTTCCCGGGTTAGCGCCGCGCCACCGCCTTTAATCAAGTTGAGACGCGGATCAAACTCATCTGCCCCATCCACATACACCAAGATCTCGTTAACATCGTTAAGCTCGTAAACTGAGATACCAAGATCATTCAAACGACGCGCTGTCTCATCGGAGCTTGCTACAGCACCGTCAAATAAATGTTTGATATTACCGAGTTCTTGAATAAACAGATTCGCTGTAGAACCGGTACCTACACCAATCACGCTCTCTTTATCCAACTTAGGGGTAATATATTCGATTGCGGCTTTAGCCACGGCTAACTTTAGTTCATCTTGGGTCATGAGAGGCATCTTCATCAGTGTGTTTCGGCCAATTATACGCATAATTTATGCGCACTCACAGCTCAACTAGCACACAATCACAATTGCTTTACAGCAGATTTTAAGGCTGTTCTATAGACGGCGGATAACCTAGCGGGTAGCATGCTGCTACTTTAACTTTTACCACTGACAATAGGAGAAAATCATGCCAAATCCATACATAAAAAAGATCCTTAAAGCCCGAGTTTATGACGCCGCTATAGAAACACCACTGGATGAGGCAAAGATTCTATCTAAGCGTCTTGGAAACAACATTTTATTAAAAAGAGAAGACCTGCAACCTGTTTACTCTTTTAAAATTCGTGGCGCCTATAATAAGATGGCGCAGCTATCAGACACTGAACGTAATGTCGGAGTTATTACAGCCTCAGCAGGTAACCATGCTCAGGGACTGGCAATGTCAGCGAAGATCCTGGGAGTAAAGGCTATTATCGTCATGCCTAAAATCACCCCAAGCATTAAAGTGAATAACGTTATTTCACTCGGTGGCGAAGTGATATTACACGGCGACAACTTTGACACCGCTAAGCAACATGCTGAAAAACTCAGCGCAGAGTTTGGCTATACCTACTGCCCACCCTTTGATGACCCTGATGTTATAGCGGGCCAAGGCACCATCGCCATGGAAATCATCAAACAATACAGCGGACATATCGATGCTATATTTGTCCCCGTTGGCGGCGGCGGACTTATTGCCGGTATTGCCGTTTATATCAAATATCTCAGTCCTGAAACCAAAATCATCGGTGTTGAATCTTCTGAATCAGCCTGCCTCAAAGCTGCCTTAGATGCCGGTGAGCGCGTGATCCTTCCTCAAGTTGGTATATTTGCCGATGGCGTTGCGGTTGCTCAAATAGGCAAGCACACTTTTGAAATTGCTAAAGAGCACGTCGATGATGTGATTACAGTGAATACTGATGAGATATGCGCGGCATTAAAAGATATCTTTGATGACACTCGCTCTATCTGCGAACCCTCCGGTGCCCTCGCTGTCGCTGGCTTAAAAAAGTATGTACAGCACAACAACTGTAAACAACAAACGTTCATCGCTATCAACTCTGGCGCAAACATGAATTTCAGTCGCTTGCGCCATGTAGCTGAGCGCACAGACCTGGGTGAAAAACGCGAGGCACTGCTCGCAGCACAAATATCTGAAAAGCCCGGCAGTTTTCATCAATTTTGTGAAGCACTTGGCAACCGTAGCATCACCGAATTTAACTACCGCTACAGCGATAGCAAAGTCGCCAACATCTTTGTAGGCGTCACTACCGATCCCGCCGGTGATGAGAAAGCGCTGTTAATCGCAGACCTTAAATCCAAAAACATACCGGTTGAAGATTTATCAGATAACGAGATCGCAAAAATTCATATCCGTTACATGGTCGGCGGTCACAACCAAAAACCAGATCTCAATGAACTGGTATTTCGTTTTGAGTTTCCCGAGCGTCCTGGCGCCCTTTTGAGTTTCTTAAATACATTAGGTAAGCGCTGGAACATTTCGATGTTCCACTACCGTAATCACGGCTCAGATTTTGGCCGTGTTTTAGTGGCACTGCAGTCTCCGGAAGATGAAAAGCCCCTAATAATCAGCTTCCTAGAGGAGATTGGTTACAATTATTGGGAAGAGACAAACAACAAAGCTTTTAAGCTGTTTTTGGGCTAGATTGATAGCATAAGGTCAGCTGTTAGAATCTCGCTGCAAGAGCATTTACAGGCGGGATTCTGACAATTGTCTTTATTGAGGGTTATTATTCAGGTACACCAGCGGGATAATCAAAGTTTTTAGTGAAAAATGCTTTCATTGAAAATAAGACCACCGAAATCAACCCCCAGCTCAAACCGACCACCACTCCCGTATCCATGATGGCACGCCAAGGCATTGGCATATGCTCCACAAGCTTTATCAAGATCATGATAGCGCCCGTTAAACAGAAGATGAAAATGACCCGCTTGCGTTCCGCATCAAAAAATCCGAGACAAAAAAGTGGCGCCAAGGCAAAACGCAATGGCGTAACATTACTGCGCAAATAATAAATTCTAGCAGCGACTCGTGGCGAGAAACTTTTTTGAAAACCTTTGTACCCTTCGTAATAAGCCATAAAGGCTATCCATGCCGCTAAGATTAGCCACTGCCAAATGGGTAAGTTTTGAATTTCTAACTGAACGCTATACTGTGACAACCTAAATATCGCACTTCCAAGGAAAAGAAAAACACCCGCAAAGCCCCAAACGGCGGCTATTCGTCCTATCATATTTTCATACCTAAATTTACTATTATACGGGTAGCCATTTTAGTTTTACATGCTTTCCTGGCAATAACGTGGCTTAAACTCAAATATTTCTCATTCGCATCCAAGTTAGTTGGTTGGAACCTCCGATTACTACCCTTAAAATCATAAAAAATTAGAATTTTTCATTTCATATTCTACACTTATACAAAACAGCAGCAAAATTGCAACAGTTCTTGTACTAATTAAAAGACAATAGGATTTTGAAATGAGAGAGAACCTACCCGTCACCCAATATGAAATAAGGGTTTCAGCAACGCAGAATATACTATCGACCACTCAGCCTGATGGTAAAATTAAGTATATAAACCAGGATTTTTTGGACATTAGTGGCTTTACCAAGGACGAGCTAATTGGCCAAGATCATAATATTGTCCGACATCCTGACATGCCTCCAGCCGCATTTAAAGGTTTGTGGGATACCGTTAACAACCACGACTCTTGGTTAGGCCTGGTAAAGAACCGTTGCAAAAATGGTGATCATTATTATGTCTCTGCTTTTGCCAGCCCAATTATTAAAGACAATAAAATATTTGAAATTCAATCTGTCCGTACCATGCCTAATCAAGAAACGATTGAACGTGCCGATGTGATTTACCCGCAGCTGAAAGAGGACAAAACGCCTCGGGTGTTAAATGATAATTTTTTGACGCTCACCAATAAGACCCTTATTTTTTTGGCCGTCGTTTTCTCCTTAACGTTAGCCTCTTTAAGTCTTGGCTCCACTCAAACCATATTTGCAGCCATTACCGCACTTGGCTTAATTTCACTTGTGGGCAGCTTCTTTATACTGGCCCCTTTTCGCCAATTGGTTACCCAAGCGAAAGCTATTCACACTGACAATGTTGGCCGTTACATATACACAGGTAAGAATTCCGACATTGGACAAATCCAATTCGCCTTTATCTACCAAAACGCTGAGGCGTCTTCTTTAATTGGTCGAATGTCCGACAGTGCCAAACAACTAAAAATAAGCACAGTCTCTCTTAGTGCGGTAGTTGAATCCAACGACAAAGCTGCAGACACTCAATTCTCCATGACAGACCGTGCCGCTGCCGCCATAGAAGAGATGTCTATGTCCGTTCAAGAAGTAGCAAGGAACGCCAGTAGCGCCTCAGATGCTGCTAATGACAGTCTAGCAATCACTAAAGCTAGTCAGATAAAACTAAATCAGAATAAAGATTCAATTTTGAAACTCTCTGAAGAAGTAAGTACTGCGGCAACACTGATCGAAAGCTTACGCAAGAGCAGCAATGACATCACTTCAGTGCTTGATGTGATTAGGGGCATTGCTGAGCAAACCAACCTGCTAGCTTTGAACGCTGCTATCGAAGCAGCACGTGCTGGTGACGCAGGCCGAGGCTTCTCTGTGGTTGCTGATGAAGTGCGCTCTCTTGCAACAAGAACCCAAGTCTCCACCGAAGAAATCCAGAAAATGATTGAAACACTACAAACAGGGACTAAGGACGCCGTTGACAGCATGAACTCAAGCCAAAAACACGCCATTATCTGCGCAAATGAAAGCCAAGAAATGGTAAGTCAGCTGAATGAGATTAGAGGGTCTGTTGGTAACATTACCGATATGGCAGCCAAAATCGCCACGGCAGTAGATCAACAATCATCTGTTGCCACTGAAATCAGCAATAACCTCTTAGATATACGACAACTCGCTCAAGAGAATTTAGAATCTACTGTTGCCGCGGATGCCTGCCAAAGCTTCGATTTAATGGCCACTGATATGGATGAATTAGCCAACCAGTTCTGGAACAAAAAAATGTCCAATAAATAGCCTATAAACATTAACTTAGCAGTCTTTGCTAAGTTAATGTTTAATATAGGTTCCACGTGGAACACATCAATTATATTTTTTAATTAAAGCAGGGTTAAAAAGATTTTCTGATTTTATCAATAATCAAACGAGAATCAGGGCTTACCCCTCTCCACAAAGAGAAAGCTTCTGCTGCTTGCTCGACCAACATCCCTAAACCATCAATGGTTTTATCAGCCCCAAGTTTATTTCCCCAACGATTAAACACTGTAGGCTCTTTGGAGTACATCATGTCATAAAGAATAGTATCTGCGTCGACAATACAGTCAGGCAAAGGCGGCAACTCTTGCTGCAACGAAGCTGATGTGCCATTGATTATCAAGTCGTAACTTTTATTCAACGATTCAAAAGACATTACCTGGATATCAAAGACATCGCTAAAAACACCTTTAAGTACTTCAGCTTTTGACAAGGTTCTATTCGCTATAGTAATACTGCTGGGCATTTCATCAATGATTGGCCCTAGCACACCACGAACCGCCCCACCGGCTCCTAAAATCAAAATAGACTTACCTTTAAGGTCAAAGCATTGATTAGCTGTTAAATCCCGTACAAGGCCTGTACCGTCAGTATTATCTCCTTTAATAACTCCGTCAACGAAAGACAAGGTATTTACAGCGCCAGCTAATTGAGCCCGCTCTGAGAGTTCATCTGCGATATCCCAAGCCTGTTGCTTGAAAGGCACTGTCACATTAAGCCCACGCCCACCTTTAGCAACGAACTGCTGTATACCCGACTGAAATCCATCAAGTGCTATCAGAATCGGAAGATATTGCATTTGCTGGTTAGTTTGCTCTGCAAAGGTGCTGTGAATCTCAGGGCTTTTAGAATGCTTGATAGGATTACCTACAACCCCATATTTTGATATTTCAGACATTTACCACCTCAGTCAATCCAGTTTTTATTAATTAGAAAATCCGAATACAATTTAGATTCCTGTGAATTTTCAGCAACTTGGTAGTCATAGCTCCATTTAACCTCAGGTGGCAAAGACATTAGAATGGACTCCGTCCGACCATTAGATTGCAGCCCAAATAAGGTACCTCTGTCGTACACAAGGTTAAATTCAACGTAGCGACCACGACGGTGCAGCTGAAAATCTTTTTGTTGATCTGTAAAAGCAGTGTTCTTTCGCTTTTCTACTATGGGTACATAAGCTTCTAAAAAGCTACTGCCTATGGATTTCATACGGGCAAAGCTCTGCTCAAATCCGGGTGCCTGAAGATCATCAAAAAACAAACCGCCAATACCTCTTGGCTCATTTCTATGTTTAATGTGGAAATACTCATCACACCATTTCTTGTATTTTGGGTAAACATCATCTCCAAAAGCCACACAGCTTGCCTTAGCCACTGTATGCCAGTGAATACAATCTTCCTCATAGCCGTAATATGGGGTTAGATCCAACCCTCCACCAAACCACCACACTGGCTCGGCGCCCTCTTTACTGGCAATAAAAAACCTAACATTTGCATGGGTGGTTGGTACATGAGGGTTATTGGGGTGTACGACCAGTGACACTCCCATCGCTTCAAAACTTCTACCTGCAAGCTCAGGACGGCTAGCCGTGGCAGATGCAGGCATATTTGAGCCTTTTACATGAGAAAAATTAACACCTGCTTTTTCAAAGACAGAACCGTTACATAACACACGGCTTATGCCTGAACCACCTTCCGGTCTATCCCATTTGTCTTGCAAAAAATCTTTAGTGGAATCTACAGTAGCTAATGACTTACATATTTCTTGCTGTAAATTTAGTAAGTAGGCTTTAACAGCCTGGGGATCAATTTTAATATTCGACATAAAAAAAGACCTTATCTTAGACTTAATTAATTAAATGAGAAAACAGAGTGGTCACTTTAAATATCTACCTTAAGAGCTTGCCGCTATTAAGAATAATTATTTTGCTTGGTTGGGAGTTTTTGTCTACATCACCTTCAACAAAGTAGCTGACCTCATCTCCAAAATACGCTCTAGATTGCGACTCAGAGACAGCGGAAGGCATTCCCGAGGGATTGAGCGACGTAGAGACCAAAACGCCGCCAAAGGCATTACAGAGCGCCTTAATAGTAGAATGACTGCTTACCCTAATAGCCACAGAACTGTGCTGCCCTTTAATCCAACTGGGGTAGATATTATTAATATCTTCAATAACCCATGTAGTAGGACCAGGCCATGAGGAGATTAATTTATTAATCTGCGATTTAGATAATGGCGCCAAAAGCTGGGTAATTTGCGTTATATCAGCAGCAACCAGAATTAGACCTTTGTGTTCAGGTCTATTTTTGAGAGCGAGAATTTTTTGAACAGCGCTATAATCAAAAGGATCACAACCGAGACCCCAGACTGCTTCGGTAGGATATGCGACAACACCGCAACGCTGTAAGGCGTCAACGGCAATGTCTACAGAGGACAAATTAGCACTCAAGGTAAAGCTTAAACCTCACCATTTTTAAGCATTTCTTGTAGTGCTTGGTCTTTTTCAATAACAGCAGCACAGCTTGCCGCGCGATCAGCGATGATACGAGTGGCAAGCTCGGCATCTGCAACAGCCATTATTTGAGCGGCAAGGTAAGCGGCATTTTTTGCGCCAGCTTTACCAATAGCGACCGTTGCAACGGGAATACCACCAGGCATTTGTACGGTGGATAGCAAGGCATCCAAACCATCCAGAGATGACTCAATCGGAACGCCAATAACCGGCTTAGTTGTCGCTGCTGCAACAGCACCAGCCAAATGAGCAGCCATACCTGCAGCGCAGATAAATGCGACGGCACCGCGCTTGTCAGCGTCAACTACATAATCATGGGTATAACTCGGAGTTCTATGTGCGGAGCTAATTTTTACTTCAAAGCTTACTTCTAGACTTCTAAGTACCGCAAGAGATGCTTTCATGATAGGCAGGTCTGAATCAGACCCCATTAAAATAGCGATAAATGCTTGTGACATACGAACTCCAAATCAAGGATAAATTTGCCTGCCATTGTCCAGTTCTAGTAGAAAAATTTCAACCATTATCAGCGCTATTTATTTAATTCGATTAATCCCCAAAACATTATTTTCTATACAGCCATGCAACTCCAATTCAACTAACATCGATATCAGGTCGGCTTGCCCAATACTTGTTAACTTTGCAATTTCCGAAAACTGCATCGGCTGGAACTGAATATTATCTAGCAATGCAGCTAATGCGGGCTCCAAAGTTACTGGGATAATATCTTGGAGCAGCGAGAGAGGCTGTACTTGGGGTTTTATTTCTATAAGGATATCGTCAACATGCTGTACCAACTTAGCACCTTGAGATATTAAATCATGGCATCCGGCGCTACCCTGATATTCTATAGGCCCAGGCAATGCAAATACTTCTCTGTTTTGCTCAATAGCAGCTTTAGCTGTTATCAAAGTACCACTTCTCATTCGAGCTTCTACCACCAACACGCCTAGGGCAAGCCCGCTAATTATACGGTTGCGCCGAGGAAAATTCGCCGCTACAGGAGCAGACCCAGGCAAGTACTCACTAACCCAGCACCCTTTATCTAATAACCTATGAGCAAGGCGATGATTACGCTTTGGGTATACTGTATCTAAACCAGTACCCATAACCGCAATACTTGAGAATCCAGCATCAATCGCGCCAGCATGAGCCGCACTATCGACACCAAGAGCCATACCACTAGTGACCACAAGCTCATTTTGCGATAGGCCTCTGGCAAAATCGTACGCATGACGCAAGCCTGCGCTACTAGCATTGCGGCTGCCAACAATAGCGATTTGATCTTTATGCAGCACTCCAACATCCCCTTTAACAAATAAATAAAGCGGGTAATCAGGAACCTGTTTGAGAAGGAAAGGATAGTTAGCATCTTCATAATTGAGCATTGTAATACCAAAATTATTACATTGCTCTTCGATAAGTAGCACTCTGGAATAGACATCACCAGCTCCACCGAGGAACTGCTGAATAGATGCGAAGCAAATAGAATTGAGATGGGTTTGTAAAACGTTGAAATCAGGTGATGCGCTGAGCTCGTCATTAGAGAAGATCGCTTTAATCCTCTGACGGCCAACTCCGTGCTGTAAGCTAAGGGCTATTAATAGTCTATTAATATCAGAAAGCAAACCCATCTCCTGTTCATTGACGATGGGTCAACGAAGTTTTAGTTGAGCATGTTTATAGTGTCACCGGGTAAAATAGCATTGGTTGCACTTAAAACAATCCCATAGCTCAAATTTTCAAAAACATTAACCACCATCAGCTTTCCAGAGATTTGGTTTGAGATAGTAACCAATTCTTTAGTTTTAGGATCAACAACTTCCACTGGAGCTTTAATGATATTAAACACATGTCCAGGTGTAATTCCTGCATCTAAACCTAAGTTTAGAACAACACCATCATATCTGGCGATCTGAAATTTTTCATTGACGGCAGCAATGATTTTTCCCGAAACATCAGAGGGGGCTGCAGCCAAATAATAAAGAGGTTGCAGTGATAAATTCTGCGCTCTAACAATGATATCACCCTTTTTAACCAGTCCTTTTGATTGGGACACTATCCCCCTAGAAATATCGCCTTGCTTGTCTAGTAAATCAAGAGTGCCTACTTTAATGATTTCTGTATTGCTAGTTGGGAATCCTTGTTCAGCGCCAAATGTCTTACCGATACGATATATGTGATAGTGATTAAAATCTGGATCCAGCACTCCGCGGACAAAGACCTCATCGCCCTTACCTATAAGCTCCCGCATACCTGAACCAGCAAGGATATAAGGCATTTTATCAACTCTAGCAGAGTCAACGATACGGTGAGAGGATACAAAGGCTTGCAGAGCAATTTTTGGGATGGCCGTAATAGGCGTGAATTTATTTACTGTTCGAACTTTTGGAGAGACCTTGTTCGACGATGGCTTTGATTTGCTGAGGTAAGGCTGCCCATCACGGTATACTAAGTAGATAACATCCTTTGGATAAATGAGATGAGGATTTTTGATCTGGGCATTCTTTTCCCAAATACTGGTCCATAACCATGGTGATTTTAGAAACACACCAGCGATATCCCATAGGGTGTCGCCTTTCTTAACCAAATACTCACTGGGATGGTCGTTTTTCAGAGCCACCTGAGCGCTTACTGAAGCACAGAAAAACCCAATTAATAAGGAGGATACAACTTTATTTACCACATGAACTTTGTTCATAAATTCCTCAACAACCCTTAAATTCATCTCATTTAGTGGGCAAATTATATACCAGATAGCACCAATAAGCATAACTTAAAAAAACCACAGATTTTTCTAACATTAAGCAAACAACACTCAGTATAATACATACAACTTCCGCTAGGTCTCCAACATAAATACTGGAATTTAAAATGGCACTACTTTCAATTCTTGAGTACCCAGATAAACGCCTCAGAACGCTTGCGAGCCCAGTACTAGAGAACAATGACGAAATTCAAAAGCTGATTTCAAATATGTTTGAAACAATGTATGAGGCGCCAGGCGTTGGTTTAGCGGCAACACAAGTGAATATTCACAAAAGAATAATCACCATTGACACATCCGATAACCAAAAAAGCCCTTTAGTTTTAATAAATCCAGAGTTTGAAGTCATCGATAGTGACTCTGATAACTTACAAGAGGGTTGTTTATCTATCCCTGGTTTTTACGAGACACTACAACGGCCTAAACATATAAAAGTTACCGCGTTAGATAAGAACTTTAAAGGGCAACAATTTGAAGCGACGGGATTACTTGCCGTGTGCATACAACATGAAATAGATCATTTAAATGGGATACTCTACGTCGATCATATCTCAAGATTAAAACGTAGTAGAATAAAATCTAAATTAGAAAAGCTTCATAAACAGCAATAGAATCTTACTAAATATTGAAACCCCCATTACTTACAGGGACACCATGTCAAAATCTTTAAAAATAATTTTTGCCGGCACTCCAGAATTTGCTGCTCAAAACCTAGCCTCGCTTATCAACAGCCAACATGAAGTGATCGCTGTATACACCCAACCCGATAGACGATCAGGCCGCGGTAAAAAAATTAAATTCAGCGCAGTCAAAGAGATAGCGTTGACACATGACATCCCCGTTTATCAACCAACAAATTTCAAAGCCGATCAAGATTTACAGCAACTCGCAACATTAAATGGCGATATCATGGTGATTGTAGCCTATGGTTTGATACTGCCGCAAAAAGTTTTAGACACTCCTCCGTTAGGTTGCATCAATGTACACGCTTCTTTACTACCCCGATGGCGCGGCGCTGCCCCGATTGAAAGATCTCTTTTAGCAGGTGACTCTCACACAGGGGTGACTATTATGCAGATGGACAAAGGACTAGATACCGGCGACATGCTAAATAGCGCTTCTCTTGAAATCTCATCCGAGATGAACAGCCAACAACTTCACGACTGTTTAATTCCGTTGGGAAGCAATGAGTTAATAAAGACAATTAATGAAATATCAATGGGTTTACACAAACCAGTAAAACAAGATAATAACCTGGCGAACTACGCAGAAAAGCTGCAAAAGACCGAAGGTGTCATTGATTGGAACCAATCTGCTGCGGCAATTGCTTTGAAAGTAAGAGGCCTTAACCCCCGGCCTGTTGCTTACTCAGCTTTAAACGAGTTAGTTATTAGAATATGGGCTGCAAAGGAAGTGAATGTACCTACAGATAGCCCGTATATCAAGGTAGGCACTATTATTAAGGCAGACAAAAAAGGTATTGAAGTAAGTTGTTTAAACAACACCCGACTGCTAATCACCCGACTACAGCTGCCTGGTGGAAAACAACTCGAAGCAAAAGTAATTATTAACGCAAAAAAAGAGCTATTTCTTCCCAACAATCAATTTTCTAGCATAGCAGACTAAAATGAACGCAAGATACTTAGCAGTAAAGGCCCTAACTCCTCTATTAAACAACCAGGGGGCTCTCAAATATACATTGAAAAAACAACTGCAGCTTTGCCCGGAAGGACAAAGGCCGTACCTGCAAGAGCTTTGCTATGGAACGATGCGGCACTTCCCCAGTCTTGAAGCAATTTTAGATCAACTTGTCACAAAGCCCATCAGAAAAAAAGATGTCGATATCAAAGTTGTTTTATTAATTGGCATCTACCAACTATACAAGTTAAACACCGCAGATCATGCCGTCGTTAGCGAAACCGTAGATGTTTGCAAAACGTTGAATAAGCAGTGGGCAACATCGTTTGTTAATGCTGCCCTGCGCTCTTTCTTACGTAAGCAAGAAGAAATAACCACCGCTCTTGATAACAATATATCCTTTAAATACAACCATCCAGAATGGTTTGTTCAGAAACTCATGAATAACTGGCCAGACCATTGGCAACAAATACTTGAAGCTAATGATGCGCACCCTCCGCTCACCCTTAGAATAAACACAGCAAAGGTTTCACGTGAAACATTTCTGAGTGAATTAGAAGAACAGGAACTACAAGGTCATCATTGCAAATACTCTGAATACGGTGTCACTTTATCAAAACCTATGGATATTACTCAAATTCTGGGATTTGATGAAGGCAAGTTCAGCGTGCAGGATGAGGCAGCACAACTTGCAGCACAACTAATATCTCCTGCTGAGGGTGACAACATTTTAGACGCCTGTAGTGCTCCTGGCGGCAAACTTATTCATCTATTAGAACTTTCATCTGGGACCGCTAAAATTCAAGGATTGGAATTAGAGCCATTAAGAGCAGAAAGAATCATTGAAAACTTTGAGCGGCTGAACCTCTCATGCCCCTTACATATCGCAGACGCCACAAAACAAGACTGGTGGGACGGCAAGTTATTTAACAAAATACTACTGGACGCACCTTGTAGCGCAACAGGCGTTATCAGAAGAAACCCAGACATAAAGCTATTAAGACAACCCGAAGACATCCACAGCATCGCTAAATTGCAAAAGCAAATTTTAGAGAATATGTGGAGCATGTTAGCGGAAGGCGGAATAATTGTTTATGCGACATGTTCAATATTCCCCCAGGAGAACGAAAAGATAGTCGCAGCCTTTATTAGGAATAATGAAAACGCCCAGCATCAAGAAATTAAGGCAGACTGGGGAACACAGAGAGATTTTGGACGACAACTGTTTCCACAACAAGGTGGCCACGATGGCTTCTATTACGCTATGATCAAAAAGCAAACAATAAATTTGTAAGTTACCATTATTAAAATACATATCGATCCGCATTAATCCATACGAGCAAAACCATGAAGATAATAATTTTAGGCGCCGGGCAAGTTGGCGGTACGTTAGCTGAAAACCTTGCCAGTGAAGCAAATGACATTACTATTGTTGACTCTAATGCGGAGAGATTGAGGGAACTTCAAGACAGGCTGGATATAAGTACCATTGAGGGAATGGCTTCTTACCCAAGCACCTTAGAAAGAGCAGGTGCTGAAGATGCAGACATGTTAATTGCCGTTACCAGCAGTGACGAAGTCAACATGGTGGCCTGCCAATTAGCCCAAACCATGTACAACACACCAACCAAAATAGCGCGAGTACGTAGTCATGACTACATAAAACACGCTAAGAAAATATTTTGTAAAAATGCACTTCCCATTGATGTCATCATCAGTCCAGAACAATTGGTGACCCAGAGCGTTAAGCGACTAATTGAGAGACCAGGCGCACTACAAGTATTAGACTTTGCTGATGGCAAAGCACAACTGGTAGCAGTAAAGGCTTATCATGGTGGGCCACTCGTTGGAAATCAAATCTCCTTTTTAAAACAGCATATGCCCAATGTCGACACAAGAGTCGCTGCGATTTTTCGAAAAGGTAGCCCTATCACTCCACAGGGAGACACCATCATCGAAGTGGATGATGAGGTGTTTTTCATCGCGGCAACAGAAGACATTCTACAAGTAATGGGCGAACTGAGACGTTTAGACAATCCCTATAAGAGAATACTAATCGCCGGCGGCGGTAACATAGGCGCCAGATTAGCAGCGATGATAGAAGATAAATTTCAAGTCAAGATCATTGAACGTTATATGGACCGGTGCAACATACTTGCTAACACCTTGAGCAACACGATTGTTTTACATGGTAATGCCTCCGATAAAGAATTGCTGTTAGAAGAAAACATCGAAGATACCGATGTATTTTGCGCACTGACTAACGATGACGAAGCGAACATAATGGCTTCCATGCTCGCTAAAAAATTGGGCGCTAAAACAGTAATGACATTAATCAACAATCCAGCCTATGTCGACCTAGTACAAGGCGGCGTTATTGATATCGCTATCTCGCCTCAGCAAACCACCATAGGCGCCCTTTTGACTCACGTGAGAAAAGGTGATGTGGCAGCCGCACACTCATTGCGTAGAGGTGCAGCAGAAGTCCTAGAAGTGGTAGCTCACGGTGACGAACGCAGCTCTAAAGTAGTAGGCCGCGCACTAAGAGATATCGATCTACCGGAAGGCACTACCATTGGTGCTATCGTCAGAGATGATAAAGTATTAATTGCACACGATCATGTTGTGGCGCAAAACAATGATCATTTGATACTTTTCTTGGTGGATAAAAACAAGATAAATGAAGTAGAAAAACTATTTCAGGTAGGCCTAGCCTTTTTCTAATAACAAATACAATACCCGCTGATCAGAGCCGAAACATACTATGCACTACAGAATAATATTAAGAATACTAGGTATCTTATTGATGGTCTTTAGTATTTCAATGATCCCCCCCGCAATTGTCTCGCATATATACAATGATGGTGTACATGCTATCTTTTATCTCTGCCTAGCCATAACAGCAACCACCGGTTTTGTATTTTGGCTACCAGCCTATAATGTCAAAGAAGAACTGCGCACGAGAGACGGCTTTGTCGTCACTGTGATGTTTTGGTTAGTACTGAGTATCTTTGGTGCCATCCCCTTCGCGCTAACCGAGGAACTTAATCTAAGTATTGTCGATGCCGTCTTTGAATCGATGTCGGGGCTGACAACAACAGGTGCTACCGTCATAACCGGTATCGATGACTTACCCAAATCAATATTATTCTATCGACAACAGCTGCAGTGGCTCGGCGGCATGGGTATCATTGTACTGGCGGTGGCAATTCTTCCGATGCTGGGCATTGGTGGCATGCAATTGTACAGAGCAGAAACACCAGGCCCTGTTAAAGACAGCAAATTAACCCCGAGGATTACCGAGACCGCAAAAGCCCTATGGTATATCTATGCCACATTAACGGTAGTTTGCACATTGTGTTATTGGTTGGCGGGAATGAGTTTTTTTGATGCCATTACTCATAGTTTCTCTACAGTGGCTATCGGAGGCTTCTCCACACATGACGAGAGTATTGGCTATTTTAACAGCCAATTAATCGAGATGATTTGCGTGGTATTCATGCTAATTTCAGCGGTGAACTTTGGCCTGCATTTTTTTGCATGGCGCAGAAAGTCCCTCTCACACTACTGGCAAGACCCTGAAGTTAAGTTCTTTTTATCTACTTTGACGATAATAATAGTACTCGCGACCACGTTACTATTAGTCAGTACATCTTATGAACCTGCTAAAGCTATCAGCGATACAGTCTTTATGGTCGTATCTATAGCCACTACCACGGGCTTTGCTACGACTGATTTTTCGAGCTGGCCAACAGTATTACCCTTCATGCTTTTATTAACGGCATTCGCCGGTGGCTGCGCCGGATCGACCGCAGGTGGAATGAAAATAATCAGAGTGTTATTAATTTTTAAACAGGGACATCGAGAGATAAAACGCCTAGTGCATCCAAACGCAGTCTTTTCAGTGAAGCTTAGTAACAAACCTATTTCAGAAAAGGTATTACAAGCGGTCTGGGGGTTCTTCTCTGTCTACGTAGGGGTCTTTATCATAATGTTGTTAGCGATCATGGCAACGGGCCTAGATCAAATCACAGCATGGTCAGCAGTGGCTGCAACGCTTAATAATTTGGGCCCAGGCCTTGGGGAGGTCTCCGCGAACTATGGCAGCATCAACGACACTGCAAAATGGATTTTGTGTTTTTCTATGTTACTGGGACGATTAGAAGTATTCACTTTGCTGATATTATTTACGCCTATATTTTGGCGAAGATAAACGGCGTTTCTGCTAGCTCAAAACCGCCTCAATAAAGATCGGGCAGATCAGGAGGCGATTGTTTAAACCTTTTATATTCCCATTGATACTGCTCTGGATTTTGTTTAGCAATTAACTCTATGTTGTTGTTCATACAGCCAATAGAGGTGATTAAATCGGTATTATCTAAGGCTTGGTGCAAGGCTTTAAATTCAATATCAAACCCTTTACCATGCGCTTTTCTAATGGCGACTCCAGAGATCACACTACATTTTGTTTTAGCAGCCAACTGAGATAACAACGTCATGGTATACGCTGGGCGGCCAAAGAAAGGGCTAAACTCACCACTGCCCTCTGTCGGCTCTTGATCAGGCAAAATGGCAATGACACCCTTTCTACGCAGCTTTTTCATTAGTTGACGCACCCCTTTAGCATTGGCGGGAGCCATGTCTCCGCCTAAGCGTTTACGCATTTTGTTTATCAACCAATCAAAAAATTTTAACTTGGGTTGTTTATAAAGAACAGTGATGGCATATTTCTGAGAAGCATATAAATTGAGCACTTCCCAGTTACCAATGTGCGGCGCAATAATGATCACCCCTTTTCCTTGCGCAACCGCATCATCTAATATGTCTTCACCTGTTACGCTGACTACTTTAGAGAGCGACATTGATGTTGGCCACAGCCATGACATGCCCATTTCAGCATAGGACATCCCCGTATGTTTGAGTGAATCGGCTAACAGTGCTTCACGGGCTTCTTCATCCCAATGCGCGAAAGATAATCCTATATTAGCCTTAGACACACGGTAGGCACGTGATTTCTTAGACCGATACATAAACTTTCCAAGCATCCGGCCTAGATACTGGCTAACCTTAAGCGGCATTAATGCCATGATGATAAGAAAAACAAGTGCCAGTATGACTTTAATAATGCGCATGATATGAGAGAGCCTTGTAAAACAAATCGAACATTATAAAGGTTCATCAAAGGCAAGTCACACCCAACAAAAATAACCACAATAGCTAGACTACTGATGCAGAATCTATATAAATAGACGGGCAAAAAACAAAAACCATAAGGAGCACAATATGCACTACAACGTATACCTATCTGGCGAGATACACAGCGACTGGCGCGATAAGATAAAACAGGCCGTGGAAGATCAAGGCTTACCCATCACACTACTCACACCCAATACAGATCATGACTCCAGTGATAATTGTGGTAAACAGATACTGGGTGAAGAGCCACAACCTTTTTGGAAGGACCATAAAGCCGCCAAAATAAACAGCGTGCGATTGATGCACGCAATAGAACGTGCCGACATTGTAGTGGTTCGTTTTGGTCCTAAATACAAGCAATGGAATGCAGCATTTGATGCAGGCCTCGCCATTGCCAAAGGTAAATCACTGATAGTTGAGCATAGTAATGACCTAATCCATCCACTAAAAGAGATAGACGCAGCAGCCAGTGCCGTGGCCGAAAACACCGATCAAGTCATAGAAATACTCCGCTATCTAACATTAGACTATTAATTTGCAGCACAGCTTCTCAATATAAAAGAAGTGATTAGCTTATATTGAGAAAAATAAAGTTTGTCATTCGGTGACCGCTAGAATGATGTATAATTTAGCGCTAATTTTTTCATTGTTAAAAGTTTTTCATTAGACCCTTGATGACTTAGGTTTAAGCCTGATTCATCTTTATTGAATATTAAGAACAGGTGAACACTGTGACTGCAACGCCGGTACCTAAAGGAACGTCATTCCAAGATTTAATACAAAGATTACAAAGCTATTGGTCAGCACACGGCTGTGTGGTTATTCAGCCACTAGATATGGAAGTGGGTGCCGGTACCTTTCACCCAGCAACGTTCTTGCGTGCTATAGGGCCTGAATCTTGGAAGGCCGCCTACGTGCAGCCTAGTAGAAGACCTACTGATGGTCGCTACGGTGAAAACCCCAATAGACTACAGCACTACTATCAATTTCAAACGGTACTCAAGCCATCTCCAGATAACATTCAAGAGCTATACTTGGGCTCACTGGAAGCATTGGGGGTAGACCCTCTAGTACACGACATTAGATTTGTCGAAGACAATTGGGAGTCTCCCACACTCGGCGCATGGGGCCTTGGCTGGGAAGTATGGCTAGATGGTATGGAAGTGTCACAATTCACCTATTTCCAGCAAGTGGGCGGCTTAGAATGCTATCCTGTAACAGGAGAGCTTACTTACGGCTTAGAGCGCTTGGCAATGTATATCCAAGATGTTGATAGTGTGTATGACCTAATATGGGCAGTAAACCCCGATGGCAGTACAGTCACCTATGGCGACGTGTTCCATCAAAATGAAATAGAACAGTCTACTTACAATTTTGAGCATGCGGATGTTGAACATCTATTCTCAACGTTTGACTTCCACGAACGCGAATGCAATAAGTTATTAGCCGCAAACTTGCCCCTGCCCGCTTATGAACAGACACTCAAAGCATCACATACCTTTAACTTGTTGGATGCCCGCAAGGCAATTTCAGTGACTGAGCGTCAGCGGTTTATCTTAAGAGTTCGCACATTAACCCGTGGAGTTGCAGAGGCTTACTTGGCTTCGCGCGCTAAATTAGGTTTCCCATTAGCTGAAGAAAACATACGTAAAGAAGCACTAGCCGCTCTAGAGGAGAATAAATAATGGCCACCCTAGATTTTTTAGTCGAATTGGGAACTGCTGAACTACCTCCTAAATCGTTACAGAAACTATCCAAAGCCTTTACCGCTAATGTCATTGATGGCATAAAAGCAGAATTTGGTCGTGAAGCAAAAACGTTATTAGCAGATTTACAGGTGAACAGCTACGCATCGCCACGCCGTCTGGCCATTAAAATTACCGGCTTAGTGACAGAGGTTCCAGGATCTGAAAACCTCGTTCAAGGTCCACCCATCAAAATTTGTTACGACACAGATGGCAACCCAACTAAAGCCTTACTCGGCTTTGCCAAAAAGAACAACGCAAGCATTGAAGACCTGAGCGACATTAACGGCAAAATATCCTATTTACAGCAGCTGGCTGCCAAGCCACTTGAACAGCTATTGCCAGAGATCATCAATCAATCACTGGCTAAATTACCTATTGCAAAACGCATGCGCTGGGGAGCAAACAGAATAGAATTTGTCCGCCCTGTACAGTGGCTAGTGATGTTGTTTGGTGACAAGGTCATCGACTGTACGATTCTAGGTGTGACAGCCGGCAACAAAAGCCGCGGTCATCGTTTTCACCATAGAGACGATATAGTTATAAACACTCCTGCAGACTATGAAAAAGCGCTAGAGAAAGCTTACGTCATCGCTGACTTCGCCAAACGCAAAGCAATTATCAACGCTCAAGTAATAGAACAAACCAATAAAATCAATGGCATACCACAAATTGATGATGACTTACTCGATGAAGTGACAGGCCTTAATGAATGGCCAGTCGCGTTGACAGGAGCCTTTGACGTCGAGTTTTTATCGGTGCCGCAAGAAGCACTCATACTCTCAATGAAAGAGCATCAAAAGTATTTCCACACTGTTGATAGTAACAACAAGCTGATGCCCTACTTCATCACTGTCAGCAATATTGAGTCTAAAGATCCTGCCAAAGTGATCAGCGGTAACGAAAAAGTAATCCGCCCGCGCTTAGCCGATGCTAAATTCTTTTTCGAAAATGACAAAAAGATTAGCTTAGAAGCTCGCTGTGAAAAATTAAAGAATATCGTTTTCCAACAGCAATTAGGCACCGTTTACGAGAAATCCGAGCGAATCTCCGAACTGGCCGGTCACATTTCCAACATCATTGGCTCTGATCCCACTAAAGCTGCACGGGCAGCGCTACTGGCAAAAGCAGATTTAATCACCGACATGGTGTTCGAATTTACCGATTTACAGGGCCTAATGGGTTATCACTATGCATTAAATGATGGTGAAGACATTGAAGTTGCCCAGGCAATCAACGAACAGTACCTACCAAAATTTGCCGGTGACGAGCTGCCTGAATCCAAGACAGGAATCACGTTAGCACTTGCCGACCGCCTAGACACTCTCACAGGCATGTTTGGTATTGGTCAACCCCCGACAGGATCAAAAGATCCCTTTGCGCTTCGCCGAGCGACTCTAGGTGTGCTTAGAATCATCATCGAGAAGAACTTAGACATAGATTTAAAAGATCTGGTCAGCTTAGCGGTTAAGCAGCACAAGGCAATAGCCGTAGATGATCGCAATAGCATAATAGAACAAGTTGTATCCTTTATGTTAGAGCGACTAAGAGCCTATTATGAAGACCGCAAGGTTCGGATTGATACATATCTTGCTGTTGCAAAATTAGCACCGACCAAACCTTTGGATTTTGACAAACGTATTAATGCCGTCGAGCACTTCAGAAGTTTACCCGCTGCCAATTCTTTAGCCGCTGCCAACAAACGCGTTTCTAATATTATTGATAAGCAAATACCCAACGCCAATCAAAATATCGATACGTCGCTATTGACTGAAGCATCAGAAATAGCGCTCCACTCACAACTTACATCATTGATAGAGAAGCTTGAACCCGTCTTTGAGGCTGGCGACTATCAGGGAGCACTTACTTTACTTGCTGCATTACAAGGCCCTATCGATCAATTCTTTGCCGATGTGATGGTAATGGTGGATGACCAAAAAGTTCAGCAAAATCGAATTTTACTATTGAGTCAGCTACGTCAACAATTTTTAAAGATAGCGGATATCTCGCTGCTAAATTAATTGATAATGGCTATTTCGGCGAAAAACATCGAAATAGCCATTTAATACCTTAAAAACAACTACTTAGAATAATAACTTAAACTTACAACTCCTCTCAAAAACGCTATCAAAAATCCCTCACCAATTATTATAAAATTCTATTCAAGTATGTGAATTAAAAAAATCCACTCACAGAATCCAAACGCTACGGCCAGAAAATTAATAAATTGAACGTTAATAATCCTAGACCTGCCAAATCAGTAACAGAAAATTGTGCAAATATAGGCCGGAAAATAGAAATAGTGAACACTAACTGCATGTTAACAAACACTAACTTACTCGTAAATTATTGATAATAAAGCAATATGACAACCAGGTATAATTTTAGGAGTATTTACAAGTTTACAGTAGAAAAGGTCAGATACTTTTAACGCGTTATAAAGTCTGATTAATTATCTGCAATAACCATCACCAGCCCTATATTTACTGAAAATTAATATATCATTTGAAATCTAAAACAAACAGAGCAAAAACAGCAAGAATCGTAATGAATAATATTTATTAAAACATTTAAATACAAAGACTTACAACGCACAGTTAAAAATCATGCCTCAACAAAGGAAGCTAATACACGGTTCTCATTAGAAGATGTACGGCAGAGCAGAGCAGAAAGACTGCTTAACTAATTATCGACAATAACTAGTTAAACACCTAACTGATTGATTAGAAGATAAAATCTAGATTTAGAACCAACCCTTAGTGCGGCTATCAAGTGATGATTGGCATTGCTTTAACTGGCTAGTGTAATTACTAGCACGCCCTTTAACTTTGTTTGCTACACCTAACAGCCAAGGCTTTTTGTTATAACTCTTTTTATTATAACCCCCACGCCCCTCGTGGTAGGCTAAATATTGTCCATAAGCATCCCATTTAGATACACCCGTCATTCGCTGAGTGCCCGCTGTATACCAACCAATAAAATCAATAGCGTCAGTAAAATCATCGCGGTCAGCACCCCACTTTCCATTGGCACTTTTGTACTCACCCCAGACGGCATTTAAGGCTTGAGAATATCCATAGGCACTTGAAACTCGACCGGCGGGAATAACCCATAAAAAATATTTGTAGCCAGGTTTTGCATCGTCAACAAAATTGGATTCTTGTTGCATGATGGACATCATCACAGGTATCGGCGTGCCCCAACGCTCATTCGCAGCTTTTGCATCTTTATACCAACTTACATTGCCCTCAAAAATAGAACATAAGTTAAGTGTATTTGCGGGCTTATAACTAGCACACCCTTGTAATGTTAAAACAGCAATGGTCGTGACAATCACTTTAGTTGACTTTGTTATTGATCCTAAACTCGGCATATTTATTTCCTAGTGAATCTGTAACAGCCAAGATACTATAAATTCTTGATTATACAATTCAAAAATTTAAAATAGACGAACACAACTCTCCTGACACAATGCTGTCAGGAGTAACTAGTTATCATAACCACTCCAAAACCCTAAGTTCAGTCATAGAGCTTAGGGGAATCTACCATTGTGAGGAAAAATTATGACAACTAACATAGAAATAGTGACCTTTAAACTTCTACCAACTGTTAACGAGCAACAACTGGTATCAACCAATGCAGCCATGGAAACATTTTTGAATGACCAACCTGGATTTTTATACCGCTCATTAAGTAGTGACGGCGAGGGAACTTGGTTTGATATTATCTACTGGAAAGATCAACAATGTGCAGCAAAAGCCGCAACCGCTTTTGATAACTCATCTATCTGTCAACAAATGATGCCCTTGATAGATTTAGCATCCTGTAAAAAACAAAATATGCCGGCATTATCTGAAATACTAGCCAAGGAATTGGCAGCATAACGAGTACTCATCCAGAAGCTATAGCACCTATGTCGCTCATAGCTTCTGGACTGAGGCTAGCAACCTAGGAAAAAAAATGCGTAAAGCAGAACGGTTATTTCAGTTATTAACACTGATGCGCGGCAGGAGAACTGTTATAACCGCGCAAACTCTCGCTGAATACTTTGATGTCTCTGATAGGACCATATACAGAGACATTCAGGCGCTTACATTATCCGGAGTACCTATCGAAGGTGAAGCAGGGGTTGGCTACCGGCTTAAACCCGGATTTTCCATACCACCGCTAATGTTTAGCCCCCAAGAATTAGAAGCACTGCTGTTGGGAGTGAGGATGGTTCAGCGCTTTGCCGATACACAACTAGGTATTGCCGCTGATAGTGCGCTTTGTAAAATTCAGGCAATACTGCCAGATAAATTACATTTTGATCACGCCATTAAACCTGAATGGATGTTAGTACCTGATTTCTCAACGAATGAAAACGCAAAATTCGGTGAACAGATACGCGCTGCCATTAAAAACAAAAACATTTTAAATTTAGAGTATGAAACAGAATCTAAACAGCTCTCAAACCGTAAAGTAAGACCTCTAGGCTTAATCTTTTGGGGTAAAGTTTGGACTCTAGTAGGATGGTGCGAATTGCGAGAAGACTACCGGTCGTTTCGCCTGGATAGAATAAAATCGTTATTGCGAAATGAAGAAACGTATCTAGAACAGGCGGATATCTCTTTGCAAAATTTTTTGGATCAACAAGGTTGCTAGATAGATATTGATCAAGACATGGTGGTGATAAGCTTGCGAGCAGCAACAATTTTGCTCTGTGTCAGACCCGTCCCAAAACATTGTGAAAACCCATGAATTTAGAGGTTTATGAGCTACTTAAACGTCAATATATATCTATATCAAACAGGTAAACCATTGAGATATAGTAAAAAATCAGCATAGGTCTCGCTTGTAATAACAGCAAAAAGACACTAACCTTGATATACAATCAGATCAATAATAGTTTTTAAAATGTATCGGGTTCTCACTATGAAATCTCAGCTATCAAGCAATAAAACAAATTGGTCAATTGGCTTCTTTATTCAAAGTGCCGTTTATAGTTTAGCTATTATCCTATTCATTATTGGTGCCATTGCCTATTTTGGGACAGCCAAGTTGAGTAGTGATCTTGATTTTTTACGCTCCCAGATAACCAGTGTGCAAAGCGGTATGGGCGAGGCTATTTCCACTTTGGAAGACCTCACCGCTCAAGTCTCCGAGCTATCAGCAGCTGAACAGGCATATGTTAAGTTAAATAAGCTAGAAACCCAGCTACAAAAGAATCAACAGGCTAATGCCGACATAGATAAAGCACTTCAACAGTTTTCCGATATCGCCGCTAAAAACAACAAAGGGCTAGTGGTGATTAATAGTGCGACCGGGAAAATAGAAGAAAATTTATTGTTAATCAGCGGCCCCTTTCAAAAACTGATTGATACTGCGCAGCAGATTGATCGCGAGAGCATGCAACTTTTAGTAAACAGTTACAAAATAATAAACTCGAACCCAAAAGCACTAAAAGTAGCAGAGTCAAATATAAAAACCTTGTTTAGATTACTCTCTGCAACCACCAAATTGACACATAAAATAGCCGTGACCAAAGAACTGCGTAATGATTTGATCAACATCAAAAAACAACTGCGGCCTTATCGCAGTTCACTGCGAAAAATGAATAAACTAACAGCTCTAGAGATAACGACATCCTCATCGAAAGCAGTCATTTTAAAAGGTGAAAAAATAGCTGTTTTGGCAGCAAAAATAGCTGACCAAGCAAACTCACTAGCGAAGCAAGGCATTGTGACTGCACTGGACTTCACCAAACAATCTAAAGCGCAAATAGATAAACAAAAAGTAATTAACCAACAGGGCAACCTAATCATTGAACAGTCGATTGCTATAGTGTCAAAAGCGAATCAGGCCAATCAATTATTTGCAGATTTATTGACGCTAAATTTACAAGAGCTTGGTGTTTCCCTCAGTGTTATCCCCAAGGTCTCTAATAACATCTCCCAGTCAATCGAAACGATGCAGGCAAAGGTCTCCGGTGATCAAAGCGGCCAACTAGACATAGCCCAGAATCGAGCGCAACAAGCAGAACAGAACGCCAAAACAATCCCAGTATTAATCATTGGGGTCTGTATTATCGCGCTAATGTTAAGCGTGCTTATTATCTTGATGTTAAGACGTTGGATAATTAAACCATTAAGTCGTTTTGTTACTGGGGTGCAGCGGGTCTCTGATAACGATTTGACCACACATATAAATGACAAAGGGGCGATAGGAGAGCTTAAGCAATTAATCAACAGCGTAAATTTGTTGGTACTAGGTTTGAACGAAAATGTTAGAGACATGAAAGAAGCCGGCGAAGAGATAGCCAGTAGTGCTAGCAATATGAATAGTACCTCTTTGCAAACGCAAAAATCACTGGTTAAGCAAGATCAAATTACCCGGGAAATAATTTTAGAAACACAACAGCTAACAGAAATGTTTAAATCAGTCGCAGATAACACCTCCGTTGCTGTAGAGAACGCCAATTCAGCAGAAAAGGCGGTGCAACTTAGCATGTCGAGCATTAATGTCTCAGTGGATAAAATATCACTACTATCCGAGACCATCAGTGCCGCAGAGCATTCAATGTTACTTTTAAAAACGGATAGTGATGATATTGGTAAGATATTAAATGTTATTCGTGATGTCGCTGAACAAACCAACTTACTCGCCTTAAATGCTGCCATTGAAGCTGCCAGAGCAGGCGATCAAGGAAGAGGGTTTGCGGTAGTGGCCGATGAAGTGAGACAGCTGGCAAAGAATACCAGCAACGCCACCATTGAAATACAGGCGCTGATTGAGAAGCTGCAACATAATGCAGAGACAGGCGCTTCAATTATCGCCAAGGGGATGCTCAGTGTCGATGATAACGTACAGGCGACCGAGCAAGTTTACAAAGCACTAGAGAGCACTGCTCAAAAAGTAATTGATATATCTCAAGTGAACAAGGAGATAGAGAGCGCGACACATTCAAGAATTAGCAGCGTTGAAGATATTTCCACCAAATTAGAAGAAATAGGTGAATATACCCAACAGACCAGCACCATAGCCGCTAAAAATGTCACGGCCAGTGAAAACTTAGATCAAACCTCATCACAATTAAAGAAATTAGTTGAGCGCTTTAAGATATAAGCTTGGTTAAACAACCGTTAACCTTTAGTGAATGTGTTTGGCTTCGCTGCTTAATGCTTTCTCAACCGGCACATCTGAAAGCGGGATTTTGTGATCTAGCGGTATATGACCACTTAATTGAAGGGCCAGATAACGGCAACAGCAAACACGTAAAAAAGAGCTGTAATTACCTAAGTCATGACCGGCATCAATAGATTCATGATAGAGCTTACAGAGCAATTGCGGGATATTCATGTGATCTCGCATTGATATTTCTGTCAATATTGACCAAAAATAATTTTCTAAGCGCACGCTTGTGACCATGCCATCAATACGTAAAGATTTAGTGCTTGAATCCCATAGCTGGGGGTCTGCACCTATAAATAATCTACACATCCTGCCTCCTCTATTTAAATAAAGTGCCTTTACGACACTATTATCGCCATATAGCCTACTTTTGTAGCAGCGTTTGAAATTGCGCTAGCCATGCTGGGTGTGCAGGCCAAGCGGGTGCTGAAACTAAGTTACCATCAGTATAGGCTGCATCTATAGCTATGTCGGCAAACTCCCCTCCGCTCTGTCTGACTTCAGGCTCACATGCTGGATACGCTGAGCAAATCCTACCTTCTAATACGCCTGCAGCACTCAATATTTGAGATCCATGACAGACTGTTGCAACCGGCTTATTCTCAACAAAAAAATGTCGAACATAATCTAAAACTGCAGAATTCAAACGTAAGTATTCCGGCGCTCTGCCCCCTGGAATAATCAAGGCATCGTACTGCGCTGGCTCTATATCGGAAAAACTAGCGTTTAAAGTGAAGTTGTGGCCACGCTTTTCAGTATAAGTTTGATCACCCTCAAAATCATGAATACAAGTGGCCACAGTATCCCCTGCTTTTTTATCTGGGCATACAGCATCTACAGTATGCCCCATTGCAATCAGCGCCTGAAAGGGGACCATGGTTTCATAGTCCTCGGTGAAATCGCCAGTAATCATTAGTATTTTTTTATTTTTCATGGGGTAACTCCAAATTAATAATATTTGAGAGCCGTAAAATATAACAACAATTAACCCTCTAAAGGTATTAGCTGATTACTACTTAACCAATTCACCAAAAATGGCAGAAAGTATTTTAATTACCAATAAGACATATCATCAACAAAGCCTGTATGATATTTCAAAAACACACATAAGTGATTGTAATAAAACAATAATGCTTCTAATCGGCTTCGCTTTGTGGCGGCAGGCACAAAAGTGTCACTCATTTCTATACAAAAAAACACACCAAGTAAAGGCGAGCGGTTTTGTCAGAATTTAATGTTAAAGCTATCATTTTATTATTATTTTTGTCCATCTGTGCATTTTCAGCCCACCGCTTTGGGTTTCTTGATACTTCTATCTCAATCATTAACAGCCCCGGCATTCAGCGTATCGAAGCGATCAGCAATGCCAACACCAACACAGTTTTAAAGTACGATGAGAAAATCATTGTCGACTGTCGTTTATTAAAACTGAGTCGTTATGATTTCTGTGGGGTTTCTATAAAATTAGGTGCACCTGAGATAGAGCAAGGACTAGATCTAGCAGGTTATGATAAATTAGCACTGACATTGCACTTTAAAGCACCGGTAGTAACAGCGAAAATAAAAGTATCCTTTAGGAACTTTAACAGCAACTATGCAGTTGCTGGGGACGACGTCTCCTTAAAATTCAACTCTATTATCTACAATCCAAACTTGCACAACGCCACTGTCGTAGTGCCCTTTAATGCCTTACAAGTAGATAATTGGTGGGCTTCACAATACCAAGTCGGTTTGGACAATAGCCAAGTAGATTTATCAAACATTTCACTATTTGAAGTATTCACAGATAACCTGACAGCCCCAGGTGAGTATCAAATAGCAGTGCATAGTGCAGTACTTAACGGAAAATTGATTTCAGAAGCTAACTTATTAAAACTTATATTTGTCATATGGTTGAGCAGTGCAATTTGCCTGATCACACTGCAGCGTAATAAATTAAAGATCATTGCAACAACAGATTTACTCACTGGTCTATACAACCGTCGTGGGATTAGTGAATGGACCAATAAATTTCTATCGATGAATAAGCCCCATAGCACTTTATATATCTTTTATTTGGACCTTGATGACTTCAAAAAAGTAAATGATACCTACGGTCATCTTGTGGGCGATGAGTTGTTAATAGGATTTTGCACACGTATTCAGCGTTACTTAGACACAATGCCCGATAAAAGATTTGTCTTTGCCAGACTTTCTGGAGATGAGTTCACTTTAATAACGAGAGGTGTTGAGAAAGCAGAACTCACCGACTTTGCTGAAAACTTACTTGAGGTATTAACCTTACCAATCAGTTTGAACGAGCATAAAATAATGGCCCGTGCCAGTTTAGGCATTGCCTTATTTGAGCAAGGTATAAACACCTTTGAAGATCTATTAGCACGTGCTGACTCCGCCATGTATTACGCCAAAAAAGAAGGTAAAAACCAATATAAATTATTTGATGAAAGCGTCTCAAAAGATATTTTCTTTCGCAAGCAGACCGCTGAAAAAATTAAAAACGCCTTGGCTGATAATGCATTCCATCTAAATTTTATGCCCATTTTCGACAGCCATAGTTTAGCTGTCGTCAGTGTTGAGGTACTGCTACGCACGCACGCAAAATCCCTTGAAGGCATTGGCCCCGATATCTTCATCCCAATTGCTGAAGAATATGAATTGATAGAAAAAATTGATTTATGGGTCATTGAAGCGACCTTCAAACAAATCACCAAAGAGCGCGATTTTTTAGCGCAAAATCCTTTGATATTTTGTATCAACATCTCTGCTGCAGAACTACACAACCCGCTATTTGCCAGTCAATTGAAAGCTCTTTTGTATCTGTATAAGATTGACCCACGCAGCATCGAAATAGAACTGACTGAGACTAGCCTTGTGGAGGCTGACCAGCTAAGCATAGACACACTTAACGAGATACGAGAGTTGGGAATAAAATTAGCTCTTGATGACTTTGGGACGGGCTACACCGCTTTTTCACAGCTGATTAATTATCCTGTCGATTGCCTGAAAATAGATAAGTCTTTTATCGATAACTTAGACTCCCCTGATAGTACCCAAGCAACCATGATTAAAGCAATCATCGCTATCGCAAAATCTTACCAATTGAAAACGGTTGCAGAGGGCATAGAGCACCGCGCACAATATCATTATTTAACCGAACACGGCTGTAACATGATGCAAGGTTATCTGTTCGCTAAACCGATGATATGGAAGGGCTTAAAAAACTTTTTAGAAGACCCTGACATTTTTAAATCTCGTCTACTATTAATAGACAAAACCGTCGGCAATAAGCTCCCGCTTAAGCTTTAACCACACCTGATTCGTCAATGGAAAAATAACGGACTAAATTTCCCCTTAGAGGGTAGTAAATTCAGTAGCGTAGTTTGACTATCAGCAAGCTCTAATTGTAGGCCTAAAATATACCCTTCTAAAACGCTGCTCACCAATTGGTTACTACATAAGCAACAACATACGCAACCATTGCGTAACTAATTGTTTTTATTAAATTAAACATATGTTTAAAATAAATCATAAAAGAATTCAATTCGTATTAGCATTTATCAACATAAAATATGTATGCTATAAAAAGCAGACCTAAACCTCTAAGCACTTGTAGCTGCACAGAAAAACCGGGTCAAATAAATAAAATTACTTTTACATATTACTCAACAATGCAGCACTGCAATGCCGAGTAGTATTGTGGAGTTAAGGAATGACCGTGTTATCAAATTTCAATGTTAGAGTTTGTATATTGCTCCTTTGCTTGTCCCTTGCTTCAATGATTACCTTACATTTTGGCCTAGGTGAAATTTCGCAATCACTTAGTGATGGAAAAAACGTAAACGCTATATCACTGCGTAAAGGCGGTAGTATACAAAGCCATTTAACCCACTTTGAAGGCGACACTACCGCTGACTGTAAACTTATTTCAGTTAGAAAATACGACTATTGCGGTATTAGTGTAGGCCTTGGAGCAGAGTCTATTGATCAAGGGATTGACCTTCGCGACTACGATAAAATAGAGCTAAAACTGCAATATTCAGCGCCTTTAGATAAAGCTAAATTAAAAGTTATATTTAGAAATTACAACCACCTATATTCCAATATAGATGACGTGGTTTCCCTAAAATATAATAGTATAGGGATTAATCCAAATTTATATAATACTACCGTAAGCATCCCCTTAAACGCTTTTCAAGTAGATAATTGGTGGGCTTATCTATATCAAGTAGGCTTTGAAAACAGTCATGTAGATTTATCCAACGTTTCATCTTTCGAGCTTATAACCGATGGCATGCCCGTTCCTGGCAACTATCAAATCACCTTGAAAAGCGCGGTGTTAAAAGGGCAAATCATTTCAGACATCGAGTTTTTAAAATTAATGCTAGCGGTTTGGTTGCTCACTGCGATTGTACTAATCAGCTTACAACACAATAAAATGAAAACACTCTCGGCAACAGACCCTCTTACCGGTCTGTATAATCGTCGGGGAATTCGCTTTTGGGTGAGTAAATTTCTCGCCTCTCCTTTGAGTAATAGCCGTTTAACCATGTATTACTTTGACATCGATGACTTTAAAAAAGTAAATGATAGCTATGGCCATTTAACAGGTGATGAATTATTGATTCGCTTTAGTCAGCGCATCAAAAGTTATCTATCAGATGAACAACATAATAACTGGGCTTTTGCCAGGCTCTCTGGCGATGAATTTAGCTTGCTTTGCCAGGATATAGAGTCTGATCAAGTAGAGCTATTTGCCCAGCAGATATTAACAATTCTCAAAGAGCCTATAACACTGGGGAATCATCAAATTTATGTACATGTGAGCATTGGTATTGCCCAGGCAGACAAGGAAACATATAACTTTGAAGATTTAATGCAGCGTGCTGATTCCGCGATGTATTACGCGAAAAAGAGTGGCAAAAATCAATACAAAATATTCAACGAAAGCGTGTCTCAGGATATTTTCTTTCGCAAGCAAACCGCTGAAAAAATTAAAAATGCTATCATTCAAGATCAATTCCATTTGCACTATATGCCCATTCTAAACAGCAAAACTTTGGATATAGTCAGCGTAGAAGTGCTGTTGCGCTGCAATGCAGAAAGCTTAGAGGGAATAGGGCCTGACATTTTCATTCCTATCGCTGAAGAATACGAACTGATTAAAAATATAGACCTCTGGGTAATCGAAGCAAGCTTTAAACAAATAGCACAAGAAGCTACCTACCTAGCGAAACAACCCTTAGTCTTTTGCATCAACATTTCAGCCGCTGAATTGCACAACCCACTGTTCAGCCAACAGTTGCAATCCCTTTTAGAACGCTACCAAATAGACCCTAGTCGTATAGAGCTGGAGATAACTGAAACCAGTTTAATAGAAACGGACGAGATGAGTATCAACACCCTTCATGAAATCCGCTCACTGGGAATTAAACTGGCTCTGGATGACTTTGGTACCGGTTACACTGCATTCTCGCAATTGGTTAACTATCCCGTTGATTGCTTGAAAATTGATAAGTCATTTATTGATCACTTAGACTCACCAGATCAAACGCAAGCCACTGTCGTTAAAGCCATCATAGCCATTGCTCAATCCTATCAATTAACCACCATCGCCGAAGGCATAGAAGATGTAGAACAATATCATTTTCTGGCTGAATTAGGTTGCGATATGATGCAGGGCTACTTATTTGCTAAGCCTATGCCCTGGCTGGAGCTAAAGCGCAACTTAGCAGACCCAGAACAAGAGCTGCGCAGGAAGTCGCTATTGCCAAAAACGGCCACTAGCCGATTAGTTAACTATTAATTAATCGACTCAATCAATCACTACCTTTATTGGGTTTATATAACAGCCAAGAGGTAAATACAATAACTAAACAAAGCCTGAGTCAATGCCAACACAGAGCCACTATATTAGCTATTTAGGGGAGATTTTTCCCTCGGCTATGGCTCTAGACATCTCTTGTTGTTTTAGTGCACAGCGCTCAGTTAAGAACCTTTCAATTCTATTTATTTTAGCCACAAAAAAGCAGCCCTTAGGCTGCTAATATAAAAGACTTCAACTCAAATGCGGATGACTATATGTCCATGGTCGCCTTAAGCGCATTTTCTTCGATAAAGTGACGTCTAGGCTCTACTTCATCGCCCATCAAAGTAGTAAATAATTGATCGGCAGTAATAGCATCTTCAATCGTTACTTGTAACATGCGACGAGCTTCTGGATCCATAGTGGTATCCCACAACTGTTCAGGGTTCATCTCTCCAAGTCCTTTATAACGCTGAATGTACTGACCACGACGTGATTGCTGCAGTAACCATTCAAGCCCTTCTTTAAAGTCTTTGACCTCTAAGCTGCGCTCTCCACGCTTAAAGAAAGTACCTGGCTGAATTAATCCATCTAACGCTTTAGCCATTTCCTTAAAAAGTGAGTACTCTTTGGAGTTAATAAAAGAGCTGTTATATATATACTCAGAATCTACCCCATGGTGAGTATAAACTAACTTGGGAACGTAGACGCTATGCTCTTTGTCAAAAATAACTTCACAGCGATACTGTTCACTCGCCTGGGCACCTTCGGTGAGTTTCTCTGCGTATGCAGTGGCCCAGCTTGTCACAGCAGCCTCGTCTGTTAACTGTTCTTTGTCTAGCCCAGGGGTATATAACAACTGGGTTAAAGCACGCACCGGATATAGACGACTCATTCGTGTAATAAGGCTATCCACTTTTCGATACTGAGTAATGAGTGATTCCAGCTCTGAGCCAAAAATACTCTCTGTCTCAGTGATGTTTAAGCTGGCCCCTTCCAGAGCACCATTTAACAGATAACTCTGCAGTGCATCCTCATCTTTTAGATACTGCTCCTGCTTACCTTTTTTAACTTTATACAGCGGTGGTTGAGCTATATAGATATAACCACGCTCTATTAATTCAGGCATTTGACGGAAGAAAAAGGTCAACAGCAAGGTGCGGATGTGCGAGCCATCCACATCGGCGTCGGTCATGATGATGATGCTGTGATAACGCAGTTTATCGATATTAAACTCTTCGCGGCCAATACTAGTGCCTAGCGCCGTGATTAAGGTTCCCACTTCTTGGGATGCCAACATTTTATCAAAGCGGGCTTTCTCAACGTTTAATATTTTACCTTTGAGCGGTAATATCGCCTGTGTCTTACGTGCGCGCCCCTGCTTAGCTGATCCGCCAGCAGAGTCTCCTTCCACTAAGTATAGTTCTGAAAGCGCTGGGTCTTTTTCCTGGCAATCAGCCAGTTTACCTGGCAGACCGGCAATATCTAAAGCACCTTTACGACGTGTCATTTCACGGGCTTTACGCGCCGCTTCACGTGCGCGGGCTGCATCGATCATTTTACCGACGATCGCTTTAGCGTCCTGGGGATTTTCCTGCAGGAAATCACTGAATAATTTTGAAAAGCTCTGCTCTACTGCTGTTTTAACTTCAGAGGAGACCAGTTTGTCTTTGGTCTGTGATGAAAACTTCGGGTCGGGCACTTTCACTGAGACAATAGCAACCAGACCTTCACGACAGTCATCCCCTGATGTCGCTGTCTTACCATTTTTATTTAAGCTCTCGCTTTCAATATAGTTATTAAGCGTACGGGTTAAGGCACCGCGAAAACCTGATAAGTGGGTACCGCCATCGCGCTGCGGGATGTTATTGGTGAAACAGTACAGCCCCTCTTGGTAGCTGTCATTCCACTGTAGAGCCACTTCCACACCAACGCCATTTTCATGCACACAGTTTAAGTGCGCTATTTGGCTAACGGGAGATTTATTTTTATTGAGGTAGGCGACAAATTCAGCCAGACCACCTTTGTAGGCAAAAGTATCAGTGCGTCCATCACGCTCATCCAACAATACAATGCGCACACCTGAGTTCAAGAATGATAACTCGCGCAGGCGTTTAGCCAGTTGGTCGTAGACATACAATATATTGCCAAAGGTATCGGGAGATGCAGTAAATACCACTTGGGTACCAGAAGTATCTGTTTCACCGACCACCGCTAGAGGGGCTTGAGGCTCACCGTGGATATAGGTTTGCTCATGCACTTTACCTTGACGTCGAATGGTGAGTTCCAATTTGCTAGACAGTGCGTTTACCACTGAAACACCTACCCCGTGTAAACCACCGGATACTTTATAGCTGTTGTCATCAAATTTACCACCGGCGTGTAATACCGTCATAATAACTTCAGCAGCTGAGATTCCCTCTTCCGAGTGGATAGCAGTCGGGATACCACGACCGTTGTCACTAACCATAATAGTATCATCAGAGCGGATCACGACTTTGATTTCACTACAGTGCCCAGCTAATGCTTCATCGATAGAGTTATCGACGATTTCAAAAACCATGTGATGCAATCCAGAACCATCATCGGTGTCCCCTATATACATTCCAGGGCGTTTTCGTACAGCATCTAAGCCTTTTAAAACTTTGATACTGTCGGCGCCGTATTCTTGTTCTTCACCACTCATGGGTATCTCCTAGCTAATATGGGTAAACTGCGATCTGTATCGCATCCCTGCATAAATTTGTTGGATCGCTTACTGAGCCTTAAATGACTCACTTAGCTGACCATCATCAATTTTGAAACTTTTTACCTCTGTATCCTCACGCCAAAAGTCACGTAGGGCATCAGGTTCTACACAGGTAATAAAACACTGACTTTCAGATTCTTCTAAAAACTGACAAAACAGTTGGCAGTGCTGTGCGTCTAACTCTGAGGGCAAATCATCAATCAGATAGATGCAACCATCTTCTGCATGACGATTATACAGCGCCCCCTGGGCTAGCTTTAAAGCGCTCACTACCAATTTTTTTTGCCCGCGAGATAAACGCTCAGTAGCGCTCACTCCATCAATTTTAATACGCATGTCCGCCCGCTGAGGGCCCGCTGCGGTGTAGCCTTGCTTTAAATCACGCTGAAACTGCTCGTCTAGCAACTCATCCAATGGCCGCTTTTGATCCCATCCCGGCGAGAAGCTTAAGCTCAAATCGACCTCCCCCATTAAGCGTTGGCTAATGGCTAAAAAGTCAGGTAGCAATTGATTTATATAACGCTGACGCATCTGGGTGATTAACTGAGCAAATTTTACAAATTCAGCATCCCAGACAAGACGAATTTGAGGATCTATTTTACCACACTTTAGTAGAGAATTTCGCTGTTGTAATACCCGTTTAAAGCTTCTCCATGCCTGAATATAGCCTTGATCCGCATGAAAACAGCCCCAGTCGATAAATTGGCGTCTAACTGAGGGGCTACCCTCTAAAATTTGAAAAGTATCGGTGTTGATGACCAGTAGCGGAACCAGGCTGGCAAGCTGTGAAATATCAATATTTGAGCCACTGTGACGAATGCTGACATTGCCACTGGTATCACGACTGACGCCCAAAGGCTGCGCCCCCTGAGCCCCTTTTTTTTGTAATTGGGCGAACACCAGCGACTCAGGCTGTCCATGTGAGACAAAGTATTGGAATTTTCGGGTGCGAAATGAGCGAGTGAGACCGAGAAAATTGATCGCCTCTAACACCGAGGTCTTACCACTACCATTAACACCGTAGAGTAAATTAACATGGTGAGAAGGAAAAAAATCTAATGTCGACAAATTGCGGATGTTTTGAATTTTTAGTGATTTAATCGCCATGTTAATTGCGGCTATTGGCTAAAATTGCAAACACTATAAAATCACCAAAGAACAAATTAATTTATGAGCTAATAGACGCAAAAGCCCTTGCGGGAATTAACCGGCAAAGGCTTTATGCAGAACCGGATGCATTTACATACGCATTGGCATAACAACGAAGACACTGCCTTCCTCATCGTAGCCTTCAACCAGTGCTGAACTATTGGAATCAGACAGAGTGAAACGTACAATATCGGAATTTATGATAGACAGCACATCAATTAAATAATTGACGTTAAAGCCAATTTCTAGAGATTCACCCTGATAATCGATAGCGATGGTTTCTTCCGCCTCTTCCTGCTCTGGGTTATTTGCCATTACTTTCAGGAAACCACTGGTGAGAGTCAAACGTACACCGCGGTACTTCTCGTTGGATAAAATCGCAATACGGCTAAATACTTGACGTAATTCCTGACGATTACCCAACACTGTTTTATTACCACCGCGCGGGATAACTCGCTGATAATCCGGAAACTTCCCGTCCACTAATTTAGAGGTAAAGATGAAACCTCCGACATGGGCGCGAATGTGATTGGCACCCACCACTAATTTAACGAGTTCATCGCCACCTTGTAATAATCTGGCAAGCTCTAAAATACCTTTGCGAGGTATAATAATCTGCTCGGCCGTTTCATTTGCTGTCTCGGCGACAGTCACACTAGTGGCCAAACGATGGCCATCAGTTGCCACGGTACGCAACATGCCATCACTGACTTCCATCATCATCCCGTTAAGGTAATAACGCACATCTTGCTGTGCCATGGAGAAGCCCGTCTGGTCTATCAGATGTCTCATCTTGTCCTGGGACAGACTCAACTCATAGCTCTCATCGCTATCTTCAACATTGGGGAATTCAGTAGCGGGTAAGGTAGTCAGACTAAAACGAGTGCGCCCCGCTTTAATGATAACCTTAGTATCTTCCAGCTTTACTTCGATAATGGCGTTATCGGGTAAAGATTTACAGATATCCATAAGTTTGCGTGCAGGTACGGTGATAGATCCCGCCTCGGCAGGCTCATTTAAAGTAACGCGCCCGACCAGCTCTACTTCCAGGTCGGTACCTGTCATAGAAAGTTGATCGCCTTCAGCAACCAGCAAAATATTAGACAACACCGGTAAAGTCTGACGGCGTTCAACGACTCCGGCCACCAACTGTAACGGCTTAATTAGTGCTTCACGGGAAATGACAAATCTCATGTTTTCGCTACCTTTTTAATCGATGCTACGCTGTCAAATGGCGCAGTAGATTTTGATAATCTTCACGGATATCCGCATCGGATTCACGCAGTTCTTTAATCTTACGACAAGCATGCAATACTGTGGTGTGATCTCGCCCACCATATGCATCACCGATTTCCGGCAGTGAGTGGTTGGTGAGCTCTTTCGACAAACTCATCGCTACTTGTCTGGGTCTTGCCACTGAACGATTGCGTCTTTTAGACAGCAAATCGGAAATCTTAATTTTATAGTACTCAGCGACAACTCGCTGAATATTATCAATACTAACTTGTTTATCTTGTAATGCTAATAAGTCTTTTAACGATTCTTTAATAAAAGCAGTAGTAATGGCATTACCGGTGAAATGTGCGTTGGCAATTACCCTTTTTAAGGCCCCTTCTAGTTCGCGAACGTTAGAGCGAATTTTTTGAGCGAGGAAGAATGCGGCATCATCGGGTAACATTACGCCCGCTTCCTGAGCCTTTTTCATCACAATAGCCACACGAGTCTCTAACTCAGGAGGCTCGATTGCGACAGTAAGCCCCCAGCCAAAACGGGACTTGAGGCGATCTTCTACTCCAGCTATTTCCTTAGGGTATCGATCACTGGTTAAAATCATTTGCTGGCCGCCCTCTAGCAGGGCATTAAAGGTATGGAAAAATTCCTCTTGGGAGCGCTCTTTTCCAGCAAAGAATTGAATGTCGTCTATTAATAGCGCATCGACCGAACGATAGTAGCGTTTAAAATCATTAATCGCATTGAGTTGCAGCGCTTTAACCATGTCCGCCACAAAACGTTCAGAGTGCAAATACACAATACGTGCGTTGGGATTCTTCTTTAATAGCTCCATCCCCACCGCATGCATTAAGTGTGTTTTACCTAAGCCGACGCCGCCGTATATAAATAATGGATTATAAGAACCACCTGGATTTTCACTGACTTGCTGCGCTGCGGCCATGGCCAACTGGTTGGATTTACCTTGTACAAATGAATCGAAAGTAAAAGCTTCGTTGAGGTTTGACTGATGGCGCAACCCACCTTCTACATTGACAACTCTATGGCCTCTACCAAAATCACCCACATCGAGCTCTAACTGCGGTGCAGGCTCATTATAATTGGAGACAACAGGAGCAGGCACAGGCATTGGGTCATTTAATTGTGAATGAAAACTTTGATTGAGACTGATTCTTGGAGAGGGGCGAATCCGCGGTTGAACCACAGGCATACTAATAGGTGCTGCGCCGGTATCTTGTCTGACTTCAACACGGACTACAATTCCTGGGTCATTTGTTACATCGCGCACCACTTGCGAGATACGTGAAATGAATTTGTCATTCACCCAATCGCGAACAAACCGATTTGGCGCTATTAAAATAAGAGCAGTATCATTTTCTTGGGCCTGCAGTGGCCGAATCCAAGTATTGTACTGCTGAGCAGGGAATTCATTTTGCAAGCTCTGCAAACAGCGATCCCACAACTCTATAGACATACAATGCGCTCCAAATAAACATTATTACTAACAACAGCGCACACGTATATTCGCCTTAAGCCAGTTCTGGTGATTAAAGGCGACATTCTACCTCTCTTTTTTGAGGTTATCCACATATTCACAATTTATTTAACTATTGTGCCAAAAAAATATTTATTCTGTGCAAAACTGCCTAGATTAGCCTTCTTTTTATTCGATATATCAGAGAAAAACCAACAGCAAAATTTGAATACATATTTTAACAACAGATTAAGCCATTGATTTACATATAATTTAAATTGTTATCAACAAAACTGTTATATAAGCTCTGTAAAATCCAACACAAAACCACCCTTAAATTATTATGCGAAATATATAAGTTTATGTCTGAATAGGTATTGTATTTTTCGCGTAAATTCTATAAAATCTCGCGACTAAATTTTGCTATGTGGGCATCAGGCCACTAAACAAATAATCGTTCAGAGGACTGACAAATGAAAAGAACTTTCCAACCTAGCGTTTTAAAGCGTGCACGTACTCATGGTTTCCGCGCTCGTATGGCGACAAAAAGCGGCCGTGCCGTTATTAATCGCCGTCGTGCTAAAGGCCGTGCGAAGCTTTCCGCTTAATATTGCGGAATAAAAGAGCTATGCAAAACTACCCCCGCGAGTTAAGACTATTAACTGGCGGGGACTTTCAAAAAGTTTTCGACGCAGTTGAAATCAAAGTACCTGACCAGCGCATTTTAATCCTCTCCCGCGCTAATGGACTCGATCATCCTAGAATCGGCTTCATCATTTCTAAGAAAAACATTCGCAGAGCAGTGAAACGTAATCTCGTTCGACGTATCATGCGTGAATCTTTTCGTCTCAATCAAGAGAAACTCCCAGCGCACGACATGATTATCATGGCGAGAAAAGGTGCAGGCGAGATAGACTCTGAAGATTTACATCGCCTAGCGAAGAAATGTTGGTCTCGTTTAAACAAAAAAGTCAAACAAGCACATTCAGCTAAATAAGGGTTGCAAATTCCATGGATTTTCAGCGAATAATTTTAGGCGCCACACTTGCAGTAGTTTCTTATATGCTGGTTTTACAGTGGAATGAAGACTACGGCGTAAAACCCGTTAGCGCAGAACAAGTTACTAGTGTTTCTGCATACGGCAGCACAGGTAAATCAAACACTGGCGATCTACCCGCTGTAATAACAGCAGAGAAAACCGGTACTGATCTACCCGCTGCAAGTAGTTCTGTTAAAGAAGTAACCACTAATGGTCAGTTAATCAGCGTTAAAACTGATGTACTGAATGTCGTTATCGACAGCAAGGGCGGTGACATCATTGAAGTTACTTTGCCTCAATATAAAGCCCAGCTTGGCCAAGAGCTTCCCTTTGTTCTTCTAGAGCAAAATTCTGAGCGTACTTACATTGCGCAAAGTGGCTTGATTGGCACTAACGGCCCAGATGCTGCTAAAGACGGTCGCCCAACATATACATCCACCAGCACTAGCTATACTTTGACTGGAGAGACCGTTGAGGTCAACCTACTGTTAGTCAAAGACGGCGTCACTATTACCAAGCGCTATACTTTCACTCAAGGTAAATACGCCGTTGAGTTAGAGTACCTAATTGATAACCAAAGCACTGAAAACTGGCAGGGCAGCTTGTTTGCGCAATTAAAGCGCGGCAACTTTTCTGACCCGACTAGCCAGACAGAAATGGGTATGCAATCTTACTTAGGTCCGGTCTTCTCAACAGCTGAAGACAGTTACCAAAAGTACGATTTCTCCGATATCGACGATGCTAATTTCAATAAGAAAACGCAAGACGGTTGGGTATCGATGGTACAGCACTATTTCATCAGTGCATGGGTGCCCTCTCCCGGCGCAGAGTATAACTACAGTACTCGCAAAACGGGCAATAACTACATTGCAGGCTTTGTCTCACCCACTATTGACGTAGCTCCTGGCACTAACGGTAAAGTCTCGGCTACTTTCTATGCTGGCCCCAAAGACCAAGCACAAATGGAAGAAACGGCTCCCGATCTAAACCTCACTGTTGATTACGGTTTCTTGTGGTGGATAGCATCCCCTTTGTACTGGTTACTGACCACTATTCATGGTTTCTTGGGTAACTGGGGACTAGCGATTATCGGTATCACGATGACCGTTAAGGCAGCGCTGTTCCACCTTAACGCTAAAGCCTTCAGATCAATGGCTAAAATGCGTAAGTTTGGCCCTATTATCGCCAGCCTTAAAGAAAAGCACGGTGACGACAAGCAGAAAATGTCTAAGGAGATGATGGAACTCTACAAAAAAGAGAAAATCAATCCCCTCGGCGGTTGCTTGCCAATCGTTGCGCAGATGCCAATTTTCATCGCCCTCTACTGGGTACTGATGGAATCGGTTGAATTACGCCACGCCAGCTTTTTATACTTGAACGATCTATCCGTACAAGATCCGTACTTCATCCTCCCTATTTTGATGGGTGCAAGTATGTTCATTCAGCAGTCTTTAAACCCTGCGCCACCAGATCCGATGCAAGCTAAGATCATGAAAATGTTACCTATCATTTTCACTTTCTTCTTCCTTTGGTTCCCGGCTGGTCTTACCCTTTACTGGGTAGTGAACAACGTACTGTCTATTGCACAGCAATACGTGATCAACAAGCAGATCGAAAAAGAAGATTAGCGATTAACATCGCACCACCAACAAGGCCCTTCTGGGCCTTGTTTGCGTTTAGACTAATCACCCTAAATTCGGCAGTTGAGTCACGAAAGTAAGCACAAGCTCTTGATGCACCTAGAAAAACAGAAAATATTTTCATCACCAATAAGGTGACCACAAAATTTTCTAATTTCCTATGCACACCAATATCTTGCACTCCTTTTTCGCGCTCAATCGCCGAATCTAGGGTCACAATACTTGTTACTTAATCGGAGCCACCACTATGCCATTCACCTCTACAGATACTATTGCCGCGCAGGCAACAGCACCCGGACGCGGTGGTGTTGGCATTATTCGAGTGTCTGGCCCCAAAGCGAGTGAAATAGCGACGCAAGTGTTAGGCAAAGTGCCCAAGCCTCGCTATGCACAATATGGACCTTTCTTGGATGAACAAGGCGTTGAGCTTGATGAGGGAATAGCACTGTATTTTCCAGGCCCCAACTCTTTTACCGGTGAAGATGTATTAGAGCTACAGGGTCATGGTGGCCCTATCGTGATGGACTTTTTACTGGAGCGAGTACAAGCTCTGGGTTGTCGCTTGGCAAACCCTGGCGAATTTTCTGAACGCGCTTTCCTCAACGATAAAATGGATCTAGCCCAAGCTGAAGCCATTGCCGATTTAATCGACAGTTCATCCAAACAGGCCGCCAAGTGCGCACTTAGATCATTGCAGGGCGAATTTTCCAAACGTATTTATGAACTCGTTGAAGGGCTAACCAACTTACGCATCTATGTCGAGGCCGCTATTGATTTCCCCGAGGAGGAAATTGACTTTCTCGCCGATGGCATCGTATTAAATCGCCTTGAGGGCATTATGGCCAACTTGCGGGCGGTTAAAGCGGAAGCTAAACAGGGCAGCATCATCCGCGAGGGCATGAACGTAGTCATCGCAGGACGCCCCAATGCCGGAAAATCCAGCTTATTAAATGCCTTGGCCGGCAAAGATGCTGCAATAGTCACAGACATCGCAGGCACCACCAGAGACGTATTACGCGAACACATCCATATCGACGGCATGCCTTTACATATTATCGACACTGCAGGCCTAAGGGATGCTCCTGACGAAGTAGAGCGCATCGGCATCAGCCGAGCTTGGCAGGAAATCCAAAATGCAGACCGAATTTTATTGATCGTCGATAGTACTCAAACCGCCGCAGATGATCCTCATCAAATATGGCCGGAATTTGTCGATCAATTAAACGACGATAGTAAAATCACGATTGTGCGCAACAAAGCTGATTTAACCGGCGAGACTATCGGCATTCACAGCACCCAAGGTACTGAAATCATCAACTTATCGGCAAAAGCCGATTTAGGCGTGGATGTCTTACGTGAGCACTTGAAAACTTGCATGGGCTACCAGGCGACGGCAGAGGGTGGCTTCCTCGCTAGGCGCCGTCACTTAGATGCCATAGATCGCGCCGACGAGTTACTAAACACCGGTTTAGCCCAGTTAATTCACAACAACGCCGGCGAATTACTCGCTGAAGATTTACGTCAAGCACAGCAGGCACTCGGCGAAATTACTGGCCAGGTCAGCAGCGATGATTTGTTAGGCAAGATTTTCTCCAGCTTCTGTATCGGAAAATAAGGATCAGTCGTTAGTCAAGTTCGAGCCAAATTAATCGCTTATACAAGACCTTTGTGATTAATTAGCTGTATGGGACTAAGTGTGTCATTTACCGCAGCAACTCTGCACCCTGTGGTTCAAAGATTCTTATCTTAGTCTTTGAACTAACGACCAGCGACTTAAGACCCCCCTCCCTTTTATTTTATCAATATCGGCTTCGGCTTAAATCCCGCTATGGTCTTGGGAAGTTTAGTGCGTCGGTCGATATTACGCGCATCCCACGCATGCACGCTCATCATTATCCCCTTTGATGTGGGTTTGAAATCTAAAGTCATAAAGTGCTCTGTGGTGCGCTTGCTGGGAAAACGTAAATCCCACCACTTGCTCTGAGTCGATACTTTAGCGCTGCGAGTGATTTTTTGTCGCTCAATCCCTGGGATAGCATTGAAAGGAAATTTCTGTCGGTAAGCTTTGGGAGGTACGGCAGTGGCAATACCATCGAGCTCCGAAAGATTAGACATAGGAGAGGTGATTATTTCTACTAATTTATTGCCACTATTGCCTATTTGCACTTGGGATACTTGCCCGTAGTGTACATCACCAGTCAACACTACTAGATCGTGATTTCCGTTATGCATCGCCAATAGTAGTTGTTCGTATTGTGGCCAATCAGGAAGATTAGAGTCATTATCATCGCCATTTTTTGCTATCAACGGTTGCGGAATCACTAGAATCCCCGGACAAGTCAAACCTTTCACCCAAGCAATCAGTTGCTCAAAGGCAACGGGGGTCATAAAACCTTGATCAGTTCTGTTGGAGCGCATATCTGCCACGCAAAAAGACAGCTGTGAACCTATATTAAAGGTACGTAGTGGCTGCATTTGTTGCACGACATCCACGCCCATTTTGGCGGCCTTTTCCCAGCGGTCTTTAAAACGATCACTAAGCCCTAAAGTAATCAAATAGGGATTAAAACCTTTGAGATAAGGATAATTATTCCAGTACTCATGGTCATCAGCCAGCATCCAAGTTCCCCCGCGGCGCAACATACTGCGTAGCAACTCCCAACTTTTTACATATTCATCGGCGATCCGGTCCTGGCAGTCATCGTCGCTCAAAGGGTATAAGCCGAGCCCTATGTCCACATAGACCTGATCGCCCACCAAAAATTTTATGTCGGGTCGCAGTTGCTCATTTTTATACAATGCCTCATAGGCATTCGCTGCTCGCCCGCCATCATGCTTGGCATAAAAACAAGAGCCCAGGCCGATGGTGAATGCTTTACCGCTGGTTGGTAGTTGCTCTGGAAGCGTAGAGAAATATGCCGTTTCGAGAACGTGCCACTGTCCGTCACGCTCCACTTCAAAACGTAATACAAAATCCGTAGTTGCCGGCAAATCATGCAAGGTATGCACATGGTAAAACCGTTTATTGAGCGCATTAAAGGGCCGTTTCCAGACATCTTTAACAAAGTCTACTTGCACCAAAGCTTGCTCAGACGCCATCTCATCGCTAAAGCTATCTACCTGTGCTAGGCATAAGCGCCATTTCTCGGGTTTTACCATTGAGGGACTCAGCGCCCCTACCCAAACTTTGACGCTACTTGTTGTCACTTCGTGAATAACCAAAGTGTAACCACTAGTGAGTCGAGGTCGTCTATTTTGCATGCTTAATTCCTTTTAAATCCTAAAAATAGCTATATCTATAATTAACTGTAAGTGACCAAAAAATCCTATCACCGTTCCAAATTGTTGCCTGCGACTAAATGATTAAATATCCAAGCAGGCCTAAAGTAAAACCTAACACCGCGCCCATCGGCGGTAGCCAGTGATGCTGAAGAACCACTTTGGGTGCTATGTCTTGAAACAGAGAATAGAGTATGGCGCCTGCGGCAATTAACATGATCGCCGCAATGCTCTTGGGAGAGTCAAACAAAAAAACCAACCCCACAATCGCTGCGATAGGCCCTGCAAAAGACATCGCGAAAAACAATAGTAATATTTTATTGCCACTCATTTTTCCACCACTGCGCAGCTCCCGATATGCGTTGAATCCTTCAGGTATATTCTGTAGTGCTATGAACATAGCCAAGAGCAAAGCGGCTCGCGGGTGAAAGAGATAAAGTGCTCCGAGCGCTAAGGACTCAGGGATAAAATCGGTCAACATCGCCATTAATTGGCTAGCGGGGGTTTTCCATCGATAAAGGAGTATATCCAAGCCCATGAAGGCAAGGCCTCCGAGAATAAAGAACACCGCGCTGGCGATTGCCGATAGATTTTCAGTGCCTTGAGGCACTAGGACTAAGGCGACGGCGGCGAGCAGGGTTCCCCCGCCAAAGGCAATAATAGTATGGTGCAGAGCTTCGTTATAAAGCGGCGACCTTTTCCCCTCTAGCTTCGCCAACCATGCTCCAAAAGGCATCGCTAGACCCGCCAAAAAAGCAATTAATCCCACTCCAACTACTGCTGTCATTCCAATGTCCCTTTAGTTTTGATTTTTCTAAAATAGTACTACAACGCACTAAACAGTGCCTCAGCCTTTATTCGACGCCAGATATATAATCTAGAAAATGATAAGATAATCGTATAAATTCAAACCTTATCTACACTTTGTTACAATTCTAATATTGCCACTTACATACTTATAAGACTGACATAGGTAGTATGTTTATCATTATTCCTATTAATCTTGCAGCATAAATATTGTCTATATGATTGAAAATAGAAAAATATACGTCGTTGACGACGATCCTGAAATTGGCGTACTTTTACAAACTTACCTCAGCAAAAATGGCTTTGAAGTAGCTTGTGCGATCAATGGCCTAAGTTTTTTAGCGGCCATAGAACAAGATCCAAGTTATGATCTGATCGTTTTAGACATTATGCTGCCTGATATAGACGGTTTTGAAGTGTGCCGCAGGCTGCGCACCTTTAGCCAAATCCCGGTGATGATGTTAACTGCAAATTCAGATGAAACAGACCGAATCATTGGTCTAGAGCTTGGTGCAGATGACTATTTGGCGAAGCCTTTCAACCCACGTGAGTTATTAGCTAGAATTAAAGCGATTCTCAGGCGTTCCAGTCCCGCTGAACCCGAGAGCAGCACCAAACGCTATTATCAATTTTCCGGGTTTCAGCTAGACACTACCTGCAGAGAACTGCTTGATAACAATGCGACAAAAGTACTGATAAACGGCTCTGATTTTGAATTATTGAAGTTGTTTTTACTGAATCCTGGAGAGACCCTCTCGCGCGAAACCATCGCCGGCAGCACCCGCGGACGTGAAGCAGCCCCACTGGATCGATTTGTCGACATGCACGTAAGCCGGTTGCGCAACGTTCTCGCTGAAGATGCTAAAAACCCCGTCATCATAAAAACAGTGCGTGGCAAAGGCTATGTATTAACCGTACCTGTGGAGCAATCGGATGCTTCAATTCATTAATCGCTTCAAAAACCCTATCTCTCTGAACCTGCGCATCATTCTCATGATGGCGATTGGAGTAGTGCTGGCGCAGTTGATCAGCAATGCCATTTGGACCGCCCAGTGGCGTTCAGATTATGAAACTCGCGTCGCTGATATGTCAGTGGCAATGGCCAACCGAGTGACCTCTACGGTCAGGTTTTTTATTAAACTGCCTAATTCCTACCGCCACTTAGTGTTAGATCAGTTGCGAGATATGGGCGGCACTCGATTTTTTGTCACCTTAAACCAAGTAAAAATCATTCTTGAAGATGCGGTAGACACCCCGGCAAAATCTATTGTAATTGAAGCGTTTAATAAAGCTCTGCACAAAGAGCTTGGAGATAACACGCCGATCAGTATTGTATTTTCTCAGCCAAAAGACCTGAAAGTACTCAATAACCACACCAAACTTTCTGACTTACCTGAGCGCTGGGGCCATCAAACACTAATGCTCGCGCCTTACGACACTCCTATCTTAGTCGTACAGTTTCCGATTAACGATAAAGAGTGGTTATATGTCGCGACCGTCATCCCCAGCTTACTTTTGGAAGACAGCGGCTCGCCACTATCTGGTGAGCGGCTAATTTCATTACTCGTTTCCCTCTTGACCGTGATGTTAATAGGCATTTGGGGGGTGCGTTATATCACTATCCCGATACGCCGACTAGGGCGCGCAGCAGAGCGTGTTGGCCGCGGTGAAGCGGTGTTAGTTCCCGTGCGTGGCAGTAATGAGGAGCAACTCACTGCACAAGCGTTCAACAACATGCAGCAGCGTATCCAACGTTATTTAAATGACCGAGAGCGCTTGTTTGCCTCAATATCTCACGACTTAAAAACACCCATAACACGCTTGAGATTACGCGCAGAGTTATTGGATGACGACACTGCGCGCGAAGCCTTTAACCGTGATTTAGAAGATTTGGATTTAATGGTGAAAGGGGCTTTACAGAGCGTCAGTGAAACAGATATTCACGAAAACCAAACCGCGGTTGATATCTCCCGCCTGTTAGATAACTTTTTAGAAGATTCTAAAATTGCCGGTAAAAACTTACTCATCAAGGGCTCTAAAGTCACCCATTTTATCGGCAAACCACTGGCCCTCAAGCGCTGCATTGGTAACTTATTGGACAACGCACTGCACTATGGCAACTATGTCAGTATTACTTTGCGAGAGACAGACAAACATTTATTTATCGATATCTATGATGACGGACCAGGCATCCCCAACGGTGACATAGAACAAGTCTTTGAACCCTATATCAGGGTATTACCCAAAGAGGGACACAGCGGTGGGATGGGCTTAGGATTATCAATTGCGCGTAATATAGCTCGGGCACATGGGGGTGATATTGAGCTGGAGAATTTACAGCCAAGCGGCCTTAAAGTGAGCTTGAGACTACCACTTTCAATCCCTAGATCCGCATAACCTCTACAAAAAAGCCTCGAATCCGAGGCTTTTTCTAGAAAAATAAAACTTAAAATTCATAGCTAAAGGTTACTTTAACCACAGGCAAGTATTTGAAATCTTTAAGATCGTCTTTTAGCTCGGCTATTTCTTTGTCTACTTCTGTTTGTAATGCTGCAACTGAGCCCACTAGAGTCGCTGTAGGCACGACGGTAAGCGACACATCTGGAGTTCCCTGAAACAGCACACCAACATCAAAACCAACACTTATAGCGCCAAAATTGGCTTTATAGCCAGCACCTAGATAGGGAGCTATACTATTAAAATCGATTTTAGTATCCACACTCGCTAATTCAGTGCCAGCGTATGAAACATCACCAATTACTAGATTCTGTGTACCGATATACTGACCACTGCCTGTTAATTTATTACCATTGTGATAGATACCACCAGTGACATGGAAGCCATTATTGAACGGTTGATAGTTCGCCAATAACCCAAAAGTATTTAACTTCGCTTTAAACTTATAATCTACATCGCTCTCTGTTTTATTGAGCGTCCTGGAATAAGTATTAAATTCAGCCCGGCCGCTGAACTGATCAGTGAATTGATACTCGGCGTTCAAACCATAACCTAACATACCAATTTGCGCGCCAACGCTTAAATTGTCTTGCTCAAAGCCTGCGGCACTGACCGAGGCCGTGGCTGAAAATAAGGCGATAGCTAACAATTTTTGAGGTGCTCTTATCATTATAAACTCTCCTTTAAACTATTTTACAGTGTTAGTGCCGATGACACTTCACTTACAATTAAGTCTATATCAATTTTTCAGATCTGGGCATAAATATTTTAGTTTATTGTTTTTTATAAAGTTATTGCAGATAAACATCAACTTAGCACTCTCGTTTTTGCAATCCACTAATAGGACATAACGATCAATAGGCATCTTTAAAGTGGTAGGTCTGATCGCTCTATGACAGTAAATTGTAATAGAGCCAGCCTAAGGATATATCTGAATATGCCCGCTATTACCTCCCTCTTCGCTATTATTTTGGCACTTTCACTCAATGCCTGCTCGACTATTAACCCTATTGAGTTAACCGCTTACAGTAATTTATATTCCCGGGTACAAGACTCTGGTGATTTGATTTTGGATGAGCTGAATCTTGTCTTGCCTTCAGACAGCAGCGCTGATAATAGACACTGTGATATCGATATTAAAATGGGCTTTAGACCTTGTTTTTATATTGCCCTTGCCAATGGACAGGCGGTAAATAGAGATAATGATTCTGCAGATATAAAACTGCGACGCCAAGTGCTAGCAATCATTGCCACCTACAATGCTTTATTACTAGATCATTTACTGGAAAAGCCCACAGGGCCTATCAATAGTAAAATTGATCAGCTATTAAATCTATCGGCCTCTGTAACCAATATTTTCGCTGCGTCGCCATTAGATGTGGGCAGCAGCCTCTTATCAAGTTTGCCTATAACCAGCATTAAAGCACTAGTGACTAAATTAGAAACTGCCCAAGCTCAGCAGCGTAGCGCCAAATCTTTGATGGCGGCCAGTGGTGATATACAAAATTTAATCTCTTTTATTGTTGAAGATACCCCCGCGTTATATCAACTGTACCTAGCGCACTACAACAAACGTTTGGGCAGCACTAAAATAGCTTTAAAGAGGGCCACTCTAAGTAATAACCCTCAACAGACGACACGATTGCAACGGCAATTAAGTGCATTACAAAGTAGCAATGACCAACCCCATAAAGTTAGGAGCTTCGAATTGGCCTTAATTAGCTATATAAAGATACTGAACAAGACTTCCATAGCACTGACCAAGCTCAGTCAACACCAAGGCACTAATACCGCAGACTTAGTGGCACGAATAAGCACTATAGTAGCGCAGTCTATTGAAATACAAACGCTTGCCAAGCAACTAGCGAGTGATTTAAATATTGAAAAAAAATCAACCGCCCCCTAGCGAGGAAGGTTCCGCCAAATTCATCTCCATTGAGGATTAGCCATGTCGCAATTTAATTTTTCGCAAGCCCAGCTGGACTCGCTACTGGAAAAGGCGAATACCCTTGAAGAATTAGATCACATAGAGAAGCTATGGGACTTGGCCTCACAGGCAAGCATTGTTGGTGCTGAACAAATAATAAAAAGAAATTCTTTTAAATTCTTAAAGTTGGCAGCCCCCATGTTAGAGCATATTAATTTTTTAGCGGCTGCTAACCATATAAATAATGACACTATTGCCGCTATGCGTGAGCAGCTGCGCTTGCTGCACAGCAAATTACATAACACTGACAAATTAGCTAAGACATTTATGGAAGAAGACTCCCTAGCTATTGAGCTGCCTGAAGATAAAATCAGTGCAAGCACAGTGACCAACCCTGTCACTACTGCTGCTAGCCAAGCTAGATTAAACAGCCCAGTGCCACTGAACAGTAGAAAATATAGCTCTTTAGCGACGGAGTACCTCAGCTTTTTCCAAGGTGCTTTTTTAAATACCAATAAAATGGATAAAAATAAAAAATATGCACTGATAGCCATCAAAAATAAAGAGCGTTATCAAGCGGTTGGGGAGCCATTAAATATCCCCTGGTGGTTTATTGCAGCCTTGCACTTACTCGAATCTAGTTATAACTTTCAAACTCACCTACACAATGGTGACCCTTTGAAAGCCAAAACAACCCACGTACCCAAAGGGCGACCTAACACTGGTAGTGCACCTTTTACCTGGGAGCAAAGCGCCACCGATGCACTTAAAAAACAAAAATTAGATAATTTACACGACTGGTGCCTCAGTAAGACTCTGTTTAGATGGGAGTGTTACAACGGTTTAGGTTATCGCAGCAAACAAGTTCCCAGCCCCTATTTATGGAGTTTCACCAGTATATATTCTAAGGGAAAATATATTGCTGATGGAAAATGGGATGAGAATGCTAAATCCGCTCAGTGTGGTGCCGTTGCATTACTAAAGGCATTCATTGAACTAAAGGTCGTGAGCGTGCAAAAATCTTAACCACTAAATGAAAATTTTAAGCCTCTATAGCTTAGAAAAAACGTTTCCCATCAAATCGTTACACTTTGTGACAAAGTATTGCACAGTGTGACCCCTTTCTTGTCGCCGCTTTGTTAGTTTAATACAGGGCCTCAGTTTTCTGAGGATTTATCTAGCGCTAGATGTTTACTCCCTAACAATGGGACCACTAAAGCGCTGCTAATAAATATAATAAGGTATCGAGATGAATAAAACTAAAGCCGCCATTGCTGGCCTAGCTCTAGCCGTTTCAGCTGTTGTTGCACAAGCTGGCGAAGTTGAAGTACTACACTACTGGACATCAGGCGGTGAAGCTAAATCTGTCGCTGTGTTAAAAGATTTAATGACTAAAGAAGGTCACGACTGGAAAGACTTCGCCGTTGCCGGTGGTGCTGGCGAAGCTGCCATGACCGTTCTTAAGTCTCGTGCTGTATCAGGTAATGCTCCTGCTGCTGCACAAATGAAAGGTTTAGACATTCAAGAGTGGGCTGACCTAGGTTTCCTAGCGGACCTTGATGGCGTTGCGAAAAAAGCGGGCTGGGATGAATTACTTCCTAGCGTTGTAAGCGACATCATGAAGTTCGAAGGCAAGTATGTTGCCGTACCTGTTAACGTACACCGCGTAAACTGGTTGTGGGCTAACCCAGAAGCTTTCAAAAAAGCAGGTATCTCTATCCCAACAACTTGGGCTGAGATGATTGCCTCTGGTCCTAAACTTAAAGCTGCAGGTATTATCCCGCTAGCACACGGTGGCCAAGCTTGGCAGGATGCGACTGTCTTTGAAGCGATTGCTTTAGGTATGGGCGGATCTGAGTTCTACAATAAAGCATTTGTAGAGCATGACGATGCGACACTTCGCAGTGACAAGATGATTGAAATTTTCAAAATGTTTAAAGCGACTCGCGACCTAATCGATGCCGACAGCCCTGGCCGTGACTGGAACATTGCAACCTCAATGGTTATCAATGGTACAGCCGCTATGCAAATCATGGGTGACTGGGCTAAAGGCGAGTTCACTGCAGCAGGTAAAGTACCTGGTAAAGATTTCATCTGTGCACCTGCTCCGCAAACTGAGCACCAGTACACATTCAACATCGACAGTTTCGCACTGTTTAACTTGAAGTCAGACGAAGCAAAAGAAGCGCAAAATACCTTGGCGCGTCTCATCATGGAACCTACTTTCCAAGAAGCTTTCAACCTCAACAAAGGTTCTATCCCAGTTCGTCAGGGAATGGATCAAACGCCGTTTGATAGCTGTGCAAAACTTTCTATGAAAGATTTCTCAGAAACTGCTAAAACGGGTAATTTAGTACCATCATTCGCACACGGAATGGCGACTACATCTGCTGCTCTAGGCGCTATTTCTGATGTAGTTACCAACTTCTACAACAGCGATCAGTCTGCTGAAGAAGTGGTAGTAAAACTAGCTAACGCAATCAAAGCTAGCATGTAAAATCTCCACCAGAGGGTTGCTATGCAGCCCTCTTCGTTTAGTCTTAAGCAATTCCCTAAGCAATAACCTATAAAAACCCCTGGTGACAACCGTGGCTAATAAACGCCCCTTTACAGACATGCTTGCCGATAGCATGCCTAAGCTCGTACTCGCGCCATCATTCGTAATCATGATGGTCTGCATATACGGCTATATACTTTGGACAGCAGCTCTGTCCTTTACTAAATCTAGAATGTTGCCCCAGTGGGACTTCGTTGGATTTGATCAATATACTAAGCTAATGGCGAACGATCGCTGGGCCGTCTCGAGTCAAAATTTAATTATTTTCGGCGGTATGTTCATTCTGATTTGCCTCGTTATAGGTATCACCATGGCGATTTTACTCGATCAGAAAATTCGCCAGGAAGGTTTCTTGCGAACCATTTACCTCTACCCAATGGCTATCTCGTTTATTGTGACTGGTACCGCTTGGAAATGGTTATTAAACCCAAGCATGGGTATCCAACAAATCGTCCGCGATTGGGGTTACACCGACTTCACCTTCGATTGGTTAGTCAATTCAGAAATGGTCGTTTTCTGCTTAGTAATTGCAGCGGTATGGCAATCATCAGGGTTTGTCATGGCGCTGTTTTTAGCGGGCCTGCGCGGTGTTGACCAAGAGATGATTAAAGCGGCGCAATTAGACGGTGCTAGCTTACCAACAGTCTACAGACGTATTATCTTACCAAGTTTGAAGCCTGTGTTCTTCAGTGCATTTGTGATCTTGTCACACATCGCGATCAAGAGTTTCGACTTAGTAACAGCCTTAACCGGCGGCGGTCCCGGTTATAGCTCTGACCTCCCGGCTAACTTCATGTACGCACACGCTTTCACCCGTTCGCAAATGGGCCTAGGTGCAGCCAGTGGTATGATGATGCTCGGTGGCGTATTGGCGATACTAATTCCCTACCTCTACTCAGAGTTACGAGGTAAAAAACAATGATATATACTCAAAAAACCAGCCCAATACAAAAGCTTTTGCGCGTCGCTCTATACGCCGTATTGATCTTTATGGCGGCTATTTACCTATTGCCACTCGTGGTAATGATACTCAACTCCCTGAAAGACGTTGAAGAAATCCGCTCCGGTAACTTATTGGCACTGCCACAAGACCCAAGCTTAGCGGCTTGGTCTAAAGCGTGGAGTTCAGCCTGTACGGGCAGCACTTGTGATGGAATCGCACCTTTTTTCTTTAATTCTTTCAAAATCGTTATCCCAGCGGTCATAATCTCTACACTGCTTGGCGCAATGAACGGTTATGTCTTAGCCATGTGGCGCTTTAAAGGTAGTGAGTTGTTTTTCGGCCTATTACTGTTTGGATGTTTTATTCCTTTTCAAGTCGTACTTATCCCAATGGCGATGACACTAGGTTGGTTAGGCCTTGCAAGTAGTGCGAGTGGCTTAATCTTAGTACACGTTATCTACGGTATGGCATTCACTACCCTATTCTTCCGTAACTACTATGTAGGCTTACCAAGAGAGCTAATCAGTGCCGCTAAAATAGATGGGGCCGGTTTTTTCCTCATTTTCTGGCGCATTGTATTGCCATTGTCACCGCCAATTATCGTCGTAACCGTTATCTGGCAGTTCACCCAAGTTTGGAATGACTTCCTGTTTGGCGTGGTTTTCTCAGGCGTCGATAACTTGCCCGTCACAGTGGCACTGAACAACTTAGTAAACACCAGTTTTGGTGGTAAAGAGTACAACGTAGACATGGCCGCAGCACTGCTAGCAGCCCTTCCTACTATTCTTGTATACGTCTTTGCCGGTAAATATTTTGTACGTGGCTTATCAGCCGGTGCAGTAAAAGGAGCATAATAAAAATGGCTGCATTAACGATAGAAAACGTCAAAAAGAGCTACGGCTCAACCCAAGTTTTAAAAGGCATTAACATCGACATCGAAAAGGGTGAGTTTTTAGTCCTCATCGGTCCATCAGGGTGCGGTAAATCCACTATGATGAACTCGATCGCCGGATTGGAGACAATCACTGAAGGTCGTATCTTAATCGGTGGTGAGGATGTAACTCACGCCAACCCTAAAGATCGCGATATCGCCATGGTCTTCCAATCTTACGCACTGTATCCAAACATGACTGTGCGCCAGAACATCTCTTTTGGCTTAGAAGTTCGCAAGATGCCTAAAGCTGAGCGTGAAATTCAAGTCGACAAAGTGGCTAAGTTGCTACAACTTGAGTTATTGCTAGATCGCAAGCCTGCTCAATTATCAGGTGGTCAGCGCCAGCGTGTCGCTATGGGCCGTGCCATCGCACGTGAGCCTAAGATTTACTTGTTTGATGAGCCACTTTCGAACCTAGATGCCAAATTGCGTGTAGAGATGCGTGCAGAGATCAAAAAACTGCACCAGCGTTTGGGCACCACCATTGTCTACGTTACTCACGACCAAGTGGAAGCGATGACACTCGCCGATAGAATAGCCGTGATGCGCGATGGTACCTTACAGCAGTTGGCCACGCCTCAAGAAATTTACGACAGACCTGTGAATGTCTTTGTTGCTGGATTCATGGGCTCACCGCCAATGAACTTCATCACCGCCAAAATTGAAAGTGAAACACTATTAAGTATTGAAACAAAAGGCGAGACCTATCATTTGCCTATTACTCAAGGCAAGGCACTTGCAAGCTACATTGGCAAAGAAGTTACCCTGGGCATTAGACCTGAGATGATCACAGAGCCACTCGCGCACAAAGCAGCTTTAGATTACGTGAAAGTACTTAATCTAACCCCGCTATTAACTGAGGCTATGGGTGCCGATACTATGGTACTGACCCAGTTTGGTGATATGGAGCTAAAATGTCGTGTTAACCCAAGCTACCTTGTTGAAGTTAACAAGCCCTGCGAGTTCATGTTTGATATGAGCAAAGCAGTGTTCTTTGATCCTGAGACAGAAGAACTTATATAAAGATTTCAGGGCCTTTAATTAGGCCCTTTTTTTACCTAGAAAAACTACAAATAAAGCAACTTAAGTTCTAGCTCATCGACAACACCCGCTCATCAAAAGATAAATGATCGCTTTATAGGCTCGCATAAAGAGACAGTAGACACAGAACAAAACCTTGCGAAAGCTAATAGTGTCTCTATAAAAAAACACATAAATTACATTTTATCTAAGTAGCTTATAACTATTGATTTATCAAGTTGTTGCCTATAATTTATAGACTATATTTGATCAATTAAACAACGCGTACCTACAAAATATCGCTATGAAAGCACGCAATCACATTCATCCACCTCCTCTATTGCAACAAGGTTTCTCACTGATTGAGTTAATGGTGGGCATCAGTGTATTGTCAATTCTGCTCACTATTGCCATTCCCAGTTTTAGAAACTTTACTCAAAGCGCTAGTGTCGATGCGGTGCAAAGTAGTTTTTATAATGCGTTGCTCTTCGCTCGGAGCGAAGCCATTAAACGCAACAAAATAGTTAAAGTCTGCCGCCGTCAGGCTGCGCAAAACCAGTGCAACTTACCGGCAACTAATGATTGGAGTGAGGGATGGCTGGTGTATGTAGATGCGCAAGATGACAGTGATGTCATTATCAGTGGCATTCTCGCTGATAAAATTCTCAAAACATCGGCAACCCTCGCTAATGACACATCCTTTACACGTCTGGTAAGCGGAACGAACCCACTGCGCTCCACCATCTGTTTTAATGGCTATGGCATGCTCTGTTCAGATAAAGATCAACAAAGTGATTTTATGGTTGATGCAAAAAATGAAGCGAATGGCAAATATCGGCGGCAAATTTTAATTTCGATCGTGGGTAAAATTAGCCTAAAAAGCTATAAACATTAATGAAGACTCTAACTCGCGGCTATATTGATGGTAAATCACTGCCAGAGCGACAATCAGGCGCTTCTTTAATCGAAGTGCTTATCTCCATGGTGCTAATTTCCATCGGACTGCTCGGGATTTCCGCGTCCCAGATCTCGAGTTTGAAACTCACTCACAGTGCTTATCAGCGATCCCAAGCGACACTATTGGCCGACGATATTGCCGATAGAATGCGCGCCAATATCAATGAGGCGAGTAAAACCGCGACCACTTACCTCACCGCTTCTGCACAAGGCGTTAACCATGGCACTAATTGTGTTAACTATACTGGCCCTCTCACCAATAGCTGCAGTACCGCCAACATGGCAGAGCAAGATCTCTACGACTGGCAGCAAAGTCTCGTCCAGGTACTCAATGGGCAAGGCATTCTGTGTCGCGACAATAACCCAAATAATGGTACTAGTATCGCAGCGCACGGTTGTGACAACGCACTGACAAGCCCCTTCGTAATAAAAATTTGGTGGAACGATGACCGAGATCCGAGTACTCCCGATCAACTGTTTGCCACCAGCTTTGAACTCTAATGCGCAATAAAGAGAGCGGGTTTTCCCTTATCGAGCTAATGATAGCGATGACCTTGAGCTTAGTATTAATTGCTATGATTCTCAGCGTCTTCATTAACTCGATCAATAATCAACAAATACGCAATGCTATTGGCTCCCTGCAAGAGAACAGTCGTTTCGCCAGTCATTTTTTTAGTCGAGATTTTCGCAGCTTAGGTTTTTGGGGCTGCCTTGAAGGGGGCGAAGCGGAGGTTAATGTCGTTAGTAAAGCTGGTGGTGCTATTGGCGATCAATTAAACACCCTACAGGGCTCTCTACTGGCCACAGACGGTGTTAGCGATACCATAGAGATATTAACTATACTCGATCAGAGCTTTCCCTTAAGCGCCAACATGGCCAGCATTTCATCGGATATTTCTATTACAGGTAGCACCTTCGAAGTAGATGATGAAGTACTTATCGGCGATTGTAATCGCGCTGATATCTTTACCATCAGCAAAAAAACCGGGAATCTATTCGAGCATAAAAGTACTAAAAATCTCAGTAATGATCTGAGCTATCCCTACAATGAAAACGCCAAAACTTATCCTATCGTCAAAATTACTTACCATATAATCACCGATGCCGATGGCTCAAAATCTTTGTTCAGAAAACTAAACAATGAAGCGGGAGATGGTATTGAACTGATCAGTGACGTAGAGGACATGCAGGTTCTCTACGGGCTCGCTGATGCAGACGGTAATTTAACCGGCTACACACCCGAATCTGATATTAATGCCGCGGACTTTAGTGATGTGATCAGTGTCCGTATTAGCTTGTTGTTGAGCTCTGCTGAGGTTTTATCAGAACCTGTTGGCTACCGTTTTAATGGCACCAATGTTATGCCGACTGATAAAAAAATGCGTAGAGTATTTAATGCCACTTACACACTGCGAAATAGGATAAATTGATGGCTCCTAGACAAGCCCAACAGGGGGCAGTGTTAATTATCGCGCTCATATTTTTAGTCATTATGGCAACACTCGCCGCCTCTAGCATGCAGGCTACCACCACTAACGAGCGTTTGGCAGGCAACATTAGAGATCGATCCGCAGCCTTTCAAGCCGCAGAGGCCACCTTGCGAGAAGCAGAGAGGCGAATCCCCAACATCGCCACTGCATTCACGCAAAAGGTGGGTGAGACCATCAGCACCATTCCCGGACAATATCCCGCTTACCTAACCATAGCGGGTGCGCAAATTGAAAGCTGGCGACATGTAGATGATGCGCAAAACCCGCTGTGGCAAGATGCCAACGCGGTGATTATTTATCAGACCGCTGACAGTTATTTAAAAACCGTCTTACAGACACCGCCCTCTTATATTATTGAGGAAATACAGTCGTTGAGTGATTCAATCGGGGGCGCTCCGCCGGTGATCAATACTTTTTACAGAATAACGGCTAGGGCGGTAGGATTATCGCCAAATTCTGAAGTAGTACTGCAAACTACTTTCAAAAAATAACTAGCCCGGATATTGCATGTAATATTCAGGCTAAGGAAGCACTATGAAAAAATTCTTAGGTTTATTGAGTTTGCTACTTTTATGCAATATGACTAGGGCCGATGTGGTTAACTACCCGCTTTTTTTGAGTAACAGTGTCGATCCCAATGTACTGTTTAATCTCTCCATTGAAACACCCATGGGTGGTGCCGCTTATAATGACGAGGCGGGCACGCTCAGCGGAGGCAGTACTTGTAGTGGCAGAATGAGCGGTACAAATTACGGCCGTTGTTATTTCCCCACCGAGACTTACCTCGGCTATTTTGACAGCGAAAAATGCTACAGCTACAGTAGCAGTGATAATTACTTTGACCCAACATCTGCCGTTATAAACACCAATAGAGAGTGCTCGGGGAAGTTCAGTGGTAACTTCATGAACTGGGCGACCATGACTTCCATCGACATGTTCATCATGACCACGACTGGTGGTAACCGCCTCATTGATGAAAGTAGTGGCAGCAATGCAAAAACCGTGATCAAGAAGGCCAAAGCCACTGGTTTTTTTCATAAGAAATATATATCAGGCACTGAAAATACCGCTCCCTATAAAGTCACCCCGCATAATTACAGTCACTTAGTCATAGAATACAGCGGTGCATCCGTCATCTTCAAAAATGGCACTTTTAATCAGAGCTATAACGTCAACGTGAGAGTTTGTAATGCAAATATCTCGGGGTTAGGGCTCAACGGTCTGGAAGAAAACTGTGATAAATACAGCGACCCTGTCAACGGCGACTATTACAAACCCCAAGGGCTGATTCAAAAAAACGCTAGCAACATGCGTTTTGCTGCCACCAGTTTCGCCAGAGATAACTCCAAATCCCGTAATGGTGGCGTATTGAGATCCAACATGAAGTACGTTGGCATCCAAATGCCTGATGCTTTAGGCGTATCCAGCGATAATCCAAACAAGGAGTACACTGATAAGGGCACTTTTATCCAGTTTCCAGATAGCCGCAGTGATAACACGACCTACAGTCACAACCAGTACACCGGTATCATCAATTATATTAACCGCTTTAACGAATTTGGCTATAAATCCTACGACCCAGCTTCTGAGCTGTTTTATGAGTCAATTCGCTACTTCAAAAACTTGGGGCCTACGCCAGATTATTACACAGGCATCAATCCGGCAGACGAGCCTTTCCCGGTGATTACCAACTGGCAGGATCCAATCCAGCACAGTTGTCAAAAGAACTTTATCATCGGCATGAACGATGCTTATTCTTGGCTGGACAAGCGCCTACCTGGTACTTACTTTACTCAGGAGACGATGGGGACATTTAACGTCACCAACCAAGACTATGGCGCACCGACTAATGCCGATCCCGATATTAATGTAACAGCGCTCACCGATGCGGTAGGATCCATTGAAGGCATTACTAGTTTAAGCTGTGCCAATGGCACAAAAACCTTGGGAAAGTGTGCCTACACTAGCCGCCATGCCTCTTTTTACATCGCAGGCTTAGCCCACTATGCCAATACTCAAGACATCCGCAGTGATATTGAGGATAAGCAGACCATCTCCAGTTTTATCATCGATTCTCAGGAATATAGCAACAATCCTTCAACGGGTAACACCAACATGCTGTGGCTCGCAGGAAAATACGGGGGTTACATCGATGAGGATGGTGATGGCACACCAAAAAATGTTGATGGGACAAATAGAGAGTGGGATGCAGATGGTGATGGCATGCCAGATAACTACGTATTAGCCAGTAATCCGCAGCGCATTGTCAGCGGGCTAGCAGATGCTTTTCGTCATATCATCGAGCGCAGTGCCTCTGGCGGCGGTGTCTCAATGAGCAACAGCAAGTTACAAACCGATTCACTATTGTTCCAATCTACCTTTAGCAACGAAAGTTGGGATGGAGATTTAAAGGCATATATCATCGATGATGGCGTGACCTTAGATAACGAAAAATGGCGGGCCACTGACGGCATTCCCGCTCAGCAGCTTAGAAATATACTCAGCTATGATGGTGATAATGGTATTGAGTTTAAACATGGGCAACTGTCTAACTCACAAAAAATCCAATTAAGCGAAGATCAGTTAAACTACCTGCGTGGCGAGCAATCTAAAGAGCTTAATAACGGGGGTAGCTTTAGAAATCGTAGCTCAAAAATTGGCGACATTATTCACTCCTCACCCGTTGTTGATCACCAATACAATTATGGCTTTAGCTCTCTCCCTAGTAGCGAAGGCTCTACCTACAATAGTTACAGAAGCTCAAGCCTGTACATAAATCGCCCGAAAATGCTCTATATTGGCGCAAACGATGGCATGATACACGGCATCAATACCGATAATGGCGAGGAAGTTTTCAGCTACGTACCAGGATCCTTTTTAACCGAACTAGCCGAGCTAACTGACCCAGCCTACCAGCACCGCTTTTATGTAGATGGTCAAATTTCTTTAGCTGATGCCTACTTTAATTCAAGTTGGAAAAGCGTTTTAATTGGCTCTCGAGGCCGCGGTGGGTCTAGCATGTTTGCCTTGGACGTATCTAATCCCAATAACATAAGTAGCAGCGACGTTCTCTGGGAAATATCTGCTAGTGACAGTGACTTTAGCGATCTTGGGGTACAGCTAGGCAGCGCTAAAATTGTTCGCCTCAATAATGGTAAATGGGCAGCGCTGTTTGGTAATGGCTATCAAAAAGACAGCCCGAGTGCGAACCCCAATGCAAAAGCTGTGTTATATATTGTCGATTTAGAAACTGGAGATTTAATCAAAAAAATCACCCCTCCCACCTCCGGTATTAACGGCTTATCCGAAATTTCTATTGTCGATAAAGACAGTGATCATAAAATAGATTACGTCTATGCCGGAGACCTACAAGGTAATCTTTGGAAGTTTGACCTGAGCTCTACAGTGATTAATGATTGGGCGATTGCTAACCAGGATACTAGCTTAAATCCTGTCCCGCTGTTTAAAGCAAGCTACGACACTACCGATGGCAACGGCCAAAATATTACTATTGCGCAGCCAATTACGGTGGCCCCCACTATCACCAAACACCATGTAAAAGGTTATGTATTGCTGTTTGGCACCGGTAAGTATTTTGCAGCACAAGACAATAAATTATTAAGCGGGGATCCGGTAAATAGCTTTTACGGTATTCACGATGATTTATCGCAAGTGGCAGGCAGTAGAGCCTACTTACTTGAACAAAAAATCCTCTATGAAAATAATGATCCGAACATAGAGCCCTACCGAATAACCTCCAATAACACGCTGGATTATAGCCAGAAAAATGGCTGGTATATGGACTTAAAAAATATAATAACGAATTCAGCCAATGGCGAAAAAGTAATCCTACAAGCGTTGTTCTATCAAGAAAAAGTAATATTTTTTACGGTGGTTCCCACTTCAGACCCCTGTCAAACAGGAGGTATTAGCTGGACCATGATACTTAATGCAATTGATGGTAGAGCTGGTGATACAGCCTTTACTGATGAAAATAACGACGGCGTAATAGATGATAAAGACAAAATCATTATTACGGACGCTCAGGGAAATGAAACCGCTTTTATCAGAGTCGGTTTTAAACAGGACCGGATGATCACCGGAGGAATTATTGTGAAGAATTCAAATGGACAAACCATATTGATTACTAACAATTCCGAGGGAGAGGTAATAGCCACAGACCTAGCCACAGATTCGCCTGATACAGGACGTTTATCTTGGCAACAAATTCGTTAGCGGCCACGCTCTGAGCTGGTCTTTCCACTAAACTCAGAGCGCCCTTATCGGCTTACTGCCTATATTGCTCAATGATACTGCGATAGGTGCCCGCTGCCATTAATCTTGCATTCGCCGCTGTTAAATTGGCTATATTGTCAGCGGACACATTGCGTTTACTGAAACCAAAATAGACATCATCGCGATTGATAAAAAAGGGATGTATTTCATACTGATTGTTTAACTTGTTTGCTTTCAACCAGTGCACCATATTAAACAAATCACCGACTACCGCAGATAATCTATGGTTTATTAGGTTACTAAGATTGCTCTGAGAAGAATTAGCCACATCGAAATTTGCTGCAAAAGCTGCATCCTTTTTATATTTTTTGGCAAAAACAGCCCCATAAAAAAGACCGCTAACAATACCTATAGGCTTATCTAGGACCTTGAGATCATCTAACGAGGTTATTTGATAATTGCTGTGTTTAGGCACTAACAACGCCATAGACTCTTCACGCATAGGCCCTATAAAGCGAATATATTGCTGTCTTTTAACACTAATAGACATGCCTGACATTAAATCTAAAGTACCGATTTTTAACAACTGTAGACCGCGCTTCCAAGGTAACTTTTGAAACTCAAACAGACAATTAGCCTCCTTAAGCAACGCATTTGTTAACTCAACATCTAAACCTTGATAGTTATTATGCTGTTCAATGATGAAATAGGGAGGAAATGATGTCGCTCTAACTGCTATACGACACTGGGCGAGTAATAAATCTGATACTAATAATGCGGTGATTAACACTAAAAAACGCTTCACTAAACCTCCAAGCGCTTTTACTCATCGACAAAAATAACGGGGCCTACCATTGCCTTTGCCTGAATGTCAGCGCCTTGTGCAATACTTGTTTGCAAGCTAAATTCTTGCTGCGAATTATCGGCCTTATTGGTACGCAAATAACGGATAAAATGCGCCGGTCCCAACGGGGTGGCCAGCGTTTCATCCTGCACTTTTTCTAATAGAAAAGAACTCGGAGTTTTTTCTAATAGTGTGATAAATTGGCGCTCTATTGCATTGATATTCACATTATGAGTATACACAGCACAAGCAGCTGCACTATCAATGGAGACCAAGTAGTTACCAACTACGTTAGGTATTATCCAGACAGTCCCCTGCTTATTTTCCAGGAAAAACACCGCTTTTGCAGCGGGTAGCTGCTTGGTTTGGATAGCGCTAAAGTTTTCTTTGAGGGCCTGCATATCTGCGGAATTTTTAACGCAAGTATTGGTATAGAGCTGAGTAAAAAAAAGGCTGGCATGATCGGTAGTATCCGCCACAACAACACTGTGCCATTGGCTTAATACCATCCCTAAAACGATTAATATTTTTTGCATACTCACCTCTGTGTCACTCCCTATGAAAGGGCATTTAATCAGAGATTAAAGACAAAGTCTTGTGCTGAACAAGAATACCGACCGAGTTAGGAAACTGACCCCCTGTATTTACTGGTGTAGCAAAAGCGCTATCGGGCTTTCGATATGTTTCCCAATAGCATCGCTTAGTTTATAATCCTAAATTAGGCCGTTGAATTGGATAAGTAAGCTCAATCGCCGGATCTAGGATAATGCACTTTTCACGTCCCACACATTTTTATTTAGGCTTTAATTTATGTCCCAAGTTTTATCGAACCAACATTTGACCGACTACACTGCTGAACAGCGCTTCCAATACTTTATCGAGCAGGCTGTGGCCACTAAAGAAGTTTGGATACTGACGGATGAAGAAGGCTGTGTGATGTTAAATACAGAAGAGGAAGAGTGCGTGCCAGTGTGGCCGAGCTTCGATAGCGCCCAAGCATGGGCTACCGGAGACTGGAAGCACTGTGAAGCCGAAGCCGTCCCCCTTAAGACTTGGCAGCTGCGCTGGAGCGAAGGCCTTGAGCAAGATGGTTTTTACGTGGTGGTATTCCCACTCGAAGAGCAAGAGGGCAGTGTGATCCACCCGCAAGACTTAGACGGTGATTTTAGAAAACAAATCAAAAAAGCTAACAAAGCCAAAAAATAACTTTGTACACAAGCCCCTGAAACAATTGTGCTGTGCACAACTATAACAAGTAATTTTACCCACAAGCACATTGCCCCGCCTCTCTGTGTACAACTTTATTCACTGAGCTTTTGCCGGGGTATAAGCTCCGGCTGTCTGAGCTAGTACTAGACGATTGCAACTAGCTATCAGTGCGTCTTAGGCTCTTTATCAAAATACTCGTAAGTTTCTGCAAAGCGTGACAGTAAATAATTACCCGCACTTATCTGCTGGTATTTGGCCGGATTAGCCTGATCAAAACAGCCCGGTAACGCCGCTATTTTCGTCTCAAAATTGGGTTCTACAAAAAATGGCATACTGTAACGCTCACTTCCGCTAGGGTTTATGACCCGATGAGGGGTAGAGGTATATCTGTCATTACTCCAACGCGACATCATATCACCGATATTAATCACAAAGCTGCCTGCAATGGGCGTCGCATCGAGCCACTGCCCCTGTTTGTCCTGTACTTGCAAGCCCCCTATATCGTCTTGATGCAAGATAGTGATACAGCCGTAATCAGTGTGCGCGCCCGCGCCTATTTGGTTTTTCAGCGCTATCTTTTCCACTTGTGGATAGTGAATAAAGCGCAGCACACTCAAAGGCTCTGTAAAATTTTTATCAAAATAGTAAGGCGCTAAACCAAGGGCGATCGCCAGTCCTCTCAAGATCGTTTTTCCTAGTTCGAGCATGTCCCAATAGTGAGTCTCAACTAACTCCTTAAAGCCCACCAACTCAGGATATTGATTGGTACCATGTAACGGTTTTTCAGCGAGCACATGCGGATGGTCAGGCGCTAAATTTCGGCCCATATCAAACGTTTCTTTAAAGTCACCCGGTCTTTTCGGGTCTAATTGTTCAGTACCGATGGCGCCATAACCGCGATGATGACGAGTTTTAGTGATGTCTATTTGCAGTTTTTGATCGAGAGGTTGTGCAAAAAATTTTTGATACATCGCAGCTAACTGGGTAATGCGCTCAGGGGTAATACCATGGCCGGTGACATAAAAAAAACCACTTTTTTGACAGGCGCTATCAATGTCTAACGCGACGGATTGCCAGTGATCAGGATTTTTTGAATAGAGCGGGGATATGTCGATAACGGGGAGATAACTATTATTCATAACACACTTCCTTTTTGAGAAAAGAATGGCTGCCAACGAAGCTGGCAGCCAGTGTGTTATTTTTTGAGAACTAGCAGTTCTCAAAAGGGCCGCACCACAGCCCCAACCTTTCGGTTCTTGCGTGCTGTTAAAAAGGCTTACTTAGGGATATCGCCCTGTACGCCTTCAACATACCAGTTCATACCAACTAGATCGCCAAGGGGCATTGCTTCGCCCGCTTTAACTTTGATTTCGCCAGCTTGGTTCTTGATAGGACCAGTAAACGGGTAGAAAGCACCGCTAGTGATATCGTCAACTAACTGCTGCGCTTCTTTGGCAACTGCTGCAGGCATGTTAGTGAACTCAGGGATAATGATGTCTTTTTCAGCCATGCCACCCCAGTAGCTTTCAGGCTTCCATGTACCATCCATCACTTCTTGAGTCTTGCGAATGTAAAGAGCCGCCCAGTCATCTACTACAGACATTAGGTGCGCTTTAGGACCAAAGCTAGACATGTCAGATGCTTGACCAACCGCGAACTTACCACGACGCTCAGCAGCTTGCATTGGCGCAGGGCTATCAGTGTGTTGCAAGATTACGTCAACGCCCTGATCCATCATCGCATTCGCAGCATCGGCTTCTTTACCTGGATCGAACCAGCTGTTTACCCAAATGATTTTAAGTTCAGCTTTAGGATTGTACTTCTGTAAAGCCAATTGCACTGTATTGATATCGCGAATGACTTCTGGAATTGGGAAAGAAGCGATATAACCAATTTTATTGGTTTTAGTCATTTTAGCGGCAACAAAACCTGCAACGTAACGACCTTCAAACGTTTTTGATAAGTAGTTACCAGCATTTTTTGCCGTTTTGTAACCAGTAGCATGCTCGAACTTAACCTTTTTAAAAGCTTTAGCCACTTTCAAGGTTGGATTCATGTAACCAAAAGAGGTGGTGAAAATAAGATCGTTACCAGCCTTGGCTAAGTTGCGAATAACACGTTCAGCATCAGCGCCTTCAGGAACAGATTCAACAAAAGTAGTTTCAACTTTGTCGCCGAAATGCTTCTCTACTGCCAAACGGCCTTGATCGTGCTGGTAGCTCCAGCCATGATCGCCAACAGGGCCAACGTAGATGAAACCAACTTTGAGCGGCTCAGCAGCTTGCGCGCCACCCGCTGCTAAAAGGCTAAGGCCTAGAGCAGCGCTAGATAATAATTTTTTTACACTGTGTTTCATGGTTAAATCCTTAATCAGTTAATTTGAGCTTGTTGTTATTTTCTATCTGCTAATGGGGTAGAGAATGAGTATTCCATATCCCAGGGAAAGCGAATCCAAGTATCTTGGCTCACTTCGGTAATAAAGGTGTCGACTAAAGGCTTGCCTGATGGCTTGGCATACACCGTCGCAAAATGTGCTTTTGGCAATAGTTCACGGACATATTTAGCGGTTTTACCAGTATCCACTAGATCATCCACCAGCAGCATGCCCTCACCGTCACCAGCCGCCGCTTTGATCAATTGCAACTGGCCTTGCGCTTTATCGCCATCACTGTCTGCATCAGAGTCTGAAGAGGAATAACTGGAAATACAAATAGTATCTATCAGACGGATATCCATCTCGCGCGCCAAAATCGCCGCGGGTACTAAGCCACCACGGGTAATAGCGATAATGCCTTTCCAAGGCCCCAATTCCAGCAGGCGCCAAGACAATGCTCTGGAGTTTCTGTGTAATTCTTCCCAAGATACGGGAAAGTCTCTACTGTAAGGTGTGGCTGACATCTAAAACTCCGAATTTATTTTGAGCGATTATAAACGACCCATAATACCTGAAATTAATACGCTTTTTAACTGCCGTTGAGCTTCGCGACCAGCTTTGTCGCCAGTGCGCTGTGTTGTGCCATTAATTCATCGACGTCAAAATCCACCAGCTGCGCATCGATAACTTGCCACTTACCTGCCACCATCACTCGATCAGCGCGTTGAGCACCACATAACAACAGTGCAGCCAAAGGATCATGGGCACCACTAAAGCGCATCTCATCTAATTTAAACAACGCTAAGTCGGCCTGTTTGCCCAGTGAGATTTCTCCGACATCCTCACGTCCAAGAATTTTAGCAGAACCTTTGGTTGCCCAGCGATAGGCATCAAAATGAGTGACTTTAGCCGCCCCATAACGCAAGCGTTGCAAATACAGGGCTTGGCGTACCTCTTGAATCATATTGGAACCATCGTTGGAAGCGCTGCCATCAACGCCTAATCCTACCGGTACTCCAGCCTTTTCTAACTCTAAATTCCTAGCGATGCCAGATGCCAACATCATATTGGAGGTAGGGCAGTGACAAATTCCCACACCCGCCTTACCGAGCTGGTTAATTTCTGCATCATTAAAGTGAATGCCGTGCGCCAACCAGGTGCGTTTATTCAACCAACCGACACTTTCTAAATAGTCCACAGTGCGTAAACCAAAGCGCTCTAGGCAGAACTGCTCTTCATCTTTGGTCTCAGCTAAGTGAGTGTGCAAACGCACTTGCAAGCGCTCTGCCAACTTTGCACTCTCACGCATTATTTCTGGCGTTACAGAGAAGGGCGAACATGGAGCTAGGGCAATTTGCAACATCGCGCCCTCACCGCGCTGGTGGTACTTATTAATCAGCCGCTCTGAATCTTCTAAAATATCTACTTGTTGCTGCACGGTACTCTGTGGTGGCAAGCCGCCATCATCTTGTCCCAAACTCATTGAGCCGCGGGTAAATAAAGTGCGTATGCCAATTGATTGTGCCGCTTCAACCTGCACATCAATAGACTGCTCCATCCCCTGGGGAAATAGATAGTGATGATCCGCAGATAAAGTGCAGCCAGATAAAAGCAGTTCACCGAGTGCCAGCTTAGTGGCTGCCGCCAACATCTCTGGCTCTAACCCGGCCCACAGCGGGTAAAGGTTCTGTAACCAACTAAACAGCTCTTGATTAAGGGCGCCGGGATAAGCTCTGGTGAGTGTTTGGTAGTAGTGATGATGGCTGTTAATGAGCCCTGGAAGTACCACAGACGTTGAGGCATCATAAATTTTGTTATAGGCAGAAGGCTGCTGGCCCACAGCCACCAGCTCAACAATTTTTCCCTGGCTAATAACGATCCCGCCACGCGCATCTTGATCTTCACTCAAGATAGCCAGCGGATTCTTAATCCACAACCGTTCTACTTGCTGCACAAACGCTCCTCAACCTTTCAAACATATTTCACCACAGAGGACACAGAGGCGCTGCGCTACACCGAGAAAAGAAAAAACCTGTTACCGATATTGGTCTTAAGCTTTCCTCCAGTTCCTCTCTGGTAAATAGTATTTACCACTTACCGCATCACTTGGCTTGAACTTACCCGTAATTCGTAACCCGCCACTCGCAACCTTGTCTACCCATGCGGATGGAAAGGTTTGCCTAGCGACATAGGTGTATACATCCGCGCCTTCATCACATTGCTAGAGATCATTACTAGCACTAGTACCGTGGCTGCGTAAGGCATCATCGCCAATAAGTTCGGTGATACTGGGTAGCCAAGGCCCTGCGCGACTAAATTCAAAATGCTGGCTAAACCAAATAGATAAGCGCCTAAAATAATGCGCTCCGCTCGCCATGTGGCAAACACTACCAGTGCCAGTGCAATCCAACCGCGACCTGCTGTCATGTTCTCGGCCCATAAAGGTGTGTAGGCGAGTGATAAATAGCCACCAGCAAGGCCAGCCATACCGCCGCCAAAAGCAATCGCCAAATAACGAGTGCGCATCACTGGCAGTCCAAGCACGTTAGCCGCATGAGGATTTTCACCCACCGCTTTCACCGTTAGTCCAAGGCGAGAGGATTTAAAGAACCAGTAAACAAGACCGAACAAGACAAAAGACAGATAGACAATTAAATCCTGAGCAAACAGCATTTTTCCAATCAATGGAATTTCACTCAGTACTGGTATAGCAATTGGATCCAAACCGGTAATAGGTACACCAACGTAAGATGAACCGATAAAAGCAGATAGCCCTGTACCAAAAATAGTAAGGGCTAAACCTGTGGCAACTTGGTTGGCATTGAGACCCAGCGCTAAAGCGGCAAACAACATCGACATCAAGATACCGGCGATAATCGCCATGATAAAGCCCAGCAACAAACTACCGGTGGTAAGCGTCACGATGAAGCCGATGACTGCGCCCATCAGCATCATGCCCTCTTGCCCTAAGTTGAGTACGCCGCTCTTCTCACAGACCATTTCTCCCAGTGCTACGATGAGCAGTGGTGTGCCTGTGCGTACCATAGCGTAGAGTACGTTTGTTATTAAATCGATATCCACTAGAGGCTCTCCGCTGTGATAGATTTTGGCTTGGCCAATTTTATTTTAAAGTTGATAAATACATCGCAGGCCAGCAGGTAAAATAACAACATGCCCTGGAACAGTGAGGTCACTGCGAGCGGCATCTTTAATTCTATCTGTGCAAGCTCACCGCCCATGTAGATCAGCGCCATCAATAAACTGGCAAAGAAGATCCCCACGGGATGCAATCGCCCCAGGAAAGCCACGATAATCGCCGCATAGCCATAACCTGGTGATATTGAAGGTATTAACTGCCCTATCGGTCCGGTCACTTCACTGGCGCCAGCCAACCCCGCCAGTGCACCACTAATTAACATCACTAGTATCACTAAACGTTTGTGTTTAAAGCCTGATAACTTAGCGGCATTGCTGTCCATGCCCAATACTTTGATTTGAAAACCTAAGAATGAGCGTGACAAAAACACCCAGGCGGCCACTACGGCAAAAGTAGCGAACAAAATACCGATATGCAGTCGGGTATCTTCTAGCAATATAGGCAGCAAGGTAAAATCAGAGAACAGTGCCGACTCAGGGAAACCATAACCCTCGGGGTCTTTCAGTGAGCCATGCACAAAATACAATAATATATAGAGTGCTATGTAGTTGAACATGATGGTGGTGAGTATTTCATTGGCATTAAAGCGATTGCGTAACCATGCGGCTAACACACCCCACAAACCACCGCCTATCATGCCACTGATTAACACAGCCACTAACGCCCAGCCCGATTCGACATCAATCAGAAACAACGCTACTGCACTGGCTGATAGGCCGCCCATTAACAGTTGCCCTTCCGCGCCGATATTCCACACTTGCGCTTTAAAGGTTAACGCCAAGCCAATCGCGCAGAGCATGATCGGAGCCGCTTTAACACAGAGTTCGGCCACACCGTACAAATCAGATACCGGCGCGATTAAGAATATGCTCAGTGCATGTAGTGGATCATGCCCTAAGAAGGCAAAAAATATACCGCCAGTAATTAAGGTTAACACCCCCGCTAAAACCGGGGATAGGTAAGACATGGTAGACGATGCTTCACCACGTGGTTCTAATTTAAACATATAGGCTCCGCTTAAGCTCTGCTGCTTTGAAGATCATCACAAACGCTCTTATCAGGCGTTTCAAATACACCCGTCATCCAACGCCCTACCTCTTCAATGGTGGTATCTAGAGTAGGTTTGTCCGGGGACAATTGACCATCACAAATCGCGCAGAGGCGATCACTGATTAAGAATAATTCATCAATATCTTCTGACACGACTAAAATGGCTGCGCCGCGATCACGCAATTCAATTAACGCTTTGTGAATAGCCGTGGCGGCGCCAATATCGACACCCCAAGTAGGGTGAGAGGCCACCAGCAATTTAGGATTTTGTAGAATTTCACGGCCAATAATAAATTTTTGTAAATTACCGCCCGACAAACTCTGCGCCTGGGCGCGGTTATTGGGGGTTTTTACTTTGAATTTATCGATGATTTGATCGGCAAACAACTCTGTTTTTTTATGATTGATAAAACCTATGTGCACCAGCCCTTGCAAGAAACCAGTCAACAAGCTGTTATCAACCAAACTCATCTCAGGTACTGCACCACGTCCCAAACGCTCCTCGGGAACAAACGCCAACCCCAACTCACGGCGCTCTCTTGGGTCCTTCAAACCCACTGCGGTACCATCAAAAGTAACCTGCTCGGCCCTACTGACAATATGTTCTCCACTGAGTGCTGCCAGCAATTCTTCCTGACCATTACCAGCAACCCCAGCAATACCTAAGATTTCACCACTGCGCACTACAAAATTAATATCTTTTAGCGTTGCACCAAAGGGATCATCACTAACTTGGTTAAGATCATGGACCGCTAAGAATACTTTTTCGCCTGAGGACTTAGGATAGTCAGTGCTGATCGGAGTATCTTCGCCCACCATCAACTGCGCCATTTTGGTGGCACCGACTTCTGCGGGTATACAATCTCCAGTCACTTTTCCGCCACGTAAAATGGTAGCGTTGTGGCACAGCGCCTGCACTTCTTTGAGTTTGTGAGAAATAAACAAGATAGAGCAGCCATCTTTGGACAGTTGGCGCAAAGTGATAAATAAAGTATCCACTTCCTGAGGCGTTAACACTGAAGTAGGCTCATCTAATATCAGTAGTTTAATGTCTTGGACCAAGCAGCGTACTATCTCTACTCGCTGGCGCTCACCGACACTTAAAGAGTGAATATATCTATCGGGGTTGAGCTCCATACCGTACTGCTTAGAGACAGTGCTAATACGTTTGGCAAGTTGCTTTAGATCTTTGGCTTCATCGCCTAAAGCCAGCGCAATATTCTCAGTCACGCTCAATGTTTCAAACAGCGAGAAGTGCTGAAAAACCATGCCTATGCCCATGCTTCTGGCCATAGAGGGATCTTTTATATCAACTTCCTGCCCCTGCCAGATAATCTTTCCGGCATCGGGTTTAGTCACACCGTAAATCATCTTCATTAAGGTGCTTTTACCGGCTCCATTTTCACCTAATAGCGCATGGATTTCACCGGGGGCAATTTCTAAATCTACCTTATCGTTTGCCAGACAACCTGGATATTGCTTGGTAATGCCGTGCAACTGCAGACGATACTTTTCTGATGACTCGGCGACGGGTCTGCTCATCTTGTGTTGTGTCCTTGTGGTTCAAATGCGATATTTTTGACAATTTTCAAGCTTGTTTTTCTAATATATCTATAGGTCAACATCACATTAAATAACTAACAAATTGGTTTATTATTTTTATACAAGTACAGAATCTATAAAAAACCTGACCTAAAAGACAGCTTTTTTTTGGCTAATTTTCCGGATTCAACTCTTTTTACAGTATAAAAAGCTATTGTTTGGTTGTTTTGTATACATTTAGTAAAGGACACATGAAATATATAGGCTTGTAAAATCGAGCGCAAATACTAGCATAAATAGGTGATTTTCGGGCATCTGAAAACACGAAAGCTTAATGCTTAAAAATAACTTAAGTCACACTACGCAAAGCGTAAATTCTACTTCTATACTTAGTCTGTATGGACTCTAAAATGATGAATGTAGATAGCGTGAAAAAATGCAGTGGGTTATTGGCGTTGTTAGTTTACAAATTGGTAATATTTTAGCGACGAATTATCGTGGGGAAGTTAGATCGCTGCATTTAGGCGATCCTGTCTTTGCTGATGACAATATCGATATCCCAGCCAATTCAAGATTAGAAATAGACTTATACAATGGCGAGACAGTTTATCTTAATGAAAGCTTACACCAATCTGTACAGTCTAAATATGCAACTTCTGATATTGAAGTCCCAGTATTGTTATCCGACAGCGTTAGAGTCCAAGGCTCTTCATTTAATTTAAGTACCTATGACTTCTCCAATTTACACCGTGAACAACATACAAATTTCACTTTGGTTGATCGCAGTGCACTAGAGATAAACCCAACCGCCGGTTTTGACGTGACAACTTCCAATGCCTTTCCCGATATCAATAGTAGAGAACTGGAAGACCCTGCCAAAATAAAACCTAGAACCAATGGCTCCATCAATGGCATCTACGATGATCAATATCCGACACTGGGTGACATTGGCCATAAGGGATACAGTAACGATACCTCACCATTGCTGATGGGGGTATTGTCACAAAGCTTGACCCCCATTGAACATCTTCAAGTACTGCGCAATGGCAGAATTATTGGTATCGCCACTGTCTCTGGTACTTCTTGGCAATTTCAGGATTCTTCATTAGACACAGCGCACGAGTACCAATATACCGTCCAAGTTGTTAGGCCTGGAGACTTATTGGGCCAACTCTCCCCTATTTTTACTATTAACATTGACAACAAAGCACCCACGCAAACGGCGACCATTACCGACATACATGACGATGTAGTACCCAATATACATACAGTAGCCGACTTAGGAGTTAGCAACGATACTTCCCCACAACTAAATGGCAGTTTAACTACCTCTTTACAGGCGGGCGAACAGCTTAACATTATCAGAGACGGGGCTATTATTGGCCAAGCGAGTGTGATAAATACTTCCTGGAGCTTCCAAGACACAGGGCTTAGCACCGGCAATACTTATGTTTACACCTCACAAATTATTGATGCCGCTAGTAATCTTGGAGCACTTTCCAATACCTATTCCATCATCATTGATACCAATGCCCCTACTCAAAACGTCTCCATTACCGACATTCAAGACGACATTTCACTCGTCTTAGGTACCGTTCTAAATGGAGGCGCTACTAACGATACCGCACCACTGCTCAATGGTACCCTCAGCGCTACATTACTCGCAGGTGAAAATGTCATTATTCTCAGAGACGCCGTGGTGATTGGCCTAGCCAGTGTGACAGGCACAAGTTGGAGCTACTACGATACCGGACTAGTGGATGGCAGTAGCTATGCCTATACCGCACAAGTGGTAGATACCGCCAGTAACATAGGTCCTCTCTCCAATACCTACACCATTGCTATCGATATCAGTGCGCCCACACAAGTAATTGCCATTACCACAATATTAGATAATTTTTCGCCCTATACCGGCAATGTGAGCAATGGCGCTACAACAAATGATCTCAGTCCGCAAATCATCGGCACCTTAGATAACCCCTTAGCAGCGGGTGAAGTGATTGATATATACAGAGATGGATCGCTTTTAGGGCAAGCCAGCACGATAGGCTTAGCTTGGAGCTATGACGATAGTGGTCTTACAGATGCCAATAATTATGACTATACGGCGCTCGTGCGAGACAGTGCCGGTAACATCAGCGCATTAAGTAACAGTTACACTATAAATACTGATATTAGCGCCCCTTTACAAACCTTATCGATTACCGATATTCAAGATAACCAGTTGCCAGCATCAGGCACCATTGCCGATGGTGGCATCACCAACGACACCACGCCACTTTTAAATGGTACTTTAAGCTTTGCCTTACTCTCAGGTGAAAGCGTTAATATATTCAGAGATGGAGTGATTATCGGCCAGGCAAGCGTCACCACCACCAATTGGAGCTATACTGATACAGGACTTATTGATGGCAATAGCTATATTTATACTGCCCAAGTTATCGATGCTGCCAGTAATATAAGTGCACTCTCCAGCACTTATACTATCAATTTAGACACAAGTGCCCCGACTCAAACCCCGTCTATCGTTGATATTCAAGATGATGTAGGGCCTATCACGGGTACTGTGGCTAACGGTGATACCACCAATGATACTGCACCAGTATTAACTGGCACACTCAGTGCTGCTTTATTGGCAGGCGAGAGCCTTAATATTCTCAGAAATGGTACTGTTATTGGCCAGGCAAGTGTGACTAGTACTAGCTGGAGTTACAACGATACAGGACTTATAGATGGTAATAACTACATCTACACCACTCAAATTATCGATGCAGCAAGTAATACAGGCCTGCTATCAACAATCTACAGTATTGACGTAGACACCTCTGCCCCCACTCAAACTGTGACCATTACTAATGTTATCGATGATATTCCCCTCTTTTTGGGTAATGTTACCAATGGTGGTTTTACCAATGATTTAAGCCCCGCCATTATCGGTACTATAGATGTAACTTTGGCTACCAATGAAGTGCTAGATATTTTTAGAGATGGGGCATTGATAGGTCAGGCCAGTGTTATAGGATTAGCCTGGAGCTATAACGATTCAGGGCTCATTGATGCCAATAGTTATGTTTATACCGCGCAAGTGCGGGACAGTGCTGGAAATACTGGCGGTATAAGCCCTAGCTATACCATTAATACCGATACTATCGCGCCCATACAAAGTGTCGTTATTACTGATATTCAGGACGATGTCGGTTCATTGTTAGGCACTATTATTAATGGCGGCATTACTAACGATACAACCCCAGTGCTCAATGGCACTCTCAGTACTACTCTACAGGCAGGCGAAAGCTTGAATATCTTAAGGTTTGGTGTAGTTATCGGACAAGCCACGGTTTCTGGAACTACCTGGAGCTATGCAGATTCAGGCTTAATCGATGGCAACAGTTATATTTACACTGCGCAAGTAATTGATAGTGCTAGTAACGCTGGTGGTATTTCAGGTAGTTATACGATAAATATCGACAGCAGTGCTCCCACTCAAACCGCAACTATCACTAACATTCAGGATAACGTATCGCCAATTATTGCAGGTATTGGCAATGGTGGCACCACCAATGATACGACCCCAGTATTAAACGGAACTCTAAGTGCATTATTAGCCACAGCGGAAGTTCTGAATATATTGCGCGACGGGGTGATCATAGGTCAAGCATCAGTTACTACCACCAGCTGGGATTATAATGACAGCGGTTTAATTGATGGCAATAGCTACACCTATACTACACAAATAATTGATGATGCAGGTAACACAGGCGCAGAACTTAGCCCGTATATAATAAACATAGATACCACAGCACCTAGTCAGACAGTGACCATTACGGATATTCAAGATAATGTAGCGCCCCAAACAGGCACCATCGCGGATGGGGGAAGTAGCAATGATTTATCACCACAGATTAATGGTAATTTAGACAGTGCATTGGCGGCAAATGAGGTGGTTAATGTACTGCGTGATGGTTTCGTGATTGGGCAGGCGGTTGTCACTGGTACAAACTGGAGTTATGACGATGCAGCACTAACTGATCTTACTAACTACACTTACACAGCCGAGGTGGTCGATGCTGCTGGAAATACAGGATCAACTTCTAACAGCTACGATATAAATACCGATACTGCAGCCTCTAGTGCGCCCTCCTTAGTATCTGTTTTAGATGATGTTGGTGGCTCTCAGGGAAGTATTGCCAATGGTGCAACCACCGATGATCAAAGACCTGAATTTACTGTTAACCTACCAGCTGATGCAGTCGCCGGCGATATCTTAATTTTATACAACAACAGCACTGCAATAGGTTCGCATGTACTTACTGCATTAGATATTGTTAACGTTCTAGTGCGTGTCACACCCAGTAGTAATTTAGCAGATGGCAGCTACAACTTAAGTGCGGCTATCACTGATGCGGCAGGTAACATCTCGAGCAGTTCGGCAAGTTCTTCATTGACCGTTGATACTTACGATGAGGTTTCAGCTTTTATTTCGGCGGTAACTAGCGGATCAGCTCGATGGGGAGGTAATGGTGGTGCCCATATTACCGATCCTCATGTCAATGTCAGTGGGTTGCCAGCCGGATCAGTGGTTAAGCTTTTTGTAGGTAGCCATGGCGAGGTGGGGTCACTCACGGTTTCGGTTAACGGGGGTAATGGAGGGTTTAGCGTCACTGGTAATTTTCCAATGACTCCAGGTCAAAACGTACATGCCACTGTCACTTATGGAGGAACTACTCGTTTTGTCCATATAGGTCATGAATTTTTAAGCCCAAACAATCACGATATCTCTTTTTCTAGTCCATTGATTTTAGATTTAGACCAAGACGGCATTGAAACTATTAATTATAGCCAAGGTGTAACGTTTGACATAAACGCTGACGGCACCGAAGAGCAAACGGGATGGGTCTCAGCTGACGATGCATTGCTAGTATTAGATTTGAACCAGGATGGTCTAATAAACAATGCTTCCGAGCTTTTTGGTGAACATATGCTAAAAGCTGATGGCAACAAGGCAAGTGATGGCTTCGATGCCCTAACTGAATATGACGCTAATAAAGATGGAGTTATTGACAGCGAAGATCAAATATTTTCTCAGTTACAACTCTGGGTTGATGCTAACTCTGATGGTATATCACAAACTGATGAGCTATTTTCACTTGAAGAATTAGGCGTTAGCCAATTAAGTTTATTTTCAGAGCAGGTGAGTATAGACAATAACGGTAATACAACAGCGTTAGAAGGCTACTATATCGATGCAGACGGCAACCAGCAATCACTGTCCGATGTATGGTTTAGCTACATCGATAATAGTGCCACAGCCCAAGCTGAAAATCTTATTGTGGACGCCACTGATAACCTGCAATTTGTCAGTGACGCGATCAGCAAACTGTCAATGGAAGGGATTGATACCAGCCCATTAGACACCTTTAATTTTCAACTGTATTACAATACTGATCAGTCGCTATCTCTCACTGATCTGTTAGAGACTGATTCAGGCGATGAAATAAGCGCTGATAATGCCGAAGATATATTCCGCTATATTTTCTCTCATTACACATCTAGTGCCATTTTAACGCAAGCAAATGAGCACGATACTCAAACTTCAGAACCTACCTCTCTATTTCTGCAAAACTTAGCGATATTCAGTAATGAGCAGCACCAAATCATTGATAAACTCCTTGCCGATGTAGAAGTATCAATGTAACTAGAACGGCTAATACAGCATTTATCATCGCTTGATGCCCCCTTAGCCAGATAATACCCTCTTCAATTTACTGCTATTTATCTTAATCAGTAAATAATCACCCACAATCAAAAACTGAGAGTGATTGTCTATATCAAATCCCGCCGTGGGTCAGTTTTGTAGGATCCAGTAATTTCTCTAGTTCAACGCGTGGAATATCCGTCTCTTGCTCTGCCACATCTAATACCGGACGGCCATCTGCGTAAGCTTTCTTGGCAATTAACGCCGCTTTTTCATAACCTATAATAGGGTTCAAAGCAGTAACTAAGATAGGATTACGGGAAAGAGCAAACTTTAGCGCTTCTTCATTCACTGTAAAAGTCGCTATCGCCTTATCAGCCAGTAATACACTCACATTACTGATTAATTCAATGCTGCTCAATAAATTATTGGCGATTAACGGCAACATCACATTCAGCTCAAAATTGCCCGATTGACCTGCGATAGTAATGGCACTGTCATTGCCTATTACTTGCGCTGCCACCATAGCCGTAGCTTCTGGAATTACCGGGTTTACTTTACCCGGCATTATAGAAGAGCCTGGTTGCAGAGCCTCGAGGGCTATTTCACCTAAACCCGCCAGAGGGCCTGAGTTCATCCAACGCAAATCGTTGGATATTTTAAGCAGTGATACCGCCACTGTTTTTAGCGCTCCTGAAACAGAAACAGCGATGTCTTGGGTACCAATATGGCTGAATAAATTATCCGCGGGGGTAAATTTAACCACGGTTAAGCGACTGATATTTTCACTGAATTTTTTCGCAAATTCTGGATGTGCATTAATGCCAGTACCGACAGCAGTGCCCCCTTGCGCCAAGCTTTGTAATGCGTCTTGTGAAGCCTCTAACACTTTTATGTTTTGCTCAATTTGTGAAGCCCAGCTTAGCAAACTTTGGCTCATTCTCACCGGCATAGCGTCCATTAAATGGGTACGGCCAGTTTTAATGTGGTGATCAACGTCTTTCGCCTTGGCTTTAATCACTGTCATTAAATGTGTAAGTGCCGGTAACAACTTCTTTTCAACACCGATAGCCGCGCTAATGTGTATGGCACTAGGGATGATATCGTTACTGCTCTGTCCATAGTTAACATGATCATTAGCACCGACTTTGTCGACTAATCTTATACTGGCTAAAGTGGCTAACACTTCATTCGCATTCATGTTCGAACTAGTACCAGAACCTGTTTGGTAAACATCTACCGGGAAGTGTCGCATCATCTGCGGGTCGCTCAATAACTCATCTACAGATTCAATAATCGCAGTCGCCATCTCTTGGGAGATCAAATTCAACTCTGCATTGGCTGATGCCGCCGCTGATTTCGCCAGTAACAAGGCTTCAATAAAGGACCTGGGCAAAGATTGACCACTGACCGGAAAATTATTGACCGCTCTCTGTGTCTGAGCGCCATACAATGCCTCGCTAGGAACTTGTAATTCGCCCATACTATCGGCTTCAATTCTATAACTCATGTTTTTTCCTTTAGTTGATTATCTGAACTATTATCCTAGATTCGGCGATTGAGCGCGAAAAAGGAGTGTATATATTGGTGCACATAGGGAGTTAGAAAATTTTGTATTCACCTGATTGGTGATAATAATATTTTCTGGTTTTCTAGGTGCATCAAGAATTTGTGTTTACTTATCGGATTCAACTGTCGAATTTAGGATTAACTAAGCCCATTTTGAAAGAAGAGACTGATAACTCTTAGTTCGTAATAGAGTTTATTTAAATGTTGGCGCTGATCATGAGTGATAGCGATACGTTGAAGAGAGCTGAGCGGCCGGTAAATATTATCAAGGCAACAGACCCGCCAGTGTTTTGGCAATAAATCATCGCTTAAAGTATCAATCAACAGTTTGTACTGCGCGCAATAAAGATGCCAGCAGCTACTGATCTCAGCGCTCTTAACACTGTCTTCCATAGACAGCCAAAGCGTCACTAAGCCTGGGTTATCTTCTTCTAAGGCATAGCGAATTTTGTGCCGCAATTGATTAATAGCGGGATCTTGGGTGCTAAAGGCAGGAAAACACTGACACATAAACACAACTTACCGATAATGATATTCAATACCATTATCATTTGTGATTGCTCAATCTGTCAAGAATATTTTGCGATTTACCCTTTTTATTATTAATGATAATCGTTTGTATTTAGATAGATGATCAATTATTATCTGTTTATCAACTTTTCAAAAAGATTTTCTCATGCAAACTAATAAAAAGTACAGCGCCACGACTTATCCTATTGCTGTCACAGTTGCATCTTTATTACTCTGTTTATTATTCTTGCCCATTTTCGGCTAAGATATTCTCCAAAAAGTAATACGCAACTAGGGTAAACAGATTATTAATCTTTAAAGGTGCTCTACCTTAGCAAGCGATCTATAAGCCTCGAATTTATAACCAATATCTGAGAAAAATCTGCAGCTTTAATACTTAATATAAATTTAACTGCTAAAATAGCCGTATCTTCAATCATATAAACATGGCTGTTTTATGCATTTAATTGTTCTCCTATCCCTCCTTATTAGCTTTCAAATAAATGCCAGCGTTACAGCCAGTGTCGATCAAAAGAGAATAAACTACGGACAATCGATTCAGCTCAATCTTAAATCAGATAATGCTGCGGGAAAAACCCCTAACCTAACTCTGCTAAAAAGAAGTTTTAAGATTATAGGTTCCAGTAAAGTCAGCCGGCCCTATATAGTTAATGGCCAGCGAAGAACCAAAACGCTCTGGTTCTATATTCTACAGCCCAAACACGCCGGTACACTGACAATACCTCCAATGACAGTAAACCGTGAAAAAAGCTCAGCTATCAGTATTAAAGTCATTCAAAAGAGACGCACTAAGTCCAACGCCGTGACCAAAAAATCTGTCAATATCCCTAGTAATACCCATAATATTATTGTGCAGGCATCGCTCAATAAAAAGGTGCTTTACCCCAATGAAATGCTGGTTTATCAATTAACTATTAATGCGCCTAAAGGCAGTACCAATAACATTAAAGTAACCCCTCCCTTTATAGCAGGTGCAATAATATTACCCCTAGCCACACCGACTTTCGAGCAGTCAAAAATACGGGGAAAAGAGCGTGAAATTCGCCACCAAAGCTTTGCCATTTTTGCGCAAGAGATAGCTATTTATCAGATAGATCCCGCACAATTGGTATTTAGTGATGTCGAGAACTCAATCGCTGTTAAACCCATCACTTTAAAAGCCAATAACTTACATTTTGAAATTAAAGCTAAAGGTAATCAAACCAATTTAGGATATTGGCTACCAAGTCCTAAAATACACTTAACACAATACATTGAGCCCTATAAAGATCTTAACCAAGGCGATACAATTCGACGCACCATCACTTTAGAAGCACAGGGATTAGATGCAGACAGCCTACCACTAATGAGCGCTATGACACATGAAAGCATTAACATGAGCTTGGAGGATGTCAGTGTGGAAAACATCATAAAGGATGGTGTACTAATCGGTAAACGCAGTGAAACTGTCGCTATGACGTTTAACACTCAGGGTTCAGTCAATATTGACCCTGTTGATATACATTGGTGGAATACCCGCTTAGACCAAGCGAGGGTAGCAACCTTATCAGCACAGACCTTTAACGTTATTAAAGCACCAGCCATTATCACCAACGCTAGTAATAAAACACTCAATAACAACCAAAAATCTTCTGTTGCAACACCACCCCCAGTAAACACTCCCACGACAAAGACCTCAGATTCCACAGAAAAGTTACTTTCCGAAAACCAACTCAACGCAATAATTGCCCTCTTATTCATTCTTTTGGTCGCTACAACCACCGGTTGGTTAGTTAGCAGTCGAAAAAAACGTTAGTCAGTCAGTTTTTTATCCACATTTGCTAAAAATAATTATACCCAAATTTCTCTTTTAAATATGCCCATTAAAAGTAGCTTTTAGCACTTCTTATCATTGTAATAAAAATAATATAAAACACCTTATAACACTTCAATAACAATAACTTATGAAACAGAACATTTGTTTCACACAGTACATTTTGGCTGTTGAACGATTTCAATATTGTATCAAAGTAACTACAGTCCTCGGGACAAATTAATGAGCCTATATGTTTGATACACACTCTTATCCACATTTTTCCTCTAAAAGTTAGAATATATAATTAAATAATTTACATTTTTTTTCAAAATTTTATCTAGTGGCAAATGTTCATTTATGTGCGAATTAATATTACTAGCCATTTTTATACACAGGCTATCCTAGTACCTTTCAAGATGTTCCACGGAAGATATGCAGAGGTTTATCCACTATCCACAAATTATTCACTCCCTATACACTCTTTTATTCACATTTATCGTTTTTCTGCTATTATCCGTTTCCGCGAAAAAAGTTTTATGTGAGTAACTTGTCAGGAACAGTGCCTTTAGCGTTGGGTAGTTTTGTGGATAAAATTGGCTCTGGATAACTCCCTAGTTTATGCACAGATTATATGCCCCTTAGTCACTGTGGATAATCAGGAAAACCGCCTACTTATAACCCTCGTAACTTGTTGTTTTATTACTAATTATTTTGTTTATTAACAGAAAAGCGCCTGCTTAATAATAACAACAATAACAATCTTATATATATATCTTTAATATATAACTAATTAATAGAGAGACGAAAAGCCCTTGGTTATTTTCTATACATTCCTAATTTCAAACCAAAGCTGTATACTCCTGCTTCGAAAATCAAACGTTATAAATTTTTACCCACGAATATCGGTTAACAAGAAAAGAGAGGTTTACTAAGTGGATTATCCCGATCAATTTGATGTAATTATCATCGGTGGTGGACATGCAGGAACCGAAGCAGCACTGGCATCTGCTCGAAAAGGTGCCAAAACGCTATTGTTGACCCACAATATTGAAACTTTAGGCCAAATGTCATGCAATCCCGCTATTGGTGGTATTGGTAAATCACACTTGGTAAAAGAAATTGATGCACTTGACGGTGCTATGGCTAAAGCTACTGATCTAGCAGGTATTCAATTTCGCATATTAAATTCTAGAAAAGGGCCAGCGGTAAGAGCAACACGTGCTCAAGCCGACAGAGTTTTATATAAAGCAGCCATTCGTCATATTTTAGAAAACCAACAGAATTTACAGATATTTCAACAGGCAGTTGATGATTTAATTATCGAACAAGATGTCATCAAAGGTGTAGTCACTCAAACGGGAATAAGATTTAAAGCAAATTCTGTGGTATTAACCGCCGGTACTTTTTTAGCTGGATTAATACATATTGGCTTATCTAATTACCAGGCAGGTCGTGCTGGTGATCCAGCATCTATGACGCTATCAAAACGTCTACACGAAATGCCATTTAGAATTGATCGTTTAAAAACAGGCACTCCACCACGCATCGACGCACGTTCGGTAGATTTTACGAAAATGCAAGAACAGCCTGGTGATACGCCACTGCCTGTGATGTCTTACATGGGAAATGTTAAAGATCACCCACGTCAAATTAGTTGTTACATCACTCATACTAATGAGCGCACTCATGACATATTGCGTACCGGTTTAGACAGGTCGCCTTTATATACAGGTGTGATTGAAGGACAAGGCCCAAGATATTGCCCATCGGTTGAAGACAAAATCATGCGTTTTGCCGATAAAACCTCACATCAAGTATTTGTTGAACCTGAAGGATTGACCACTCACGAGTTATATCCTAATGGAATATCAACCAGTTTGCCTTTTGATATCCAATTACAGGCAGTACGTTCTATTGTTGGTTTCGAAAATGCACATATTACTCGAGCGGGTTATGCCATTGAATACGATTATTTTAATCCGCAAGATCTTAAACACACCTTGGAAACTAAATTTATCAAGGGATTGTTTTTTGCGGGACAAATCAATGGTACCACCGGTTACGAAGAAGCTGCTGCACAGGGATTACTCGCTGGAATAAACGCTGCTGCTCTCGCGCTTGAACAAGAACAATGGTATCCGCGCAGAGATGAAGCTTATATTGGAGTATTAGTAGACGATTTAATAACCCATGGTACATCTGAGCCTTATCGCATGTTTACCTCTCGTGCTGAATATAGACTTATCTTACGTGAAGATAATGCCGATTTACGTCTGACAGAAATTGGTTATAAATTAGGCGTGGTCTCCGAAGAGCGTTGGATGGCATACTCGATCAAAAAAGCCGCCATTGACGGTGAAAATGAACGATTAAAAAGTACTTGGATTCAACCGGGTACTGAAGAGGCTGAAATATTAAATAAAAAGTTCAGTTCCCCATTATCGAGAGAGTATTCTCTCGCTGACTTATTAAAAAGACCTGAGCTTAAATACGATGATGTGGCAAATTTAAAAGGCGAAGGGGTTTTAGATCGCCAAGTGAAAGATCAAGTTGAAATTGAATTTAAATATTCAGGTTATATAGAGCGTCAAAAGACTGATATTGAACAGATGCGTCGTCAAGAAAATACTAAGCTTCCCAAAGATTTCGATTATAGTAATATCAGCGGGTTATCCAACGAATTAACCAGTAAATTAAAAGCTGCTCTACCGGAAAACATCGCTCAAGCTGGCAGAATTCAAGGTATGACGCCGGCGGCTTTATCGCTGTTATTGGTCTATATTAAAAAGCATAAAATGCTGGCTAAAAGTAAAAAGTCAAATAGCTGAATCCGCGATTAGAGGATGGAAGCAGAGTTTGAAATATTGGTTTTGTGGTGGATTTGGAAAATTTTGGTTGCACCCATAGGTTCAGAAAATATATTTAGAACCGTCATAGAATCAAGAGGTTGCGCTAAGTACCATTCAGGAGTCACTGATACAGGTAAAGTTACTAACAAGTAAATAATTTTATAAGGCTGTGAATAAAATCTTATTCACAGCCTTTTTTGTCAAAAGGGTTGTGGAAATGTACGATTTAGAATATCAAAATTTATTGAATAAACAGTTAAAGCTACTGGGTCTAGAATTAGATCAGCAAATAATTGATCAATTGCTGGCTTACCATGCGCTGCTAATAAAATGGAACAAAGCGTTTAATTTAACGGCTGTTCGCGATCCCATCGAAATGATTAACCGCCATATTATTGATAGTCTCAGCGTCTTATCGCTGATCGATAAAGCGGGTTATAAAAATATTGTTGATGTAGGTAGTGGTGCGGGGTTACCTGGATTATTACTAGCGATTTGTCGGCCTCAATTAGCAGTTACTAGCATTGATAGTAATGGTAAAAAAACCCGCTTCCAGAACCAAGTTAAAATAGAGTTGGGCTTAAAAAACTTAGAAGTGATTCGCGGCAGAGCGGAAGATTGTAAAAGTGGGCCTTTTGCAGCGGTTATCTCCAGGGCATTTGCCTCCGTTAATGATATGTTGACTTGGACAGATCATCTCTGTGGCAGTGATGGCGTATTTCTTGCAATGAAAGCGTCAATTTCCACCCAAGAGATATCGCAACTACCTGTTGGATATGCTCTAATTGCGAATCATGTCTTAGCAGTACCCGGTTGTGAGGGTGCTCGGCATTTGATGGAAATAAGGAGAGCCTAAGCGTGGCAAAAATACTGACAATTACTAACCAAAAAGGCGGCGTTGGTAAAACCACAACTTGTGTGAATTTGTCGGCATCTCTGGCTGCAACTAAAAACCGCGTGTTAATGGTCGATTTAGATCCGCAAGGTAACGCCACTATGGGGAGTGGAGTAAATAAATACGATCTAGAAAACTCCGCTTATGAAGTATTAACCGGTAAGGCATCCGCTACCGATGCCATCATCAAAAATGCCGAAATTGGCTATGATGTGATTGGTTCCAACGGTGAATTAACGGCTGCAGAAGTAGAGCTTTTAGAATTACCTAGACGAGAGTTTCGTTTAAAAATGGCACTGATGCCAGTATTAGATGATTACGACTACATATTGATCGACAATCCCCCCTCACTGAACTTACTGACGGTCAATGCGCTGGCAGCTTCCAGCGGGGTCATTATTCCCATGCAATGTGAGTACTATGCGTTAGAGGGGATAAGTTCGTTAATTGGGACCATTGAGAAAATAAATTCACGTCTCAACCCCTCGCTTAAAATAGAGGGTATTTTGCGCACTATGTACGATCCAAGAATGACCTTGACTAAAGATGTTTCCAATCACTTGATAGAATATTTTGGCGATAAGGTCTACCGTACTATTATTCCACGTAACATCCGTTTAGCAGAGGCGCCATCACACGGTTTACCAGCGTTAATGTACGACAAGAACTCCCGCGGAGCACTCGCTTATCTCGCTTTAGCAGGCGAATTAAGCCGTAAAACGGAACAGGAACGTAAACAACAAGTTTTAGATGAATCAGCAGCAACTAAATAAGACGCTCTGACTAAAGGTATTAAAATGGCAAAGAAAAGAGGCTTAGGTCGAGGCTTAGACGCACTACTATCTGGCGCTTCCCTGGAAGAGCAAGTGAATGCAGATATGGCTGAGCAAAACTTAGCATCAGAAACTGCATCTCCAACGGAAGGGTATCGCATCTTAGATGTGACCAGAATCCAACGTGGTAAATATCAACCTCGCCGTGATTTGGAGCCACAAGCTCTCGAGGATTTGTGCAATTCGATTAAAGCCCAAGGAGTAATGCAGCCCATCATTATTCGTCCTGTGTCTGCGGACATGTATGAAATAATAGCCGGGGAGCGTCGCTGGCAGGCTACCCAATTAGCCGGCTTAGACACCATTCCGGTTATTATCAAAGATGTGAGTGATGAAGCAGCTATCGCCATGGCGTTGATTGAAAATATCCAGCGTGAAAACCTCAATGCGATGGAAGAGGCAATAGCCCTTAAACGTCTTCAGGATGAGTTTGATCTAACTCAGCAAGAAGTGGCTACAGCTGTTGGTAAATCCCGTTCTGCTGTGACTAACTTATTACGCTTAACCAAGTTAACTGAAGATGTCCGAAAATTACTAGAATACGGTGATATCGATATGGGCCATGCTAGGGCTCTATTGGGCCTTGAAGGTGATATACAAATAAGTGTTGCTCGCGAAGTCGCTGGTAAGGGGATGTCTGTTCGTCAGACAGAGGAATTAGTGCGTAAATGGCAATCGGGAGAATTACCCAAAGTAATAACGCCTAAACCTGCCCCAGATGTGAATTTAGAAAAGATATCGGCTGATTTAACCGCTAAATATAGCGCTAAAGTAGATATCAAACAAAACGCTAAAGGGCGTGGAAAAATCACGATCTCCTTCGAAAATGCAGAAAAACTAGAAGAACTACTAGCGGGTTTGTAAGTTTCGAAGCTGTTGCTAAACAAAATACATTTTAAAAAACTTAGCAGTTAAATATTTGGTTTTATAGGTGTATTTCAAGAAATGGGGTTGTTTTGCTAAAATCACCGCAGAATTAGTTGTCTCGGGATAGACAACCCCATATAATCAGCCCCCTAATTTAAAGCTGTATGTAGCAAAAAATAAAAAAAGAGTGAAGAGCGCTAAAAAATGCTAAAAAACAGCCGTAGTACACGAGGTCATACTCAAGTAGTACGACAGAAAACACTCCTAAATATTGTGTATCAATTAATTGCCATTGGCGCGATTGCGTTACTGGTTAGTTTAAAGTCGTGGGAATGGGGATACTCAGCGCTGTTAGGCGGTCTGATCTACCTAATACCCTATGCTTATGCAGCAAATCGCATACTTATTGATGCAGCACATACAACGGCTGAGCAATCGGCAAACCGTACCTTGGCAGATTTATATATTGGCCAAATATGGAAAATGGTAATAGGTGCATTGTTGTTTGCACTGGTTTTTGTTCTAGTGAAGCCACTGAGCCCATTTTCCCTATTTGGCACGTACATCGCAGTACAGGCTCTAGGCTGGTATTTGCAGATGCGTGCCGATAAACGATTCATAAAACTTTAATCTGATCTCGTGATCGTATACGGGTGATAGATTTAACAAGAGAGATAACAATGGCGACGGAATTAATGACTTCCAAGTCCTATATATCGCATCACTTAACAAATCTGACCTTTGGTAATTTGCCAGAGGGAATGACGCGTTATGACGGTTCTATCGTCGGTGAAGGTGGTGTTTGGACTTTTGCTCATAGCAGTGCAACTGTTAATGAAGCAGCGGCAATGGGCTTTATGGCAATTAACGTAGATACTATGTTTTGGTCTATTGGTTTAGGTGTACTGTTTTTGTGGTTATTCCACAAGGTAGCGGTCAATGCTACGGCGGGTGTTCCCGGAAAGTTGCAAAACTTTGTCGAGAGTATCGTTGAGTTTGTTGAAGAGAACGTCAATAGTATTTTCCATCACAAGAATGCGTTGATTGCACCTTTAGCGCTGACCATTTTTGTCTGGGTATTTTTGATGAACTTGATGGATTTAGTCCCTGTTGACTGGATTCCATACATTGCTCAGCAAATGGGCATTCCCTACATGAAGGTTGTACCTTCAACCGATATTAATGCGACTATGGGTATGGCGTTAGCTGTTTTTGCGCTCATTATCTACTACAGCATTAAGATGAAAGGTATTGGCGGATTCATGGCTGAGCTTTCACTACAACCTCTAGGTAAATGGTTGTTACCATTTAACTTATTCCTAGAAATTGTCGGTTTAATCGCTAAGCCTGTTTCACTGGCACTACGATTATTCGGTAACATGTACGCAGGTGAAATGGTTTTCATCCTGATTGCATTATTACCGTTCTGGGCTCAATGGATACTATCTGTACCATGGGCTATCTTCCATATTCTGATTATTACGTTACAAGCGTTCATCTTCATGGTATTGACTATTGTCTATCTTGCCATGGCGCATGAAGAGCACTAACGTTGTAATTGAATTTTTTAAACTTTAAATTTTTAACTTAGAAATCGGAGAAAACTGATGGAATTAGCAAGTGCAATTTTGTACATCGCTGGAGCGTTAATGCTTGGTCTTGGTGCAGTTGGTGCAGCAATTGGCGTAGGTATTTTAGGTGGTAAGTTTTTGGAAGGCGCTGCGCGTCAACCTGAATTGATTCCTATGCTTCGTACACAATTCTTCATCGTAATGGGTCTAGTAGATGCTGTACCTATGATCGGTGTTGGTCTTGGTATGTACGTACTGTTCGCAGTAGCTTAATTAAGTAGCACCCTACTTTTTAGATAACACTTAATTAACTACGAGAGGTAATGGCGTGAATATTAATCTAACCATTATTGGTCAGATCATTGCATTCTTCTTCTTCGTCGTATTTTGTATGAAATACGTATGGCCACCGATTACGGCTGCCCTAGAAGAGCGTAAGCAGAAGATCGCTGAAGGTCTAGACGCTGCTGACCGTGCAGAACGCGATTTGCGTGCGGCTCAAGAAAAAGCCGAAGCAGATCTGCAGGAAGGCAAAGAGCAGTCAGCCGCCATCATCGAACAGGCTAACAAGCGGGCGAGCCAGATTATCGACGAAGCAAAAGAAGCAGCTACTGCGGAAGCATTCCGCATTAAAGTAGCAGCAGACGCTGATATCGAACAGGAAATTAACCGTGCTAAAGAAGATTTGCGTTCTCAAGTTGCCGTACTGGCAATTGCAGGCGCAGAGAAAATTCTTGAAGCAGAGGTTGACAAAGCCGCCCACGCTAAACTAGTTGATAAACTAGCAGCGGAGCTTTAAGCGAGGTTTACGATGGCTGAACTCAATACAGTAGCTCGTCCTTATACTAAAGCAGTTTTCGAATTTGCTCGCGATGCGGGCACTATCGATAACTGGTCTAAATCATTGCTTGAAGCGGCACAAGTTGCCTCTGATAACGTGATGAAGAGTATATTGGGCAACCCTGCACTGACCAGTGAACAAAAGGCAGACGCGGTAATTACTGTGCTGACAGATTTAGATGAAAGTGGTAAAAACTTCATCGGTCTTCTAGCAGAGAATAACCGTCTGGCTCTTATTCCTGAAATTTCAGCGCAGTTTGAGCAGCTCAAGGCAAATCAGCAGTCAAACGTTGAAATCGACGTGACTACAGCCTATGAGCTTGACGAGCAACAGCAACAAAAATTAACTCAGGCGTTAAGCGCTAAACTAGGTCGTGACGTATCTATAACTTCTACGGTAGATAAATCTATCTTAGGTGGTTTGGTGATTCGCACCCAAGACCTAGTAATCGACGGTTCAGTTCGCGCAAAAATTGCGAAACTGGCCGAAGTATTAAATTCCTGAGTATCGAGGAATAACCATGCAGCAACTGAATCCATCAGAGATCAGCGAGATCCTCAAGAAGCGCATCGACAAGCTGGATGTGTCTTCTCAAGCAAAAAATGAGGGCACGATTGTCAGTGTAGCCGACGGTATCATCTTGATCCACGGTCTGGCAGATGTAATGTACGGGGAAATGATTGAATTCCCTGGCGGCGTATACGGTATGGCACTCAACCTTGAGCGCGATGCAGTAGGCGCGGTAGTCCTAGGTGACTACCAACAGTTAGTAGAAGGCATGACGGCACGTTGTACTGGCCGCATCCTAGAAGTTCCAGTCGGACCTGAGTTACGTGGTCGCGTTGTAGACGCACTAGGTAACCCAATCGACGGCAAGGGACCTGTTGACACAAAATTGACCGATGCTGTTGAAAAAGTAGCACCGGGCGTTATCGAACGTAAATCGGTTGATCAGCCTATCCAGACTGGTCTTAAAGCGATTGACGCGATGGTTCCTGTCGGACGTGGCCAGCGTGAGCTGATCATCGGCGACCGTCAGATCGGTAAAACTGCGATTGCTATCGACGCAATCATCAACCAAAAAGGCAAGGGCATTACTTGTGTCTATGTCGCCATTGGTCAAAAGCAGTCTACTATCGCTAACGTAGTACGCAAATTAGAAGAACACGGCGCAATGGAACACACTATTGTGGTAGCCGCTGGTGCATCAGATCCTGCAGCAATGCAGTTCTTAGCACCGTATGCTGGTTGCACAATGGGTGAATACTTCCGTGACCGCGGTGAAGACGCACTGATTGTATATGATGATCTGACTAAGCAAGCTTGGGCTTATCGTCAAATTTCACTATTGTTACGCCGTCCTCCAGGACGTGAAGCGTACCCTGGTGATGTGTTCTATCTCCACTCCCGTCTACTTGAGCGTTCTGCTCGCGTAAACGTTGAGTACGTTGAGAAGTTCACTAACGGTGAAGTAAAAGGTAAGACAGGTTCATTAACTGCGCTACCTATCATCGAAACACAAGGTGGTGACGTATCAGCATTCGTTCCTACTAACGTTATTTCGATTACTGACGGTCAGATCTTCCTTGAGACAGATTTGTACAACGCCGGTATCCGTCCTGCGATTAACGCTGGTCTATCTGTATCACGTGTTGGTGGTGCAGCTCAGACTAAAATCATCAAGAAGCTTGGTGGTGGTATTCGTTTGGCACTTGCACAGTACCGTGAATTGGCGGCATTCGCCCAGTTCGCATCCGATCTAGATGACGCGACTCGCGCCCAGCTAGAACACGGACAGTCTGTAACAGAGCTAATGAAGCAGAAGCAGTACACGCCAATGTCAGTGGCTGAAATGGGTCTATCCCTATTCGCCGCTAACGAAGGCTACCTGAAAGACATCGAGATCAAGAAAATCGGTGACTTTGAGGCGGCATTGATTTCATTCTTCAACAGCGATTACGCTGATGTAATGGATAAGATCAACGACACTGGCGCGTATAACGATGAGATTTCTGCGACATTTAAAGCGGGTATCGAGAAATTTAAGGCAACTAGCACTTGGTAGTCGACGCTTAAATGCGTACCTGTAGGCAGCAGTGTCTACAGGTAAAGACTTAAAATTAGCAAAGTTACTTAAATAACATAGGCGGAATAGCTATGGCAGTCGGAAAAGAGATAAAAACGCAAATTGCCAGTATTGGTAGCACACGTAAAATTACTAGCGCCATGGAAATGGTTGCCGCTAGTAAGATGCGTAAGGCCCAAGAACGCATGCAATCTTCCCGTCCGTACGCTCGAAGTATCCGTGGTGTGATTCAGCATTTGAGTAAATCAAATCCTGAATACAAGCATTTGTACATGTTAGAGCGCGAAGTAAAACGTGTGGGCTACATTGTAGTTTCATCCGATCGCGGTCTCTGTGGCGGTTTGAACATTAACGTGTTCAAAGCGGCGATGAGAAGCATGAAAGAATATAACGATGCCGGTGTCGAAGTTGACATTTGCGCGTTGGGAGCTAAGTCGGCAGCTTTTTTCAAAAGCTTTGGCGGCAATGTGGTTGCGGCAAAATCGCAATTGGGCGATAAGCCTGCAGTAGCTGATTTAATCGGCTCTGTTAAAACCATGTTAGATTCCTTCAGCGAAGGCAACTTGGACCGTTTGTACATAGTGTGTAACGATTTCGTTAATACTATGACGCAATCTCCAAGCGTTCAGCAAGTGCTACCACTGAAAGCAGAAGACGACGAAAAACTGCTGGACCATCACTGGGACTATATCTACGAGCCCGATGCTAAAGAGCTGCTTAACAGCTTGCTAGCACGTTTCGTAGAGTCTCAAGTTTATCAAGCGGTTATCGAGAATAATGCCTGCGAACAGGCAGCTCGTATGATAGCCATGAAGAGCGCAACAGATAATGCTGGCGACTTAATTGATGAACTGCAGATGATATACAACAAGGCACGTCAAGCGGCGATTACTCAGGAAATATCTGAGATCGTAAGCGGCGCGTCAGCAGTTTAATAGAGAAGGGCTGAGTCTCAACTTAGTTCTTCAATTAGCGGTTTAAACGTTAAAGAGGATCCGAACATGAGTAGCGGACAAATTGTTCAGATAATTGGCGCGGTTGTCGATGTGGAATTTCCACGTGACGGCGTACCAAAAGTGTATGACGCACTAACAGTCGCTAAGACTGGTCTGACATTAGAAGTACAGCAACAGCTTGGTGACGGCGTAGTACGCACGATCGCCATGGGTCAAACTGAAGGCGTAAGCCGCGGTTTACCTGTAGAAAATACTGGTGCACCTATCGCAGTACCTGTTGGTCATGCGACATTAGGTCGTATCATGGACGTATTGGGTAATCCAATTGATGATTGTGGTCCTATCGGCGAAGAAGAGCGTATGCCTATTCACCGTAAAGCCCCAACTTATGCCGAGCAAAACGCTTCTGACGAATTGTTAGAAACAGGCATCAAGGTCATCGATTTGATCTGTCCTTTCGCCAAAGGTGGTAAAGTTGGTCTGTTCGGTGGTGCCGGTGTAGGTAAAACTGTAAACATGATGGAGCTTATCCGTAACATCGCGATTGAGCACTCAGGTTTCTCAGTATTCGCAGGTGTTGGTGAGCGTACTCGTGAGGGTAACGACTTCTACTACGAGATGAAAGAATCTAACGTACTAGACAAAGTATCGCTAGTATACGGCCAGATGAATGAGCCTCCAGGAAACCGTTTACGTGTTGCCTTGACTGGTTTAACGATGGCTGAGAAATTCCGTGACGAAGGTAACGATGTACTATTGTTCATCGATAACATCTACCGTTACACATTAGCGGGTACTGAAGTATCTGCACTATTGGGTCGTATGCCATCAGCGGTAGGCTACCAGCCTACACTAGCTGAAGAAATGGGCGTACTTCAAGAGCGTATTACTTCAACCAAGACGGGTTCAATCACTTCAATCCAAGCGGTATACGTGCCTGCCGATGACTTGACCGATCCATCTCCAGCGACAACTTTCTCGCACTTAGACGCAACAGTTGTACTGTCACGTCAAATTGCAGAGCTAGGTATCTACCCAGCGGTTGATCCGCTAGATAGTACTTCGCGTCAGCTTGATCCATTAGTAATCGGTCAAGAGCACTATGATACAGCCCGTGCTGTACAGGGTGTTCTACAGCGTTACAAAGAGCTGAAAGATATCATCGCGATCCTAGGTATGGATGAGTTATCTGAAGAAGACAAGCAGTCGGTTACCCGCGCTCGTAAGATTCAGCGTTTCTTATCTCAACCTTTCTTCGTTGCTGAAATCTTCACTGGAGCACCTGGTAAATACGTATCTCTTAAGGATACTATCAAGGGCTTCAACGGCATCTTAGCTGGCGATTACGATTCACTTCCAGAGCAAGCCTTCTACATGGTAGGCGGAATCGAAGAAGCGGTCGAAAAAGCGAAAAATATGTAATTTGGTTTAGCACCATAAAGCCTCTTGGGATAACCAAGGGGTTTTAAAAAGAGGTAATTAACATGGCTACAACTGTACTTTGCGACATCGTTAGTGCCGAGGAAGAAATTTTCTCAGGTGAGATCGAATTCGTATCCGTCACAGGTAGTCTGGGTGAGCTGGGTATCTACCCAGGTCATACTCCGCTTTTAACGGAACTAAAACCAGGCCCTGTCGAGCTGCGCAAGCAGAACGGCGAGCATGAAATCTTCTACGTCTCTGGCGGCTTCTTTGAAGTGCAGCCTACCAAAGTGATCATTCTAGCTGACACGGCGCTACGCGCTCACGATCTAGATGAAGCGGCGGCAGAACAGGCGAAGCTTGATGCTGAAAAAGCCATTGGCGACAACAACAGTGAATTCGAATTCGCTGCTGCTGCGGCACAATTGGCAGAGGCAACGGCGCAAATCCGTACCTTGAAGGCAATTAGAAACAAGCTGAAGTAATGTAAGCTAAGACATATTGAAATATTAAAAGCCCGCTTCTCGCGGGCTTTTTTTTGGCCAGGGATGGCCTTATCCTGCGAAGACATGGATGTCGAGAGCAGGGTTGGTACGCTTAATCATCACGATAAATATACCTATAAGTTACGCTTCAAACGGAAAAGACTCCCCAACCAATCTATGTATATCCAAAGAGCGGGGTTGGTACGCTTAATGTTTATGACAGCATCGCCTTGAAGCTACGATCTCAAACGAACTAAACTCGCAGTATAACTATCCAGTACAAAGAGCGGGATGCACAGTTTATGTCCCCTATATGTCATTGAAAACCGATTTGATAGACAATACCTCTCCCCACCAACCCAGATGTTCATTTCCGCGACGCGAGTCTTATTCAGATTAGAACAACCACTCTTGGCTGCAAAGAAACACTCGACCTAATGCTATCAGGCCCTATTTAAAACCACATTGGCCTTAAAACCCTATAAAGCACCATTTTATGAGTGTTAAATAATCAAAATATAACCATTTAAAATTAAATCAAACTAACAGTTGACGCCCTCGCTGATCTGTATATAATTCGCCTCCTCGCAACGGGGTGACCCGAAAAACAGCGCGAGAGAAGTTGAGTTTTAATTGTTGTAACGCATTGCTTTATAACGTTTAAACTAATTTCTGGTTAGGTTTTAATCAAGTTGTTTTGGGTTTTTAGTTTAGCTTCTGGCTAAAAAGAAAATTCAAAAATAAACAAATTAATGATTGACTTGACGAGGCGCAAATATATAATACGCACCTCACTTAAACGGAGCCGCAAACATCAGCGACTCACTAAGCTTCGGCTTAA
>JABSRB010000013.1 GCA_013215375.1 Oceanospirillaceae bacterium | reverse complement strand
GATGGCACCTTAGATGTGAGCACGGTTTCGTTGACATCTGGCGATGTTAACAGCAATGGTAAAACGCAAACGGTAACAGGTGAAGGAGTTTGGACTGTTAATGCGTTAGGCACTATTACCTTTACACCAGAAGCGGGCTTTACGGCTGATCCAACACCGGTGGACTACACTGTAAAAGACAATGATGGCAATGAGTCGAATGTGGCTACTGTCAGTATTGATTATGCTACTCAAGGCCCAATAGCGACCGATGATAGTGTCAGCGGTCAGATTACCAATACAGCCGTGACCGTCACGGTCTTAACCAATGATAGCGATCCAGATGGCACCTTAGATGTGAGCACAGTTTCGTTGACATCTGGCGATGTTAACAGCAATGGTAAAACGCAAACGGTAACAGGTGAAGGAGTTTGGACTGTTAATGCGTTAGGCACTATTACCTTTACACCAGAAGCGGGCTTTACGGCTGATCCAACACCGGTGGACTACACTGTAAAAGACAATGATGGCAATGAGTCGAATGTTGCTACTGTCAGTATTGATTATGTTGACCTTCCGGTGATAGTGAAAAACGTTATCCTTAATGTTTCTGAAGAAGGGCTAAGTAATGGCTTAACCGATACAATTGGTATTAGTGGTAATGCAGATGGCACTGTAGATGTAACTGATACTACAAATTCAACATCAGATTCTGCATCAATGAACTTTATTGATCCAGAAGGAGAAGCGGTATCTGCTACTTTGATAGCGCCAACGGAAACTTTAACATCTGGTGATGTTGTTATTGTTTGGTCTGGAGAGGGTACAGATACATTAACAGGTAAAGCAGGAATAAATGGCAGTGATGTCATTACTATTCATGTTGATAATACTGGTAAAGTGACTGTTGATTTATTAGATAAAGTCGATCATCCGCTTAACTCTATTGAAGATGTCGTTTCGCTGAACATTGAAGTAAATGTAAGTGATGGTGTTAATAATACTGTAGGAAAGGTGACAGTCAATATTGAAGACGATGCACCTATAGCAGCTGATTCAACAGCTATTATCGAAGTGAAAAGCTTAAATACCAATTTGATGATCATTCTAGATACTTCAGGAAGCATGGCTGATAATGCAGATGGTACTGATGGGACAAACAAATCATCACGTTTAGACCTAGCCAAAGCATCCATCTCTAAACTAATAGCAGATTACGGCGAATTGGGTAGTGTTATGGTTCAGCTTGTGACGTTCGATACAACAGCTGATGAAGGATCAAATACTTGGATGAATGCAAGCGATGCTCTTTCGCTACTTAATGGTTTGTCAGCGGGTGGTTACACTAACTATGATGATGCATTAGCTAAGGCGATAACGACCTTTAATACACAAGGTTCAATCGATGATGCGCAAAATATTTCCTACTTCTTCTCAGATGGAGTGCCTTATCCAGCAGAGAACGGTATTGATAATACTGAAGTATTGGCTTGGGAATCATTCCTTAGAGGTGAAGATATTACCTCATATGCTATTGGTCTTGGTAAAAATGTTACTTCTGGTGATTTGAACCCTGTCGCTTACGATGGTGCGCTAAATCAGGATAAAAATGCAGATATCGTTGATGATTTAAATGATCTAGATGATCTGTTATCTAGTACGGTTAATCCCGTTACTGTGACGGGTAATTTGTACACTGAAGGATATGGTGCTGATGGAGGTCGCTCTTTAAGTGTGACTCTCAATGTGAAGATAAACGACACTGATACAGAAGTTACTTACACTTATAATTTGGCCAATAACGAAATCACCAACAGTATCAATTCCGATGTTAGCTCAGGTTCTATACTCATTGTTGCAAATAGCCAAGCGAATGTTGAGATAAATATGCTTGATGGTTCTTACGCTTATCAGAGCGTTGGTAGCTCATCGGTTGGGGATAGTGATCAAATCAGCTATACATTAACTGATAACGATGGTGATAATGCCACTGGTACTCTCCACTTTAGCTATGAAGAGTCAACTGATCCAGTCGCTATTGATGATTATGTGTTATCAGCAGGTAATGGTGCCGGTCTGCGTAGTGAATACTACGCATACCAAGAAGGTTCCGGTGCAAATGATGATGGTGCTAACTTAGAGCGCATAGATCAAATCAAGGCGTTCATTGCTGCTAACGATCCAAATGCAACTTTTATCGCAAAAGACATCCATTATAATAACTTCACCATTGATGGAAATGGCGATAGAGTTAACGATAGAGGTGATTTAGGCGGGGATAATTCTAATGGCACTGGCGAGACGAATCTTGAAATTTTCCTTGGTGATGATGTAGATAGCTTAATTGTCCATCATCAAGAAGAATCTAAAGACGCTATTATCAAAATGTACGGTTTAATTGATTTAGACGCTGGTAACTACAAATTTAAAGTTAACTCAGATGATGGTTACAGCATTGTCATTGATGGTGTAGAAGTCGCTAGAGTTGATAGGATTCAGGCGCCTACTGTTACTTCGCACCCTGAGTTCACTATTGCAGCTTCCGGCATGCATACAATAGAAATATTATATTGGGACCAAGAGGGGCACTATGTGTTTGAGCCGACATTGAAAGAAGTTGGTGGTCCGTACCTAACATTAACTTCTGATAATTATGATTTGTTCCAGGCTTATCAAGCTCAATCTGGTTCCGATTTAAGCATTACTATCAGCGATCTCCTTGCTAACGATTATGACCCGCAGGGTGATGTTTTAGTACTGACAGGATTGTCTGACAAACAGCATGGTACTGCTGTTGTTAGTGGTGATCAGATTGTCTTTACTCCTGATGCTGGTTATCAGGGGCAGGCTAGCTTTAGTTATAGTATCTCTGATGGCAATGGCGGAACAGATACGGCCACTGTTTATCTAACTATAGAGCCAGAAACGATCCTGGGTAATACAGGAAATGAAAATGCTAACTTAATTACCGCGGGTTTAGGTGATGACATCATGACCGGTAATGGTGGAGCTGATACTTTCATGTTTAATGTATCGGACACTGTTGAGACAGACACTGTAATTGACTTTAGTCAACTTGAAGGAGATAAGCTGGATCTTTCAGATATGCTTGATGGAGAAAACGCTGCAAATCTGGATGACTATTTGAGCTTCTCTCAATCGGGTAGTGATACTCTGGTAGAGGTTAAGTTTGATGGTTCAGGATCCGTTGATCAGAAAATTCTGCTTAAAAATGTTGATCTGACCGATAGTGGAAATAACTCTGATAGCCAAATTATTCAGGATCTTATCGATAACAATAATATAATTATTGATCAATAGAACTGAGTATTGTTAGCTTAAGTTTAAAATCTGCTTAAACCAAAAAATCCTCGTCGTTTACGAGGATTTTTTTTGTCTTTATTTCAAGGTTTTTACATAATAGGCCCATAACATTGTGTTTTAGCGAAAAGCTTTTCAATACGGCTTTAATATCAGTCAACTATTTTCACAAAGCTTCGCATAATCCTTTTTTGTCATGCAAGACTAAGCTAAAATTCTAAAAATATTATTGTGCCAATTTATAGATTTTTATGTAATAAATATTAAAAGGCATAAGAACAATAAAAACCCTTACTTAACTAGGTGATAGATGCTTTTTAATAAGCTTCCAGAAGACCTATTTGTTCCGCTGTCAGGAAAAAATAGGCAAATATACCAAAGAGTACTGATTGAACTTGCCGATCTCTTTTTTGATGAAGATTTAATAGAGCCTTTTATTGCTAAAGATTTAGTGCGTTCCACCATCGAGAATACCGTGGTGCGCATTGGTTTGCGTATTTGGGAGCGCGAAGAAGATGATGTGGAAGATGATTATCAAGCGCCCAGGTCAACAGCTGAATACGCCAGTCGAATATTTCGGCGCTTAGTCGCCACTGGCTGGTTGGAAGAAGAGCAGCAGATTTATAAAAGCTATGTATTAATGGCGCCTTCAAACAGCTATTTATTGCGCTCAATGGTGGCTATTGCCCGCATGGAAAAACGCTCTTATGGCGGTGCGGTTCTAAACGTACTGAGTTCGTTAGAGGCCGCTGTTAGTGATCCGGAGGGGCGGGGCATTACTTTACAGGAAGCCGCCCAAGCGTCCTCTGAATTTAGTGCGCATTTAACCGATATGTTACTGGGTTTGCGCGAGCTGAAAATAAGCTTAGCCAATTCTAATAGCCCGCAAGATATTGTGCGTCAGTTTTTTGATACCTTTGTCGAACAGATATTAGTATCTGACTATAAGACATTGAAAACTAAAAACAATCCGTTTCGATTTCGTCGTCAGATTTTATCGATGCTGAGAGATTTACAATTTGATACTATCAAACTAGACAAGCTGATTCATCATTATCAGTTGCAGTTTGAGAATGAATTTGTCGATGCTGAAGCCATGGTACACACTCATATTAACCGTATTATGCGTGTATTTGAATCTGTCGATAAACGTTTAGATAGCATTGATGATTTCAGGTACAAGTTGGAAAAACGTGTGGCCGACACTATTCGCTATATGGATAAAACCACACCGGGGATGGCCTCTAGATTGTCGCGTTTGATTAGTGCCGTCTCCCAAGATACCGATATTTTAACAACGCATCCTCTATGCCAAATGGAGAGCACCGGATTTTTATCGCCAAGCAGTATTCGCTCTCCGATTAGGCGTAAGATCCAAGTAGCCCCAAGAGTGATACATCAGCAATTAATTGATCCTAAAGTCATTGAACTTCGTGAGTTGTTCAAACAATACAAAGCGCGCCGCGAAGTGCGAGTGGATAGGATTGAGGATTACTTGGCCAAGCACTTCGAAGCAACCAGTGTTGTTAGGGCTGATCAATTTTCCATTGACAGTATTGAAGATTATATATGCTTTAGCTATATCCGCCACTTAGCGTCTTTGGGTAAAAAAGCAAAAGCGACCAATGATAAATACCAAATAGAATTTAAAGAAGATTATATCGAGGTTGACGACATGGTTATATGCCGAGACTTTACCATTTCTTCTACCATGCAAGGATCAAAAAATGCTGAGTGATTTACAGAAAGTTATTAATCGCAGTGATAAATACCAAGAAGAAGACTTTATTCACGCGGCCAATTTGTTATTGACGCATCAGTTTATACACGCTGATCGAAGCTCGCATCGTGAAAGCTATTTTCTGGTGTCCTCACATGTTGAATACTTCAAAAACTTATTCGCCGCGATTGGTTGGTCCTTTGTGCATCAGCCCGACGAAGCTTACCTAGGTATATTGCCACAGGGCAATGAGCGCAACTTAAAACTAAAATTAGATGAGTCATTAATTTTGTTGTGTATGCGTCAGATGTACGAGCAAAAATTGGAAAAATTTGAAATCGAAAGTGGTAAAGCTTACACCAATTCCGATGAGCTATTGATGTTATTTGAAACCCTCACCGGGAAAGATATCCCCAATGAGACACGCACCAAAGAGTTGTTGGCACTGTTTTCTAGGCACGGCTTAATCGAGCGCGGCAAGCCGGATGAAACAAATCCTAAGAATGTATTGTTTAGTATTTTGCCAACGATACGCCAAGTAGTGGTTGAAGATTACATCAAACAAATAGAGTTGTTGACTGATCCCGACAATGCCAGAGACGCATTGAATGCTGAAGAAGAGGCGTTGTTAGATAAAGAAGAGACCGATGTCGAGTCACCTCTTATACCCCAAGAAAATGATTCGATGAGTCAAGTGGAGAGCAGCAATGAAACAGCTTAATCGCATTGTGCTGGTGAATTGGTATGTATTAGGTGCCGTGGAAATTCCTATTAAAGGTAATGTCGCTATTGTCGGGCCAAACGGGTCAGGTAAATCAAGCTTATTGGATGCTATCCAAACAGTGTTACTGGGGGGGAATAAGCGCCACTTGAGTTTCAATGCCTCTGCGGGTCAAAAGAGTGAGCGCTCTCTGCGTACTTATTGCTTAGGTTTCATGGATGATGGTGGTAAAAAAGCCAATGCTCGTGAAGATTCTCTGTCTTATTTGGCGTTGAGTTTCTTTGATACTGAAACAGCCACTGAAACTTGTATTGGTTTGGCTATTAGTGCCAATACCGCATCGCCAGATGAAGAGGTGTTAGGGCGCTTTATACTGCCTAACTTTTCGGTGCAATTAGATGATTTCAGCGTTAAAGAAGGCGCTGGCCGCCTGCCCAAAGATTGGGATATTGTTAAAGCTGAATTATTAAAGCAATGTCCTGAAATGGTGTTGGAGAAACGTGCCAGTCGTTTTATCAAGGATTTAGTGGCGCACTTGTCCCACGATATCAATAGACCCAATGATGATGCGAAGTTTATCAAAAACTTCAAAAATGCACTGCGTTTTGTCCCTATTGATAGCCCCACTCGATTTGTACGTGAGTTTGTACTTGAAGAGAAGATAGTGCATGTAGGTGCGTTTCGAAAGTCGCTTGAAGAGTATCGTGCCATGGAGGCTAAAACCGCCGAGGTTGCCAATCGAGTGGAAGGCCTCACCAAGGTAAAAGATTTGTGCTCTGGCATTGCGCGCAACGTTAAAAATGCCACAGAATATGAGTGGGTAGTACACGAGACACGCTTTGAAAATGCAGACCTGAAGAAAGAGGGCTCGGCGGAGCGCTTGGAAGACAATCAGCTGTTAGAGGCAAAGTTACAAAGTGATTTAGAAACGCATTCAGCGGATCTTAATAGTTTAATGCAAAACCTGGCGAATGCGCGCGCTCAGTTAAACAACACTAACTCAGCGCATCAAATCAAAGCTTTAGAATCCACCATCTCAGCACAATTGCACGAGGAAGGGGTGGTAAAAGACCAGATCCAAAACAGTTATAATCTATTGCGCACCACGGTGAGCTTTGCTGATCATACGGATTTATTACCGGAAAAATTTGTACCTCTGGTCAATAAATGTGTCGCCTTGTGGCGCAGTGGAGAGGACATGTTGGCCAGTACTTGGCCTGCAGAACCCGTCGAAGTAGATACCACACTGGTTGAACTAAAAGGACAGATAGATACCGTACGCCGTGATATCGGTCGCAAGTTTGAAGAATCAGTGATACGAATAAATGAGCTACGCAGCAAGATTCAAAATCAAAAGGGGCAGGTTGAACAGCTAAAATTGGGCAAGGCACCCGTGCGACATAATACTCGTGAACTGATGAATCTGTTGGCAGATTATGGCATTGAATCGACACCCGTCTGTGAAATGGTGGATATTAATGATGATAAGTGGCGCATTGCTATAGAGTCGTTTTTAGGCGCCAGACGTGAAGCGTTAATTGTCGATCCAGCCAAAGTGAAAGAGGCTATCACACTGTATCGTCGTAAAGGGCGACACTTGAAGGGATGTCGGATAATCAACACTACCCGCTCCAATGATTGGTTAAACAGAATAAAACCGAACTCACTGGCCCATTTCATCGACACTGATAACGATCATGCACAAGCTTATATGAATCGTGCTCTGGGCGGTGTTATCGCAGTAGAGACAGAGACTGAGCTGCTTAAGCAAGAACGCGCGCTGACTTATGACTGCATGTTACAAACTGAGGGCTCAACAACCTCTATTCACGAGCAAACTCCAATTATGGGGGTGCGTCGTCGCGGTGACCAGTTAGCGGTGCAAGGCAAGCAAGTTGATGAAATGATGGCGGAATTTTCTAGCTTAGGTCAACGTCATCAAAACCTAGAAAAAATGCGTGATAGCTTAATTAATTTAACCACTAGTTTGGTGGGTTCTTCTGAGACAACCTTTGAGTTAGTTAATCAGCGCACTCAGTTAGCGAAGGAGATTGCCGGACATCGTCAGGCGATAGAAGATCTTCGCAACCATGATGATTCGGGTATTCAGGCGAACATTGCACAGTTGGCAGATGAGCAAAAAAGTGCAGAAAGTAACCACCAGAAAATCATGGACAAGCTGCAAAAAACCCGCACGGCAATGATCAAAGACACTGCCGCACTTGAAGTGTTAGATGACGAATTACAAGAGCACGTTGCGGCAAGAGCGGTGTGTGAAAACAAGAGTGAATTTGATGCACAAGCCGCTCAAGAGAAACGGGATTACTTAGATGAAAGCTGCTCTGGTGAGTTAGAGCGGATTATTTTTGAGGCGGCGAAAAAAGCCCAATCAGAAATGCAGTTACACCAGAAGAAAAAATATTCAGTACGCGATGCCGTTGCTGAATATAAAGCTAAATATCACGGTGGCGGATTGTCTCATCAAGGATTAGACAAAATTAGCCCGGACTCTTCCCACGAGGAGCTTGAGTCTTATGTGAGCGAAACCTTACAAGCGCTAATTGATACCGAGCTATCTCAGTATAAAGAGAAAGCAGAGAGCGCTAGAAAAGAGGCGGAAGCTGCTTTTAGATCTGACTTTGTAGCCCACTTGAATGATCAAATAAATCAGATCAAAGATCTTATTCGCGAGTTGAATCAACATCTTAAAAACCGTCCTTTCCACAAGGAAATGTACGCTTTTGAAATGACACCCAACCCTGAATTAAAAGATATTTTAGAATTAGTTGAGGCATACACCCGTATTGATCAGGCAAACGTAGGCTCGTTATTTGATATAAGCTACGACCCTGATAAGCCTTATCAGAATGCCCTTGAAAAAATTCATGAAGTGTTAAAAAGTGAAGGTGAGAGCAGCTTGCTGCAAGATTACCGTAACTTCTATAACTTCGAATTGGTGATTAAAGATATCAACGGCAATCGTAAAACCACTTTGACTCAGCGCATTAAAACGGGATCTGGTGGTGAGCATCAAGTGCCATTCTATGTCGCTATGGCGGCGGCATTGGCGGCTTCCTACCGATTAAAAGAAGGTCCAGAGGGGCGTGCAGTGGGTGGTATGAGTTTGTCGGTGTTTGATGAAGCATTCAATAAGCTCGATTCTGAAAATACTATGACGTCACTGGGTTTTATGACCGATTTGGGATTACAGACCATCATTGCAGCACCTGATGAAAAATACTCGTTACTTTCTTCGTGCATGGATACGATTATCAATGTCTGTCGCGATGGCAGAGTGGTTGATATCGATGTTGAGTTTCCGACCTTAAAAGCAAAAAAGCTGTTAAGTTCTGACAACCCAAAATTGATACAGGCAGCCCAAGCTGAACAAGAGCGACAGGCGACACTGCTAACTGAACCTGCAATTTAATCAAGCCATGGAAAGGCCGTTGAGCGCATTGCAGCTCAACGGCTTTTTTTATGCATAATTATTACTTTAGAATAAACCACGGACAATCATGACCTTAATCTTATCAACGGCTATAAAATTCTTTTTCCTATTCGCTCCTTTCTTTGTAGTGTCGATGTTTCTGTCATTAACAAAAGATGAAACAGTAAAAGGGCGAGCAAAGATCGCCAACAGAGCAGTGCTCTCGGCAATGTTAATTGCATTAGTACTGATGTTTTTCGGCGATACCCTGTTTGCCATATTAGGTATTACTTTAGATGCCTTTCGTATTGGTGCAGGTTCACTGCTATTTTTGTCAGCGGTTAGTTTAGTTAGTGATGGGGTGAGAAATCATGCCACAGGGACTGAGTCCATGGATGATGTGGCAGTAGTGCCGCTCGCGATACCCACTATTATCGGTCCTGCCACTATAGGGGCGATCCTAGTGATCGGTGCTGAGTTAAAGGGAGAGCAATTTATCTACGGTATAATGGGGATGTTACTGGCGTTACTTGTGCTGTTAGTGTTGCTGCATCTTTCAGTGAGGGTAGAGAAAATATTAGGCCGTACCGGACTCAATATTTTGAGTAAAATTACTGGATTAATATTGGCAGCGATGGCTGCTCAAATCGTCTTTACCGGTATCAAGAGTTTCTTGGAGCTATGACATTAAAGAAATATTCACTTAAAGCGCAGTTTTTAATTGTTTAGCCTTCTTTGCATTGATGAAGGTGATTAACGCTTCGCTCGATAAGGGCTTACTGAAATAGTAGCCCTGTATGTGTTTACAGCCGTTTTCTGCTAAAAAATCCAGTTGCCCTTTTTCTTCAACGCCTTCGGCAACCACACTGAGCTGTAATGATTTAGCTAGAGATAAAATCCCTTTGACTAATTCTGCGTCATTTTGGTCAACATTGAGATCTTTAATAAAAGAGCGATCAATTTTTAAAATATTGATAGGAAATTTCTTTAGGTAGCTAAGGGAGGAATAGCCGGTACCAAAATCATCAATTGCTAAGTGAACACCTAGCTCCCGTATGCTTTTTAGTTGCTGCATGATTTGTTTCTCATCAACCATTAATAAACTTTCAGTAATCTCTAACGCTAAGTTTTGTGGCGCAAGACCTGTTTTAGCTAATACATTGACAATTAGCTTGGCCAAGTCATTGTTCTGAAATTGACGAGATGATAGGTTGACTGAGATTTTTAGCGGCAGCTCACAGGCCTTTTGCCAAATAACTGCCTGCGTACAAGCCTCTTCAAGTACCCAGCTGCCAATTTTAGAAATTAGCCCTAGCTCCTCGGCGATAGGAATAAAAGTAGCAGGAGAAATAGCTTGTCCCTGTTTGTCTTGCCAGCGAATAAGTGCTTCAGCGCCTTCGGTTTCACCGGATTCAAGATTGATGATCGGCTGATACACCAGTTTGAAATCTAATAGCTTTACCGCAGCGTGCAATGCGGTTTCCATCTGTCTGCGTCTATTCGCTTCAACTTCCATTTCATGGGTGAAAAATTGATAGGTATTTTTTCCCTTGTCTTTAGCTTTGTACATTGCGTTGTCGGCTTTTCTAAGTAATTGTTCAACCGTTTTTCCATCAGCAGGATAAAGCGATACACCAATGCTTGCTGAGATATAACTCTCGTGACCAGACAGAATGAAAGGGGTGTTTAGCGCTTTGAGAATACGCTGTGCGATAATTTGTACATGGTTTATACCTGATATGTCAGGGAGCAATACAGCAAACTCATCGCCACCGAAGCGGGCCGCAGTATCTCCTTGGCGCAATGCGTCTTTAATACGAGTCGCTGTTTTTTTCAGTAACTCATCGCCTACGCTGTGCCCTAATGTGTCGTTGACGTGTTTGAATCGGTCGAGATCTAAAAATAACAGCGCAATTTTGGTATCTGTGCGCTGCGCTTTTATAAGGCAGTGATTAAAACGATCAGTGAATAAGGTACGACTAGCGAGCTTGGTAAGCGGGTCATAGTTGAGCTGTTTTACCGCTCGCTCTTTAGCATCCTCAATTTGTGATTGGCTTTTCACCAGTTGTTCTTCAACAATGTAACGCTCTTTTACTTCATTAATTAACTCCACATTTTTATCATTGAGTGCCAGTGTACGCTTGGTCACCATGCGCTCAAGTTGCTGCTGCATGCTGAGCAATTTTTGGGTGTTTCTATATAAAAAACTTGAAACAATGAAACCAAAAAACAAAGTGAGTGAGCTTAAAATGAGTGAGTTTCGATAATAGTGGAAGATGTTTTTTTGTTTTTCAATTTCGACTTCCTGATAAATGGCATCTCTTTGCTGTTGATAGAGGTGGGAGTCGCGGATTAATCGATAGAATATATTTTGAATGTCCTTTAGCGAGTCGTCAGTGATGTTTCTATCTTTGTACAAAGTGTTATCAATGGTTTGCAGAGCATCATTAAGCTTATTGTAATTAAAGCCGGATTTGAGTACGTTTGAGCCAACAATACCGGTATTGATACTTTGCGTGCGACTCCAGAGCACATTAAACCAGTCGTCAAATCCAGCGTGTCCAATTTGGGCTTTGAGGCTGGGAATAGCTTCGTTAAAAGCAATCGTGGTTCTGAGTAGCTCGTATTGATACTGGCGCATAAAAAGAATTTTTTCGACATTATCATGTTTTATTTGCAACTTCGAAATATTGCTGTAGAGAAAAAATGAACTAATCATGCTTAATACTATTACCCCGAGTAGTGTCGCGGTAATCAGCATTAAAAACTTAGAATTTATCTTAATCATGTAAATATATTTTTTTCAGTTGCCAGATAGAGCGGGAGTAATATTTGTCTTGTTTTAATTCATCGTGTTCAGACCAGGGATAGATAACCCAAATAGGCCCTTTTTCTCGTATAGACAAGGCATTGCCGTCTTTTTTGAGTGCGAAAATCACGGAGTATTTATTAATGTCCGACACAGGTATCTCTATGCTGTATTCATTAATGGCAATAGCGCTGATAAAGTCTGCTGTATTGCCGGCGCTATTGAGTACGTCTTTGATCAGAGGGCCGGTGAAAGTGCTTTCTCCATCCGTCCATAATGTCGAAGTCTTGACGGTTACTTGTGGAAAACTGAGTAAAGTCTCACGATCAAGTAATAAGCTTCTTTGTTGATTAAACTGTGTAATCGAGCCTGTAATTGTTAATAGCGCAGGGCTTTTAGGCGGAGCAAAAATTATATGTTTTGTGTGGTCGATACTGGAGTCTAAGGTAGGTGTCTGTCCTGATGGCTCTTCTGAGCAGCCAAATACAAAAAGAGAGCAAAGCAAAAGGATAGAGTTCTTGATCATGATAACCTCAATTAGCTGCTAAAAAATTTTATAGAAGCGCGGATTTACAATCATCACCCCCGCTGAATGTGTAGAGATTATTAGTGCTGTTTTATGTTCAGGCTGTATTTTTTTAGTGAATAAATCGCTAAATCTTTGAAAATGAATGGCTGTTTCGATAAGTTAATTATACCGATGGTGCATGAACAATAAATAAACAAAGCATATAAATGATGATTAAATAATACAAATTCTTAAATATATATTATTTAGGACTAATTAAGGCTACAGAAAATATAAGTAGAAGGGTAGGGAGTGATAGTCCTCCCTATTTTTAGCGTCAAAAAAAGTTGTTCAATGATGGGGCTTTTATAGTAATGGGATAAATATGATCATCCAAATCAGAGCCGCAGCCGCCAAGCTAATAAATACTGCTGCTGAGCCCATGTCTTTAGCAGCTTTGCTCAAGGGGTGAAACTCTTTACCAAACCTGTCGACTACCGCTTCAATGGCTGAGTTTAAAATTTCTACAATAATGACAATCGCCACACTGCCAATAAGCACTGCCTTTTCTACCGGGCTTACGCTACTAAAAATCGCTACAATACTAGCTACGACAAATAAGACAAACTCTTGTCTAAATGCCGCTTCGTTCTGCCATGCATAGACTATGCCTTGCCATGAGTATCCAGCGGCTTTAAAAATACGTTTGATGCCGGTCTCTGGAGGTGGTATTTGCTGATTCATAAAAGTCCTTAATTAATCTGGAAGGTTAATAAGTTTTAAAAATGCTGTCGGTAAATTATTTAACAGCGCGTAGGATTTCAAATTTAGAATTACTGACAACCTTCTGGCAATTGCCAAAGAGTTTTTTTAGTTTTTGCGCGTAACCTAAATGAGTATTGCCTATAACCCACAGCTCACCAGTGCTGGCTAAAACGCGATAGGATTGGCTGAACATCTGCCAAGCTATAAAATCACCGATGGCATTTTGTTGATGAAACGGGGGGTTATTTAATATCAAGTCAACGGAGTCTTCAGCGGCAGAACCAAGGCAGTCTGCAACATTAAAGTTAGCTGTTCTACAGGGGCCGAATACTTGCTGAAAATTGAATTCAGCACTGGCCACGGCCATGTAGGATTCGTCATAAAAATGGATGGTTGCATTTGGATTGTTGCGCGCAGCAACCATGCCGACAATACCGTTGCCACATCCTAAATCAATAATATTTCTTGAGGCCTTGCTGCTGGGAATGTGCTCAATAAAAAAACGACAGCCGATGTCTAGTTTTGCCCGTGAAAAAACATTGGCGTGATTAAGTATTTTCCAATCAATATCCTCTAGAGTGAAGGATTGAGGGTAAGGATTAGGTTTCCTGCTTATCCCTTTGTTAAAATTAGAAAAAATAAGGCGCGCTTTTTTCTTGGCTAATGAGGTTTTGGTGGGGCCGATGATGTTTTCAAATAATTGGATATTGGAGTTGTGGATCATCTTTACCATGGCGCAACCAATAATAATGCTATTGTCGTGCAAATGTTGGTGTAATTTATAAAGCTGCTCTTCGAGTTGCGCTAAGCTTTTTTGTACTTTTATAATGACAATGTCGTAGGGGCCAGATAAAGGATCCAATGAATTTAAAAAAGGTAAATCGGTTAAGTTGTTTTGCGCTAAATTATATTCAATGGCCTGCTGGGCAATGAAAGAGTCACCTACTAAAGTCGGTGTAAAAGCATGCAGTGCTACGCCGAGAGCACCAAATTGATCATTAATAATGAGTACTTTCGGTGAGCTGTTAGCTGCATCCGTGTTTAGTGTTGCCACGTGCTCAAGTACTAGCTCATCGGCGGCATCCCAGGCACGCAATTGTTCATGTTTGCGAAGAGGGTAGCGGCTTAGGGAAAACGTGCCCTGGCTAGTTGTTAAAGATGTTTGCATATAATCAGTTATATCAGTCATAAAACGGTCCCAGATATTACCACAAAGACTTTGATGGGCAGTAATCAAGTCATCGAAAAAACTAAATATATTGTCACTGAGGTAGAGCAAACTATATCACTAGCTTGGTTGATTATTGCCGTCAAAAAAGGGTGCAATAAGGGTGTATAGATAAGAAAAACTATTGAACTTTAACGCCACTTAATTACCTGAGTTAACGCTTTAGGTGTTCGCAAACAAAAGCTTGTAGTACAATCAAACGGATTAAATTTAGAGGATATGTTTTGTGATGAAATATAAGTTTTTGTGTGTCGTGATGTTGGCCAGCACAGTGATTGGATGCGCGGCAAGTGCGCCGAAAAAGGAGGTCGCAGAGACGCCACCGACAAATAGTGCAGACGCGCAAAGCGCTGTTGTGGATTCTGTCAGCAAACCTCTCATTGCACTTTCCCAACAAGACTCAGGCAATCAAATTGCACCGCCTGATACACTGTCGAGTATTCAAGGTCAGCTAACAGCTTTACAAGAACAAGTAATTAAACTCAGTGGCAATGTAGCGACTATCTTACAATTGAGCCAGTTATCTGTAGCCAACGGCCAAATCTCAGATACTAATAAAGCCAGAACGGCCTCAAAGGGGACTAAATCTCCAAATATGGGTGGCGATTCATTAAATGACATTCTTAAAAAATTAGAGGATATATCACCGTCTCCCGAGGCGGCGTTTGGTATTGTTTCCAGCTATACAGCTAGCAAACAATGGGTTTTGATCCGCTATGACAGATATACCGGTGAAACTTGGTTAGCTGACAACAGTGGCTGGAATATTTTAGCCGAGACAAGTGAACTGGAAATCTCTCAATACGATGTGCATTTAATTCGTGCTGATCAAGATAAAAAAGGTTACGTAGCGTCAAGAATTGACCAGCGCTCTGGCGATACTTGGTGGTTAAATAAAAGAGCGTGGGTAGTTTATCAATAGTGCTAGATATACAAAAATTGAATACAGAGACAAAGCTCAATAGTTCAGAAAATAAGTTAAAAGCCTTACTTGGCGTGTTTAATGGTCTATTCTTAAAAAGTGAAAAAACGCTTTTGCAACTCAGTCCAGATGAACCTTTATATTTGCCCGCTAAAAATGCGGCACAGATGAACAAAATATTATTTTCCCATGGTTTTTTTTCAAGCGCATTACACGAAGTGAGTCATTGGTTAGTTGCTGGTAAAACGCGTCGTCAATTAGAAGATTATGGTTATTGGTACAAGCCGGATGGGCGTACTTTTCTAGAGCAACAAGAGTTTGAATCGGTTGAGGTTTTGCCTCAGGCAATTGAATGGACCCTCTCCGTTGCCTGTTGTCATCCGTTTCACTTTAGTGCCGACAATTTAAATGCAGGATTTCAAATTAGTGATAGTTTTAAACAGAAAGTGAGTGTTCAAGCGCAATTATTAATAGAGCAGGGCTACTCAAATAGAATGCAAAGTTTGATTGACGCATTATGCCAAGAATACACCACAGTACTGCCTTGTGCTGAAGATTTTGCATTAAAATAAGCTTGTTAAAGTGAGCTCTTAACGAAAGAAAATTCGGCACAATTGGTGTGATGACTCAGAGAATGATCCGCCTAATGACTGTTGAACCGTATTGATGTCGTATTATCGGTTGTGGTTGTTATCTGGGGTTCTGTTGTAAGTAAAAGTAAGGTGTTAAATTTATTTTATTATTCTTGGTAAGAAAGAAAATCAGGGCGGTTATTAAGCCCTTGACGTTATGTCTAGTATGTATAGTGCTAGTGAGTACAAGGATTGTTAGTGGCGCTCAGTTATATGAAATAGCGATAGAGGCGGCCAAAATATATAAAACGCCAAAGGTAAACGCAGTCATCGTGCATTCCCTGTTTGCTGCGTCTGATATTGTTATCATTAAACAACAGGGGCGCTGGGCTCAAGTTAGCTTTAGCTTAGAAGGTAAACAGATCAAAGGCTGGATTAAGAGAGATCGATTACAGGCAGTTTCAAAAGCAGATAGGGGTAAGGCGCTAGCGATAACGACTGAAAAGATCGATAAAACCCGCCTGAAATCGAGTGAAATCAGACCTCATAATGTTTTTTCTGCCGATAATGTATATGGTGTAAAGGTTATTGATACTGATTTGACTTGTGTCAAAGTGGCAAAGACCGCTTTTATCAGTGGATGCTTAATGAATATCGATTTGGAAATTAGCGGCCCTAGCACTGCAAGCTCGGTTGCTGTGATGTGTAAGGGTGAATTTGAATTAAAGATTAAAGATCGTATAAAACACTTGTGGCAGGAGAAAATAATTCGAACGCCATTAAAGGAAGGGGTTGGTGCGGCGAGGGTTGAGTTGGCTGTTATACCTTTGCTGGAAAAAAATGTGACAAATATATCTATGCAATCACACCAGTGTCGCTTAGATAGAGTGTTTTCGGCGTCGAACTGAGCAATTACCATACGTCAGTTTTGAAGGGAATTTTACTGTGAACAATGGATCCGAAGATAAATGAATAACAATGAAACGTCTCAGGGAAATAAATTACTGCCAAACTACCTGAATAATAAAAAAGGTCGATGGTTTCGCGTTCTATATTTCGGATTAGTAGCACTGATGATACTCGCGTTAATCGTGGTTGGCTTAAGTATCTGGAATAATATTTATATAAAATCGAGGAGTACTCTCGCGCCTCATGCGAATTCACTAACAGAGGTTATGTCGCGGTTTTTAACGTTTGAAGAAGACGTGTTGTTATCGACTGCTGAGCAGTTTGATATCACCCGGGCACATTCTGTGAAAGCAAAAGAGACTCTCGATAATTTAATTCGTGTCAGTAAATATATTAAAGCGGTTGCGGTGCTCGATAGTAACAGTAACGTACTTATTTCTCATGGGCATTATGAAGGGGAAGACTGGGGGCGACTATTCTTAAACGAATCAGCAGCATTATCAGCGGTCGGTCTTCCTTTTCGTATGAGTTCATTTGGCGAGCATTTCTTACCATTGCGCGTCCCTATTTATAATCATAATAACGCTGTGGTAGGTTACTTGGTTGCTGCCTATCAGATAATAGGGCCCGATGGTGTTTGGAATAAATCTGCGGTTTCGATCAATAATGCCAAAGTAACTTTTAGTAATGATAAAGGTTTTATCTACGCATCTTACCCAGAGAAAAAATCTTTTTTACAAAGCTTTGGTACCGCTAGAATTGCGCCAAATTTAATCCCTGAATTGGCCTTGATTAATGAGAATGCTGTAGGTTTAGGCAGTGTTAGCACTGCCAATGGGGATGTGTTTTTTAGTGCCAAAAAAGTCCCTGATTTCAATGGCTATGTCGTTGTATCAATTCAATATAGTAATTTGTGGGATGTCTGGTTTACTCGCATGCAATTCGCCACGCTGATTATTTTAGCGGTCGCGTTATTGGGTTTGTTAGTGCTGAGAATTAGTATCAGAAGAGCGTATGTGTTTGAGGAAGAAAAACATATCGCTCAACATAGCGTTTCTAAATTATCCAGAGCTATCGAGGCGAGCCCAAGTAGTGTCATTGTCACTAACTCGCGGTGGGTAACTGAATATGCAAATAGAAAATTACTCGATGGTGCCGGCCAGATTATCGAGATAGCACCAAATACCATTCTAGTCGATTCAAAACCTCACGATCTATTAAAGCCTGACTTAGAAAAAATATTAGTGGCATTACGTTTAGGTGAAAACTGGTATTGCGAGCGCTGTGATGAATCACAACAGCAGTGGTTTTCGTTTTCAATCAGTAAAATGTCGGTTGAAAACGATTTAGACGAAAGTTATATCATCATCACTCAGAACATCACTGAACGTAAGAAAGTTGAGGCTAGGCTGTATAAACAGGCGTATTTTGACTCCTTAACAGGCCTGCCGAATAGACGAAACTCCTCATTGTTGCTGCAAAAGGAGCTGCTGCAGTCTAGAAAGGATAATGGCCAAGTCGCCCTTATTTATCTGGATTTAGATAACTTTAAATCGGTCAACGATCGCTTCGGACATGCCATTGGCGATCAATTGTTACAAGCGGTTGCAAGGCGTTTAGGTCAAGTTATGTATCAAAAGGGAACAGCCTGTCATATGAGTGGCGACGAGTTCCTCGCTTTTATGCCTTATGAAAAAAAGGATGAAATTGTTGATTTAATTAATAATATCATCGCGTTGATTACAACCCCTATTACGCTTGAAGGCAAGGAATTGTATGTCACTGTCAGCATGGGTATTTCCTGTTTTCCCAATGATTGTTCCGATGAAGTGACCATGCTTAAAAATGCGGATATCGCGCTTTATTATTCTAAAGACTCAGGGCGCAATTGTTACAGCTTTTTTGATGAAGAACTTGAAGAGAGAAGCAAGCGTAAACTGGAGCTTGAAGCAGAGATTCGCACCGCGCTGGATAATGATGAGCTATACATGGTTTATCAAACAAAAAACAAAATCTCGGATTACACCGTCTGTAGCTTTGAGGCTTTAATGCGCTGGCGTAGCCCTAAGTTGGGGTTTGTAGGGCCCGACGAATTTATCATGGCGGCTGAATCTATCGGTGTCATCGAAAAAATGGGTGAGTTTGCTATTTACCAAGCCTGTCGAGACCTTAAAAAATTCCAGCTAGAGTCTGATCAACCATTGACAATGGCGGTTAATTTGTCCATGCGACAACTAGCCAATGATGACATTGTCGGTATTGTAGAAAACGTCTTGCTCTCCGAGGAGATTGATCCTGCGAGGCTTGAGCTAGAAATTACTGAAACTATGTTAGCTGAAAATTTTGATGTGGTTTTGCCTATTCTCGATAAACTTTTGGCGCTGGGCATTGCTTTGAGTATTGATGATTTTGGCACTGGCTATAGCTCGTTAAATTATTTAACCCGTTTTCCTGTCAGTACTTTAAAAGTAGACCGCTGCTTTATTATGGATATGGTCAACAAACCTAAAGATGCGGCGTTAACGGAATCTGTGATACAAATGGCGCACCGTTTAGGGCTTAAAGTAGTGGCTGAGGGCATTGAAGATCATGATCAAATTGAACTGTTGCAAAAATTCTCTTGTGATATAGGTCAAGGCTATTTTTATACCAAGCCAATAAAAGCAGACGACATTGTAGAATTATTACGTGATCAGCCGCGCATTATCGCTAAAATTCATAGTGATGCAACGGGTGAAAAAGAATCGATTCAAGTGTTGGAAAAATCACTCGGACTCGAGTTGGAGTGATCTTAGGAGACTGTCCGAGAACAGACTGGTCTACTGCGGACTCGTCTAATTTGTTAAATTTAACGCTCAATTTCGTTAAATAGCACGCTATTATTCGGCATATCCCTATGCCTCACCCCTTCGGGGCTGGCATTATAAATTGTTCCAGACAATTTGTTCGCCTTAAATCATCGCTAATTCTTCCTCAAATAGCCTTGGTCTCGCTTCGATCGCTATTCTCGGACAGCCTCCTAGCGCTCTGTTAGTTATATTATTGCTAATTTATATAGGTGAAGCTCGGGTAAATCGATGCTGATTTATCTTGGTTTAGCGAGCTGTCGTCGCGACATGAATATTCCTCTTTAAATTTAACAAATTAAATGTTTTGCAGTGGATACTCATACCCTTAATGGTAAACTCCTCACTCGTTGTTTTTTTCGGATTATGCCGTTAAAAGATTTCCAGCGAACTTAATATACGTGTTTATTAGAGATGAATTAGGTATCACCTGAATCATCAAATATCTTCCACAGCTTACTGCGGGATCTTGATTTACATATATTTAAGTGTTTTATGTTGAGTTTATCTATGTCTTTATTACCTAGTTCCATTCCCGCGTTAAGAACAATTGCGATGCCCGCCGATGCCAATCCAGATGGTGATATTTTTGGCGGCTGGATTATGTCTCAAATGGATATCGCCAGCGGAAATTTCGCCGCCCATCAAGTGAAGGGGAGAGTCGTTACAGTCGCAGTTGATGCGATGACATTTCTAAAGCCTATTTATATCGGTGATGACGTTAGTTGCTATTGTGATATTGCAAACATAGGAAATACTTCATTATCGATCAACGTCAATGTTTGGGTGCAGAGGCATCATAGTGAAGAAGTACTGAAAGTGACGCAAGGGCGATTTACTTTTGTCGCCATCGATGGAGCGGGATCACCCAGAAAAATAGTAAAACTAAAGAAAGAGATTGGCAGTGAATAACACAGAATTAAACATCGTTGTTGATGAAAATATCCCCTACGCCGAGCAGATGTTCTCGATGTATGGAAAAGTCACCAAGGTTAATGGCCGCACTTTAACGGCGCAACAACTGCAAGGTGTGGATGTATTATTAGTGCGCTCTGTCACTAACGTCAGTGCAGCGCTGTTGGAAGGAAGCAGCGTTAAATTTGTTGGCAGTGCCACTATAGGGACTGATCACATTGATTTAGAACATTTAGCGCGTCACAACATAGCTTTTAGTAGTGCGCCTGGTTGCAATGCAAATGCGGTGGTGGAATATGACCTCTGCTGCCTGTACGAGCTTTTAGCACAAAGTGGTGAAGATCTCTGTGATAAAACAGTAGCCGTGATAGGTGTCGGTAATGTCGGTCAAAGATTAGCGGCTAAGTTACAAGTGTTGGGGGTCAAGAAGGTTCTATTGAATGATCCGCCAAGGGCTGAAAGTGAGTCGGGTTTTGATGATCTAGATTACGTATTTAAACATGCTGATATCATTGCAGTACATACGCCTCTGGTTAAAACCGGTGCCCATTGCACTCACCATTTAATCAGTGCGGCACAGTTATCACAGTTAAAGCCCAATGCCATATTACTAAATGCCGGGCGTGGTCCTGCGATCAAAGCAGACGATTTATTGGTATTTATGCAAAAGCGTGCTGATGTACGGGTGGTGTTAGATGTTTGGGAGCATGAACCGGTTGTTAATAGCCAGTTAGCTGAGCTTGTGTCGATAGCCACACCGCATATAGCGGGTTATTCCTTAGAGGGTCGAGTGCGCGGTACTTACATGCTAAAAGAAGCGTTCTCTAAATTGCTCGGTGAAAAGCTTAACTGTCAATTTGAAGATTATTTACCACTGCCGGCAGTGGCGAGTATGCAGCTAAATAGTGACTTTGATCCCCTTGCCATTGTTAAACTCATTTATGATCCATTTAAAGATGACAGGGCATTAAGAGCGTCGTTGAATCAATCAAATCAAGCGGAACAGTTTGATCTGCTACGTAAACACTATCCGATGCGCAGAGAATTTAAATCTTTGCAGTTAGCCTGCACTAAGCCAGAAAACATTGTTGATATGCACAAACTAGGGTTTTCAACCTAACGGGTATGGCCTGCAATGTAGTGATGATAGTAGCGTAAAGGCACAAGCTATTGGCTGCAATATTCGGTTTAAACATTTAGATAACTCATTATTAGAGGAAACAATCATCGCAACTTCTGTTGAATCATTAAAAGACATAAACCCTACCATCGGCTCAAAAGTTGTTATGGAAATGGTATCGCCAAGACGAAAGTTAGCGTTGGAATTACTGGGGTTTATTGAGGGAAAATCGTTAATGGTTAGTGCCCCTAAAAGAAGCGCGGGTTATAGTGCCACTAATTTAGAAGGCGTGATTATCAAAGTGCATATTATGCTTGAGGGCCGTATATGCACCTTTATGTCTAGGGTGATCAAAATTTTGCCAGCGCCTTTTTCCTACTGGCACTTGTCTTACCCGAAGAATATTGAAGTGAGTAATATACGTAAAAATACTCGAGTAGAGCTAAAACTTCCGGTATCAATTGAATACCAAGATCCTGAATTAGCACTTAAAAAAGAAATACCCAACATTGTTTTTTGCAGTGACGTTTCGATGAAAGGCATGGGCATTGAAGCGCCAAGTGCGCTGGGTAATCCCGGTGATGAGTTTTTTGTGACACTGCGACTCAAGTTAGTCGGTATTGATCAAATGTTGCTTACCTCTGTGGTATTGCGCTCTTGCAAAATGAGTGAGCCAGGGGTGTTTGTGCATGGCTTCCAATTTCAGGAACTTGAAGATGAGAGTAAAGTGCTGATTGCCGCCTACATCTACAAGGAAATACTGGTTAAGAAAGGTTACATTGATGAGTAAGTCCAAAGTTTTTAGATTGGGTTTAATTATCAATCCAGTGGCCGGCATTGGAGGCTCAGTTGCATTAAAAGGCAGTGATGGGGCGGATGTGCAAGCATTAGCAATGGCGCTTGGTGCTGAGCCAAAGGCGCAACAACGCACCCAAATAGCACTTGCTCGGCTGCAGGGAAAAGTAGTGGAGGTCATAACATACCCCGCTTTAATGGGTGAAGATATTGCCAAGTCACTAGGCTTTGACGTCAAAGTAATTGGCCAACTAACCGCTGGCGGCACTACTGCCCAAGATACGCAGCGCGCGGTGCTAGATTTAGTCAAAGAAGATATCGATCTGCTACTTTTCGCCGGTGGCGATGGTACTGCCAGAGATATCGTCAGTGCTGCCCCTGAATCTTTAACAGTACTAGGAATCCCAGCGGGTGTAAAAATCCACTCTGGAGTGTATGCGATTTCTCCTAAGGCAGCAGGTGAAATTGTTGCAATGTTAATTGATGGCAAAATGTTAACACTACAGCATCAGGAAGTGCGCGATATCGATGAAGAGGCCGTTAGGCAAGGACGGGTTAGCGCTAAGTACTACGGTGAACTACAAGTACCTGTTGAGCATCGCTACTTACAAAATGTAAAGAGCTCGGGCCGTGAAGTTGAAGAGCTTGTGGTTGCCGATATCGCTGCAGATATTGTTGAGCAGATGCAAGATGAGGTCTTTTATGTGATGGGTTCAGGGACGACTGTAAAGGCGGTGATGGATGAGCTGGGGCTGGAAAACACCTTGTTGGGTGTTGATCTGGTGAAAAATGCGCAGTTAGTGGCATCGGACTGTACAGCTAAACAATTGTTGGATCTAACCCAAGGTGTTAAAACCATCATAATACTCAGTATTATTGGTGGACAAGGGCATTTTATAGGTAGAGGTAACCAGCAGTTGTCGACCGAGCTATTGGCCCGTGTCTCCAAGGACAATATCTGTTTACTCGCCACTAAAACAAAGCTCAATGAGTTACAGGGAAGGCCATTAATTTGCGACTCCCAATCTGAGCAACTCAATCAGTTATTTAGCGGCTTAATCAGCGTCACGACCGGATATCGCGACAGAGTGCTCTATCCCGTCGCAGCTATTTAAGGCTAAGCGTAACTAAGGTTCGTCAGTTATACCTATTAAACTCCATGAGAGCTTAGCGTCTAGCCACTTCTCGCATTAAGGCGGTAAGATCCAAACCTAAGTTGTCAGCCATTTCTCTAATACTACCGGTAGGCGTTAGCATTTTAGCGGGGCGCTGGCGCTTTATTAGCTGTTGTTGGATTTTTATTGAGAGTTGTTCTTGGATCAGGCTGAGTTGTGGTAGAGATAAGGTGTATAAATGGTTGAAAAAATCATCTTCTGTCATAGTCATTAAATTCTTTATGTTTAAATCCTGTTAACGTTGGAAAATCCTTTTAATGTCTCTGGTGATGTAGGTTTAACAAGTGGTCGTAATTCATCTAGACCACTAAAATTTATTTTGCCACTTGTGGGGTGATTCCACAACCTTTGAGTATGATTTTTATTAACATATTTGAAGCATCTTCAAATTGTTGATCGCTTATGCTGTCAGTTTTTAAATGTAGTTTTACCTGCCAGTTAAAATCGGCATAAGTTTGAGTCGCTGCCCAGAGGGTAAATAACAAGTGTATAGGCGATATATCATCCATCAACCCTTGGTCTATCCACTGCTGTAGCTGACTCTGGGCTCCTTCAGTTTGAAAGCAGAGCTTATCAATAATATCTTGGGGTAAATGTGGAGCACCCTGCAATATTTCATTGGCGAACACTTTAGAGGCGTTTGGGTGATTTTTAGAAATTTCAATTTTTAGTTTAATAAAATTGGTCAGGGCATCGGCTGGATGTCGATAATCATCAAAGGGTGCGGTGGCCTGTAACAACGGCGTTACAAAACTCTCTAAAACACTACGATATAAGGCTTCTTTGTTTTCAAAATAATAATAAATATTCGCTTTTGGCACATCGATCTTATTGGCAATATCGATAATTTTGGTGCCGGAGTAGCCGTGGTTCGCAAAAATGGCACAAGCGGCATTTAGAATAAGGGCTTTTTTCCGATCTCTAATACGTGACATGTATAAGCTCTGTAACTGTAAAATAGTGCCTAAACTCAGGCTGTATAGTCAAATAAGTCCTCGAGGCAGCCTTTTGGCTACTCGAGCCCTCACTTTGTGCAAGGGTGTTGTGGTCAATTAAATCTTTGATGATTTAAGCTGCGCCTAAATCACCTTTATTATTTTCTTTTATAAACGCAGTTGCCAAAACTGTAAGTACTCTCTACTGCTCTGTCATCACCGAGAATCATTAATACAAACAATTGCTCTTCAATATTAGTGACGTTTTTTAAGCGTCGCTCAATCAGCGGGGTGGCTGCGAGATCCAATACGACAAAATCCGCTTCACTACCCGGTTGCAAATTACCAATATTATGTTGCTGCTTTAATGCTTGAGCGCCGGCTAGGGTGGCTAAGTAGAAGGCTTTGAACGGACTTATTTGGTTCTGGCTAAGCTGGCATACCTTATAGGCCTCTTGCATGGTTTGCAACATAGAAAAGCTGGTTCCACCACCTATATCGGTTCCCAGTGCCACTTGTACATTGTGACGCTCCATTTTCGATAAATTAAACAGACCGCTTCCTAAAAAGGTATTGGAGGTTGGGCAAAATGCCACGGCGGCATCGGCCTCTGCCAAACGCTGGCATTCGCTCTCACATAGATGAATGGCGTGGGCAAAAATTGATCGGTCGGTGACTAATTGATAGTGGTCATAAACATCTAAGTAGTTACTGCGCTCGGGGAATAGCCCTTTAACCCAAGCGATTTCGTTGTGGTTCTCGCTCAAGTGAGTGTGCAGATAAAGATCTGGATATTCCTGTAATAACTGCCCGGCAAGTTGTAATTGAAGCTCGGTACTGGTCGGTGCAAATCGAGGAGTGACTGCATAGCTCAAGCGGTTTTTTTGATGGTAGGCTTCAATTAATTCTTTAGAGTCATCGTAACTGCTCTGTGCGGTATCCGTGAGGTTATCCGGTGCATTCCTATCCATCATCACCTTACCGGCGATCATGCGCAGTTGCTGTTTGTCTGCAGCATCAAAAAAAGCGGAGACTGACTCTTTGTGTACGGTGCCAAAGACTAACGCAGTAGTGGTGCCATTTTTAAGCAATTCATTGACAAAAAAATCAGCGGTTTCACGACAGTGTTCTGGATCACTAAATTCAGCTTCGGCGGGAAAGGTGTAGTTTTCTAGCCAATCTAACAGCTGTTCACCGTAAGAGGCAATAACGGCAGTTTGCGGGTAGTGAATATGGGTATCAATAAAACCTGGTACTATCAGTTTATTGGGATGGGTGACTATTTCTAAGTCAGGGTATAACGCTAATAGTTGGCTGGCTTCACCTAGTTGCGCTATTTTCCCCTCCTCAATAATTAACAATCCATCGGCAAAATACTGATAGGATTGATCGACACCAGAAATGTCCGGGTTGGCAATGCAGTGCAGCATAGCGCTGCGATGACCAATAACTTGGCTTTTCATGCTTTTTTCTCTTAGGAAATGATTTTCAATTCTTGATCAGTCGAAGTGCTGTTGTGTTGAGCATCAACATGCTGTTCTGACTGATACATCTGGATAAACTGGCCGCTGACAGATATGGCAACTTCCATGGGTAGTTTTCCACTGATCTCAGTAATACCGATAGGGCAGTTAATTTTATCGATAACCGTCGCTGCATAGCCTTTATTGGTCAGGCGCAGTTTAAACTTTTTCCATTTCGTTGTAGAGCCAATAACCCCAATAAAGCCATTATGCGCGCGATTGAGTAATGCCTCACACAACTGCATATCCAGTTGGTGGTTATGCGTCATGATCAAAACATGACAATGGTTATCTAACTGATCAATGACATCACAGAGTTCGTCAGTGATAATGATTTTCGTGCTCTTACTAGAGGTCGCTGGAAATAAAGCGCGGCGCGAGTCGGCCCACATAATGGAGCAGGGCAGTTGCTCTAAAATAGGCACTAGTGCATTGGCGATATGACCTGCGCCAAAGATGGCAACTTGTCTATCGACAGGGTAAAAAGCTTCAAATAATAACTCTACATGGCCACCACAACATTGACCTAAACGCGCGCCCAGTGAAAAACTTTCGATAAAGGGTTGGCTATTTCGATCTTTTAACATGTCCTGGGCACGTTTAATCGCCTGGTATTCTAAATGACCACCACCGATACTGAGCATGCTGGCCTCTGCGGTGACTAACATTTTGCTACCCACGGCTCTGGGCGTAGAGCCTTTAGTGGCAAATATAGTGATCAATACACAAGCTTGTGCGCTTTGCTGTAATTGCTCTAATTTATCATGCCAGCTGTTATACATCAGCAACTTCCCGGCGCATTTTCTCTGCTGCAAACAATACCACTTCAGGGGTCGCGGGTGAGTTCATGATCGGCTGTATTTTATAATCTCCCAGACTGGCCACTGCATCTTTGAGTGCGCACCAGACACTAATACCTAACATAAAGGGAGGTTCGCCTACCGCTTTAGAGTGATAGACCGTGTCCTCTGGGTTTTTACGATTCTCCACCAGCTTTACCCTGAAATCGTTAGGTGTATCGGTAATCGCGGGTATTTTATAACTCATTGGGTTGCAGGTAAGTAATCTGCCACTGTCATCCCATTTTAACTCTTCTGTGGTCATCCAACCCATGCCCTGCACAAAAGCTCCTTCAACTTGACCTAAATCGATTCTGGGATTTAGCGAGTCGCCCACATCGTGCAAAATATCGGTGCGTAATACCTTGTATTCACCGGTTAACGTATCGATGATGACCTCAGAGCAGGCCATGCCAAAGGCAAAGTAATAAAAGGGAGTGCCGTGGGCTTTATCTCGGTCGTAGAAGATTTTAGGGGTGCGATAAAAACCGGTACTTGAAAGCGATATCTGCCCGAAATATGCCTGCTGTATCAGCTCGACAAAGGTGATCACTTGTTTATCCAGCACCACGTGATTATTGACGAAACGAATTTGTGCTGCGGTTACTTGATAATGACTTTGTGCAAACTTTATCAGCCGTGACTTAATAGTGCGTGCCGCATTTTGTGCGGCTTTACCATTGATGTCAGCTCCGGAAGATGCTGCCGTTGGCGAAGTGTTGGGCACTTTGTCAGTGTGGGTAGCTGTTATCACGATATTGCCAATATCGACTTGAAACTCTTCGGCGACCACTTGTGCCACTTTGGTATTGAGCCCTTGACCCATCTCAGTGCCACCGTGGTTTAATTGAATGCTGCCGTCGGTGTAAATGTTAATTAACGCACCACCTTGGTTGAGGAAGGTGGCGGTAAAAGAGATGCCAAATTTAACCGGTGTCAACGCCATGCCTTTGCGCATAAAGGGGTGTTTTTTATTGAAGGCGATTATTTGCTGGCGCCTGTTGTCGTAATCACTGCTGAGCTCTAGCTGAGCAGTCATTTCCTCAAGTAAATTGCCCTCCACTTTTTGCCCGTAGTGGGTGATGTTGCGTTGATCTTTTTGGTAGTAATTGAGTTTGCGAATACTCAGTGGATCTCTATTTAAGAAACGTGCGATATGATCCATGATGCTTTCTATCGCGACCATCCCCTGGGGCCCACCAAAACCACGATAAGCGGTATTGGAGGCGCGATTAGTTTTACAGCGATAACCGGTAATAATGGCATTGCCTAAATAATAGGCGTTATCGGAGTGAAACATGGCTCGATCGACAATGGATCCAGAGAGATCGGGCGAATAACCACAATCGGCCAGTAAATCGAGCTTTAAACCGGATAGTAAGCCCTGCTGATCAAAGCCTACTTGGTATTGAATAATGAATGGGTGGCGTTTACCGGTCATGCACATGTCTTGTTTACGCTCTAAACGCATCTTGCAGGGTTTGTTGGTTAAGTGCGAGGCTAACGCTGCTAAACAAGCAGGCTGTGCCGCCTGTGTTTCTTTGCCGCCAAACCCGCCACCCATGCGCCGCATGTCGACGCTGATTTTGTTTAAAGGAACATCAATAACTTGTGCCACCAGCTTTTGTACTTCACTAGGGTGCTGGGTAGAAGAGTAAACTAACATGCCCCCCTCCTCAGTGGGGACAGTACTGCATATTTGAGTCTCTAAATAAAAGTGCTCTTGACCGCCTATTTCAAACTCACCCTTAAGTTTATGTGTTGCGTTAGCCAGTGCTGCATTGGCATTGCCAATGGTATGGGTGTGCGGCTCTAATACATAGTGTTTTAAGGCGTGTGCCTCTTTCACTTGTAAAATGGCCTTAAGCGGCGAAATATCCACTTTGACAAGCGCCGCAGCGCGCCGTGCGATGGCATGGGATGTCGCCACCACAACCGCAATGACTTGGCCGATGTACTCGACTTTATCGGCGGCCATTAAAGGGTCTCCTGCTAATACGGGACCTATATCTGGATTGCCGGGAATATCTTGGGCTAACATCACGCATTCAACGCCTGCCACATCTTTGCATTGGCTGATATCAATATGCTTGATGAGGCCGTGAGCGACCTCACTTAATACCGGATATAAATGTAATTGATTGGCAAATTCAACCCGATCATCAATATACAGAGCCTCGCCGGTTACGTGACGCTCAGCGGCCTCATGGGGGATTTTTTTGCCAACACCCGTAGTGATATCAGTGTTGATGAGTTCTAACATTTGCGCTTGGCTTAGCTTAGGGCTGCTGGCATTAGACATAGTCAGAAATCCTCATGTTCATTTTGCCACCTATATCTGTGGCTAAATGTGTATTGTCGGTCATTTCGCTACTGTGTGGTGTTTCATAGAAGAACTTGCGTAGCAAATTCTGTGCACAGAGCATGCGATACTGATTGCTTGCTCTAAAATCACTCAACGGTTGAAAGTCATCGCTGAGCTTTAACAGTGCTGCTTCTATATTCGCTTCATTCCATGTTTTGCCTAACAGCGCCGCTTCGGTTTGTACGGCTCTTTTCGCGATGGCAGCCATGCCACCATAAGCTAAGCGTATCTCGCTGACTTTACCTGCTGCATCTAAACATAGGTAATTGGCGACGCAGATGGCAGAAATATCATCATCCAAGCGTTTAGATACTTTATATATTTTAAAATGAAAATCATGTTGCGGTATGGGAATGACAATCTTTTCAATAAACTCACTGCTAGCCAGGGTGGTTTTTCTATAATCGACAACGAAATCTTCCACTAACTCTGAGCGTTGTGTATTAGCACAGCGCAGTATCATATGTGCATTGAGCGCAATTAGCGCCGGCGGTGTATCGCCAATCGGGGAGGCGTTGGCAATGTTGCCCGCTAAGGTCCCTTGGTTACGTACTTGCAGTGAGGCAAAGCGCTCCAGTAAACTGGCAAAGTCTGGGAATGGCTGATGCAGGAGGTGTTGGCATTGATTAAGCGTCACAGCAGCGCCGATGCTGATTTGTTGCTCTGTAATCGTTGTTTGCTTTAACTCACTTACATAAGCGGTTGAAATTAGGTGATTAAATTCTTTGGCGTTTTGCGTAACTTCAATGGCGAGGTCAGTACTACCAGCCACCAGCGTACACTGGGGATATTGAATCAGCAGATCAGCGAGAGATTGTGCGTCTTGCGGTAAATGGCAAATATTATTGTTTTTACCGATTGAAGGGCAGGCTTCGCTGTTGCTGGAAATTTGTTTTAAGGACTGTTTGGTTTGTTCTTTAGCGGCATCAAATTGATCGCTTGCAGGGCAGGTTAAGGCTTGTTGCGCGGCATTATCAATCGCTTTATATCCTGTGCAGCGACATAAATTTCCCGCCAGGGATTGTTGTACGGTAGCTCTGTCGTATGTTTTTTGATGTTTTTGCAGTGAAAACAGCGACATAACAAAGCCTGGGGTACAAAAGCCACACTGAGATCCATCGGTATCAACCATTGCCAGCTGAGTGGAGTGCAAGTTATTGCCGGATTTTAAATCTTCGATAGTGATTAACTGTTTGCCATGCATCGCGCCGATAAAGGTGATGCAGGCATTGATATTTTTATAACTTAGCTGCTGCTGTGTGTCTAGCTCTGCAGTTACCACAGTACAGGCGCCGCAATCTCCACTGGCGCAGCCCTCTTTAGTACCCACGCGTTGTTGATCGCGCAAGTATTCTAATACGGTGGTGTTTGGATCTATGTCTGCAAGCCTAACTATTTTATTATTGAGTAGGAACTCGATCATTCACGGTTCTCCTTTGGCGGTGTTTAGACCTACAACACTTAGCTATTATTATAGTAATACGTTAATTAAATCAAAACCTGACTTTGGGGTCAAGTTTCCGTTATTCCAATTTGGAATTGATATTACAAAATTAATTCGTTTTATGTTCAGGATGAACGGTATAGCATGATGGCAGGGATACCAAGGAAGGCTAATTTATAGTTACTTGCCAGTTAGCCTTATAAAAAAATAGAGTGAGAGCAATAAAAATGGAAGTTTGGGTGGCATTTACCTTGTTAGCGGTGGTTATGCAGGGTATTCGTACGGCGGGGCAAAAGAAAATAGTGGCCTTTATATCACCGATGGCGACGACTTTAGTGCGTTATTTGTTTGGTTTGCCAGTAGCGCTAATCTACTTAGTCTATTTGTTAGATGGACAGCTGAATACGGTTACTGAAGTAATCGCTAATGGTGATTTTATACTCTATGCCAGTATGGCAGCAGTGGCGCAAATACTAGCGACCTTTTGGTTGGTAAAAGTACTGAGTTTTAGAAATTTTGCTGTAGGTACCACTTTTGCAAAAACAGAAGCGCTACAAACCGCATTATTAGGGGTACTCTTCTTTAGTGCTTACTTATCCGTTTTAGGCTGGTTAGCCGTGATTATTGGCATGTTCGGTATTGTGGTAATTTCACTGCCAAACAAAGGGCAAGCTGTACAGTGGCAAAGTATCTACTACGGTTGTCTGTCAGGCATTGCTTTTGCGTTCACCTCTCTATGGCTACGCGAGGCGAGCTTAAGTTTAAATGTGCAATTAAGCCTTAGCGCCGCTTTTACCTTGGCCTATATGGTGTCATTACAAACATTACTCTGTTTTATATACGTGTATTACAAAGAGCGCGCAGAGCTTAAAAAGATGTTAGGGCAGCTGAAGTTAGCGGTTTTTGTCGGTGTCACTAGTGCCTTGGGCTCCATTGGCTGGTTTACAGCGATGACTTACCAAAATCCTGCAATAGTAAAATCATTGGGGCAGATTGAGATTGTCATCACGCTATTAATTACCTACCTCTTTTTTAAAGAGAAGATCTCTGTAAAAGAATATTTGGGGATGTTTTTAATTGTGGCCAGTGTAGTGTTATTGTTGTGGGTTTGAGATAGAGGGGCCTAGCTACGAGCTACGAGCTACGAGCTACGAGCTACGAGCTAAAAGCTAAAAGCTAAAAGCTAAAAGCTAAAAGCTAAAAGCTAAATTACATTGGGGAAGTTATGAGCGATTTACAGTTAAGTTGTCAGTGCAAAACTATCACCGGGGTGGTGCGTGCTATAAAACCGGGTAAGGGTATGAGGTTGGTTTGTTACTGTAGTGACTGTCAAACTTTCGCTAAGCATTTGGCGCCAGCAGGAGGCATTCTCAATCAATATGGTGGCACACAAATATTACAAATAGCACCGAGTATGATTGAAATATTACAAGGCCAGCAGCATCTGCGCTGTACTCGATTAACCAGGAAAGGGTTGTATCGTTGGCACAGTGCCTGTTGCGATACACCTATCGCCAACACTGTTAGCCGTAAAATCCCCTTCGTCGGCTTAGCTTATGAATTTATTAGCGATGATCAAGACGTAGATGGGCTTATTGGGCCTGTGGTCGGTACTAATAAGGTTGAAAATTCCTTACCTGGGCTACCTGATAGTGAAAAATTTGCAGGGGAGAGTCGCAAGATCAAGCTATTAGCTATCGCTAAGATAATTCTATGGAAGCTACTGGGAAAGAGTAACCCTAATCCCTTTTATGCAAATGATGGGCGAGCAGTAGTGAAGCCTCAAGTGTTAGAAGTGTGAGGCATTAGCGTGATTAACAAAAACTAGATATCTATAATAGGTCCTATCCATGAACGTTGCAGTACTCACTTTCGAAGGCTTTAATGAATTAGATTCTTTCATCGCCTCAGCCATTTTAAATCGCATGCAGCCGCAGGGTTGGAATGTGCAGATCACCTGCCCGACAGAATCTGTCACTAGCATGAATAATGTGACAGTACAGGCTCAGCAGCCCTTAGAATTTGCCAATAGCGCCGATATCGTATTGTTTGGCAGTGGTATCTATACGCGTGAGATTGCCAAAGATGCACAGTTACTCGGTAGATTAAAGCTAAACCCTGAGCGACAGTTAATTGGAGCGCAATGTTCAGGTGCTTTACTACTGGCAAAGTTAGGTTATTTGAATGGGCTGCCTGCTTGTACCGACTTAACCACTAAGCCTTGGGTGATCGAGGCGGGGGTAGAAGTATTAAATCAGCCCTTAGTGGCTAGCGGTAATATAGCGACGGCAGGGGGCTGCTTAGCTTCCTCTTACCTCGCTGCGTGGTTTATTGCTAAAACAGCGGGACTAGATGCTGCTAGCAACGCCATCCACTACGTTGCCCCTACCGGTGAAAAAGAACAATATGTGGCGGCGATGCTGGCGGTGATTGGAAAGTATTTATGAGTGCTATGTTTATTTACACAAGTTCAAGTAGCTGGTCAATCTCTGTCAGTTGTGCTTGCGTAAGAGCACCGTAATCCATTGCGGCGATGTTCTCTTTGACCTGAGCAACCGTTCTCACTCCTGGAATGGGCACACAGTTAGGGTGTTTGGCCCAGATCCAAGCGAGAGCCCCTTGGGTGATAGTGCGGCCATTACTGGTTAATATCTCTTTAATGGCGGCCAAACGTTTAAGATGGGTTTTATCAGCACCATTTTTATCAAAATAAGTCAGCCAAGGCGGTGGGTCTTTACGAATGTCACTGTTGGATAGCACTTTAGACGTCACATATTTACCCGAGAGCAAGCCCATTGCCAGAGGCTGGCGGATGATGGCGGTGCAGTTGTTCAATTCACAGCAGCTGAGCATATGATCTGCGCGGTGCAATACATTCATATCAAACTGAAGCGCAGTTGCTTGATCGCTTTTACAAAATAATGCATTACCTTCAATATTGTTGGTGCTCCAACCATAACAGCGAATTTTCCCCGCTTCACACAAAACCTCTAAGGCTTCGGTAACCAAGGGGATTTGCTCGGTATCGATATCTTCTAAATGCACTTGATAAAGGTCTATCCAATCCGTTTGTAGGCGCTTTAATGAATCTTCACAGGCCTTTATTATATAGCTTGGACTAATATCGGTGCCGGTCATTGTTTTTAAATTAGCATCAAAAGTATTGCCAAATTTACTGGCAATCAGCACTTGCTCGCGTATGCCTTTAAAAGCGCGCCCGACCACTACCTCACTGTGTCCAGCGCCATAAAGATCTGCGGTATCAAAAAAATTGACCCCCGCATCTAAGGCAAAACGTAAACAGTCTATCGACTCTCTATCTTTTACTTGTCCCCAACCTAAGGCTGCCCCTTGATCAAAACCTAATCCAGCGCCTGCATAAAAAGGACCGCCGATCGCCCAAGTACCAATCCCCATCGGGCTAATGAGTGGCCCTTTTTTCCCAAGGTGTTGCTGCTGTAGTTTCTGGTGCATCTTGTGCTCCTAAAATTTGACTTTTAATTATGAAATTTTATTTAATACTTGCGCTATCATGCTCTCAAAGAGATGGTGTTTAATAAACAGACAAAAATGGAAGTGGGCTTTCATGAATGAAAAGCAAAATTGGGATGACTACCGATTGTTTTTAGCCGTGGCACAAGCGCAAGGGTTAGTGGGAGCAACCTTGTTGAGTGGGGCGAGTACCGCGACTTTAAGCCGGAGAATGCGCGCTCTGGAGAAGCGTTTAGGCATCGGGCTGTTTATTAGGCATAGAGAAGGTTATGAGTTAACCGCACAAGGACTACAGCTGATAGAGAAAGTACAGCTGATGCGACAGAGCATGCAAGACATTGAGCACTGGCGCGATAGCCATCATTTGCAGAGCAGCGTTAAAGTGGCCGCTGGAGATTGGACCAGTATGTTTATCGCAAAGTCACTGAAAGGTATTTTTCAAAACATAGGCGCTGTGAACATAGAGTTGTTAGCGGGGTCTGCCCGATTAAATTTGGGCCGTAGGGAAGCTTGTTTAGGCATTAGAAATTCTCGGCCGCAAACACCAGGATTAGCAGGGCAGCGCATCGCACGGGTTGAGTTTGCTATCTATGCAGCAACAAGCATTTATCAAGGTCAGATAAACCTCAGTGACCTGCAGGGCGCAACTTATGCGTGGTTATCGTTAAATACTCAAAATTATTCACTACCTTCATCACAGTGGCTCTCCCAGCGACTCGTCGCTCCGGCAATACTTAGTTGCTCTTCAACGCTATCCCTCCTTGAAGGGGTTAAGCTAGGGGTGGGGTGTGCGGTATTACCTTGCTTTATCGGCGATACTGAAAAGAGCTTGTGTAGGGTTTCACCACTGATAACTGAACTGGGTCATGATCAATGGATGGTTTGCCATGCTGAAGATCGTGATAATCAAACCATTAATAAAGTGAAAGATGCATTGGCTGATTTAATTAGGTCACAGAAGAGTTTGTTTGCCGGGTTTCGCCCGGTGGCTTAGCTTGATGATGTTATGCATTGTAAGCCGCCAAAGGTTTAGGGATCTTTTAGGCAGGTTAGTGAGCGTATTCAGGAGAAGAGGCCCAATGATCAAGTATCGACCCTTTATCAAGGGGCAATGCATATTGCTCTTCTCCATCTTTATAGAGAAAACCAGTGGTTGCCGTAAAGCTTCATAAGGTTTTGGACTATTTAAATTCAGCCCCGCAGTAATTATTGCGTTTTGATCTTAAACTTAAGCAAAACAATCCATTTTTTACAAAATTTAATTCTCTATATCTTAGCATTTGAATGTTCTCTGCAATGCTTAGTTGTTAGAAAAAGGGGATGATTAGGAGGGGCTGGAGTGGGATCTAATAAATTAAGTATCTGTATATTAATGGCCTTCTTGTTATTTACCGTCCCTGCTATGGGTGCTGATTACCGCGAGGCACTTCGAAGCGAGACGGTAATCTTTGACAATGGCGGTGGGCCGGTGGCAAACCCAGAAAATTGGAATCCCTATGTAAAGGATCGGCGGCTAGATCAAGGTTTTCATCAAGCGGTTATGGAACCCCTATTCATACTGAATTATGAGACCGGATCGATAATTCCCTGGCTGGCTGAAAGTTACGAGGCCGATAAAAGCGGCAAACAATGGACCATCAATTTGCGCCAGGGAATAAAATGGAGCGATGGGGAGAACATGAATGCCGATGATCTAGTGTTTACGATTAACTTATTAAAAAACAATCCACAGTTATTATATGCCGGTGAAATTATACGTTGGGTGAAAAGCGTCACCAAGATTGATGAGTTAACGGTAAGATTTGATCTGACGGAAGCAAATCCGCGTTTTATATTAGACCATTTTTCAGTGAAAATATGGGGTCGAATCAACATTTTGCCGGAGCATATTTGGCAAGATAAAGACCCTTTAGTGTTCAATAACTATGACTCAGAGAAGGGGTGGCCGGTGTTTACTGGCCCCTACAAAGTAGCTGATATAAGCCAAATTAGATTTGTCTATACAAGAGATGACAATTGGTGGGGTGCAAATGTGGGCTTCAAGCCTTTGCCTAACCCCAAAAAATTGGTGTGGGTAGCTTTAGGAGGAAAGGAGACACGCATTGCCGCGATGGCCATTGATGAATTAGACAGTTTACTGGACATTAGTGTGGAGGAGTTTCTGTCACTGCAAGAGATCAATCCCAGGATTTCTGCCTACCATAAAAAGCTACCTTATTCCTGGCCAGACCCCTGTGTTAGGAATATAGAAATCAATAACAGTGCTCCCCCTTGGAATGATAAAGATATGCGTTGGGCACTGAATTTTGCCATTGATCGAGAAGAAGTAGTATCCCTGGCATATCAAGGCTCTACTATCCCAGCCAAACATTTTTTTCCCGCTTATAGCATTTTAAATGGCTATGTTGAGATCCTAAAAAATGCCGGTTTATATAATAAATACCCGTTGCTGACATTTGATCCGGTCCGCTCTAGAGAGATATTTAAATCAAAAGGATACATCTTAAATCGTAAAACTGGATATTTCGAGAAGGCAGGCCAAGAGCTTTCTTTGCATATACAGACACCTGAACCTTTAATAGAAAAGCAGTTATTGGCACAGGTAGTGGTTAAGCAATTACAACAGGTCGGTATCAATGCCACTTGGGGAAATGTTCCCTACGCTTCTTTTTGGGAAAAATTCTTTAGTGGTGACTACCAAGCACGTGTGGGTTGGCAGGCTTGTGGATCCGTTAACGAGCCGTGGTCTTCCCTGAATAGTTTTAATATTCGATGGTATAAGCCTATTGGAGAGCAGATTAGCTCCGCCGATGCCAATGGCTGGCGGTGGAAAAACCAAGCATATAGTAATTTGGTGGATCAAATAGGTAAGCTGCCGATGAATGATTCGGGCATTCCCGCGCTTATTGTGCAAGCTATGGATCTGTGGCTGGACGAATTACCAATTATTCCAGTGGCTCAAGCCAAAAAAATAGTCCCTTTTAACCATACCTATTGGACGAATTGGCCCTCGGCTGATAATCCCTATATTCAACCCACAAGCTGGTGGCAAAGTAGTCATGTCATTATTCATAATATAAAGCCTTCAGGGGCGAAGTTGAACAATGAATTTCGACTTTTGGATGAGAAAATATCCATTAATACCGCCTTAGTATCGCCTTTTATATATGTCGACAAAGGCGAGTTAAAGGGGCAGTCAACCAAGGTTGTGCAAACCCTTCTGAAAAGACTAGAAGTGAAATCTAAGATAAATATTTACCCTTGGGCCCGCGCTTATCATTTAGCATTGAAACAAAAAAATACCCTAATTTATTTAATAGAGAGATTGCCAGAGAATGAACAACTGTTTAAATGGGTGGGCACCATCACCCCGATTGATACCCATGTGTATCGACTTAAAACGAGATCGGATATTCAAATAAATAAGCTTGAGGATTTAAAGTCCTATAAAGTGGGAGTGGTCAGAAAAAGCGGTGCTCATCGGTATTTGAAAATGCGCGGAATTAAGACGCTTGAGGATGTCGTATCTATTGGCCAAAACATTAAAAAATTAGCCGCAGGTCGCATTGATGTTTTAATCGCGGCCAAATCATCCTTTATTTCTCAAGTAGAATCACTGGGCTTATCAGCTCAAGATTTTTCAGAGGCGTATCCTGTTACAGAGCTGTCTATAGATGGTTATTTAGCCTTTAGCAAAAACACTTCAGAGGCAATCGTCAATCATTTTCGAATGGCACTAGCGCGGTTAAAAGCCAGTGGAGAATGGGACAAAATAAATGCTTCAATAGAGGTGCATTAGGCTGAGCCTAAATTATTAAGGGTTTATATACGGTCCTTAGGGCGAGAGTTTGTTGTACTAAAGGAAATGACAAGACCCTTAATTTACCCAGCAAAATGAGAGCGTTAACCTGAGGGGTTTAACGGCAACCAGGTATCAATGAGGGCATATGGGTTGTGGCATTGGTTTGAATTGGTTTGGGATGTTTAATATTTTTGATTAATAGCTTAAGAACGTCTGCTGCACATAATGGTTTACTGTATAAGAAGCCTTGATATAACTGGCAATTCAACTTTTTTAAAAAGGCTAACTGTTGATTGTTTTCGACGCCTTCCGCCACTACTTCTATCCCTAAATGCTTCGCCATCACTAAGGTAGTTTCAATGATCGTAGTATCGTAACCATCGTTGGGAATGCCATTGATGAATGACTTATCAATTTTTAAGGTATGCACCGGAAAATTTTTGAGATAGGCGAGTGATGAATAACCTGTTCCAAAATCATCTAACGCTAACTTTACGCCTAACTGCTGGATCTCTCTCATTTTATCGATGGCTAGTTTGACATCTTTGATCGCGACGCTTTCGGTTAATTCTAACTCCAATAAGTGTCTTGGAATATTATGTCTATGGAGACAATCGGACAGTAGTGTCATAAAATTCGGCTGCATGAATTGGTGGGCACTGACATTAATAGACATGACTATTTTATCAATCCCCTGATTTATCCATGTTTTTAATTGACGGCAGCCCTCATTTAATACCCATGCACCTACCTGGACTATCAGGCCACTTTGCTCTAAATAGGGGATGAAATTATCGGGCAAAATCATTCCTTTAAGCGGATGGTTCCAGCGAATTAATGCTTCTACCTTCACGACATAATTATCGACTAAGTCCACTTGAGGTTGGTAGTAAAGCTGAAACTCACCGACTTGTACTGCATTTTCGATATCTTCTTTGAACGTTTTAAGTCTGTTTTGTTCTTGCTCAAAAGTTTTGTCATAAAGTTGCGTTCTATTTTGCCCCTGGCGTTTGGATTTGTACATGGCTGCATCCACGCAGTGTAAAGCTTGCTCGGGGTCTATATGCCCTGAGTTTAATAAAAGAGCCCCTATACTGGCCCGTATTGATACTTTAGTGGTATCCAGTATTTGCTCTTTAGCAATGCTATCACCCAAAAGGGTTGCAAACCCGAGCAGCTGTTGTTGCGCATTGTCAGCATCTTCGGTTTCAAAATTCATGCAGATGACAAATTCATCGCCACCCACTCTAGAGGCTAGGGCATCTCGATTAGCGAGTAGGTGTTCTATTTTTTTTGCGACACTGCATAAAAGTAAGTCACCAATGAAGTGGCCATGATTATCATTAATCCCTTTAAAATCATCTAAATCAATGAAAATCAAGCCCCCGATAGAGGGAGAATCTAGGATATCTTGTAAGTAGGTTAGCATCAGTCTGCGGTTAGCTAATCCTGTTAATGCATCATGATAAGCAAGATGTGTAATCTTAGACTGTGCTTTTACCCGCTCGGTAATATCACTTAAGATACCTGCAATTCCCTGAAAATGACCCAGCTCATTTTTAAAGGCGCGACAAGAAAGTTCCACAATATGACATTGTTGGTCGGCACTAATTAAATGTATTTGTAGGGTAAGCTCTTGTTGTTGACCATTAAGAAGCGCCTTAAAGCCTGAATTGCATAATGGTTGCTCTGCTTTTAACAAATAGTTAATAAACGGAGTATTAATAGTCTCATCAACACTAAAACCGGATAATGTATGCCACGCTTTATTTAAGTAATGCCAATTTAGATTGACGTCAAGTTGAAATACCACATCACGCAAGTGTTCCACTAAGTCTGAATAGCGTTTTTCAGAACTGCGTAAGTGTTCAATAAGACGGTTTTGGGATTGTGCGAGTCGCTCATTGACGCCCGGTTTGCTGCTATTTATTGACATAGGCATTACCTTGTCAGATTAGCGATCACTTGCTGTGAGCTTTGAACGGTGCTGTATAAGGGCATTATTTCTTCAAGATAATATTGTTGCTCAAATTTTGTTCTCGCCAAAATACAATCGCTAAGCATAGTCACATTGTAACCAAGGTCCAAAGCTTCACGACCTGCAGTATCTAAACAGAGCGAGGTAACGGCGCCCGCAATCAGCACATTTTTAATATTGTATTGCTGCAATAGCTCGTGGATAGAAGTGTTAGAAAAACAGTTTAAACCGCGTTTTCCTGCCAGTGATTCAATCTTTACCGGTAATTTAGCTATTTTATCTATGGTGGCAGAGCCGTAGCTATTTTGCTTAAAGGCACCGCTGTCTTTAATCATTTTTAAAATTCCTATGGGATTATCCAATTCTGTATAATCCTCAGTGAATTTTATCGGTGTTTCAACCACTCTTAAGTTTGTTTCTTTAATGGTTTCAATTAACTGGCAAGTATTATCTATTACTTTCTCAACCGCAGCTGGATCTTCGAAAACGCCGTGTAATATCCCGTCCTTGGAAAAATAATCATTTTGAAAACCTATCAGCAATAAGACTGTTTCGTGATCTAGCATAATGTTGGTTCCTTATTAACATTGGTATTGGAAGCTTGAAAAATAGGCTGATGAAAAGCTAAAAAATATATTCTGTATTTAATAATTATTGTAGTTCATATTTTTCATATCAGGCTGATGATTGGTACTTTTTGTTTGAATCTATCCTTAAACAGCGACAGAACAGCCTGAGTTTTAAGCGAGTATTCGTGAAAAGTAACCATCAATTACGCGTCCGATGAGAGCCTGCTACAGCAAAATCTTTCGTTAAGGCTACGTTTATCTAATGGTTAACATAACAGCGTGATATGAACGTAGCATTAATATTGGCAGGTTGGCTGGGTGTGTTTGCTGGCATTTATATACAATTGTTTGAAAAGGAGTTCAGTGTCATGTGTTACGGCATTGCTGGGAGTAGGCATATCAAGTTAATAACGGTACAAATTCGATGGTGGCTATGGAACTTGTTTGAAAGTAGAGTGGAAAGTTCGTATTTTCTACCCCATGCAATACACCGAGGTAGGATGCGAATTTTGGTATCTAATCCGACAGGCCCCTAACTTGTAAGTTAGGGGCAGCAGTAAAATTAATATTTGCAGCTTTAAATCTAACCTAGAAAGACTCCACCATAAGCAAGAGCACTACCAATCACCAAGGCTGGGTGTATTTTTAATTTTTCTAACAGTAAATAAGCGCCGATGATTAATCCTGCGCTGTGAAACACGCCTGAATCAAAGTAACTGTTTTGTATCAGCTTGTAGGTAAGAATGGCCATCATCACGGCAATGACCGGACGTACTAACAAGGTCATAGATTTTACTTTTATGCTGTCTTTGTAGCGGTGTAGTACCGATAACAAACCGATCATTAACAGTAACGAGGGAGCGACTGTGGCAAAGACCGCAATAACAGCGCCAGTGATGCCGGCGACACTGTAGCCTATGTGCCCAGCCATTTTAGTAGCGATAGGGCTGGGAAGGGCGTTTCCTAGGGCAAGTGTCTCTGAAAACTGTTGTAAATCTAACCAGCCGTAATGGCTCACTACTTCGATCTCTATTAAGGGGATAATGGCGGGACCGCCGCCGTAACCGATGACGTTGGGAATAAAGAAGGCCAAGAAAAGCTGCCAGTATGTCTCTATCATGACTTTTTCTCTGTATTTATGGTATCGGCTGCTATTGACTTAAGGGTTGTCTGATTAGGTCCTATGTCTTCAGATTTAGGTTTTTCGGATCTTAGCAGTGCTATGACTAATAAACAGACAATCAGTAGCGCGGGATGCAAGTTTAATACCGCAATGGCAATCACACTGATCGAAGCGATAAGACAAGTGCCTATCCAACCTAAACTAGTGCGAGATTTGTCAAAGAAGTCCCAAGTGAGCTTGCCCATCATTACCACCACGACCGGTAATACGCCTTGGCCCATGCCCGCAACCCAAGCTTGATCTTTGTAGGCGCTTAATAACGTCAACATTAAAATCATGGCGATGATTGAGGGGACAATATTGGCTAATACCGCATTGATGGCACCACTAACGCCGCCCACACGATAACCAATATATCCGGCCATCTTGGTGGCAATTGGCCCTGGTAGTGTATTGCCGATTGCCAGTACATCACTAAAGTCTTGATCGTTCATCCATTGATAGCGCTTAACTGCTTCTAGGTGAAACAGAGGGATCATTGAGGGGCCGCCACCAAAACCAAAGATGCCGATACGAAAAAAGGCGATAAAAATTTGCCACTGTAGTTTCATCTATTAATTAACCTATTTCTTATTGATAGAGATGAAATAGGAGGGGCCTAAATCATCAAAGGTCGATCCATGCGATATTGAGTAGATCAGTAGTGAGCAATATGCCCGTCGGTGCGATGCTCGGTGCCGCCACAGAGCACGCCAGTGTCTGGATTACGAATGATAATCTGTCCGCGACCATAACTGCTTGTATCAAAAACTAGTTCAATATCATGGCCTTTAGCGCTAAGAGCTCGAGTAATATGTAAAGGGACTTGATGCTCAATGCCCACGGTTTTGTCCCCCAACCACTGCCATCTAGGTGCATCTAATGCCGCCTGCGGATTGAGTTTAAAATCGATCATATTCATTATTACTTGCATATGCCCTTGAGGCTGCATAAAGCCGCCCATTACTCCAAAAGGGCCCACCGCTTGATTATCTTTAGTGATAAAGCCCGGGATAATGGTGTGGTAGGTTTTTTTACCTGGTTGCAAATAATTGTGGTGTTGGGGGTCTAATGAAAAGTTATGACCACGGTTTTGCATAGCGATACCAGTGTTGGGAATCACTACACCTGAGCCAAAGCCGTGATAGTTACTTTGAATGAAAGAGACCATATTGCCTTCACTATCAGCGCAGGCTAAATAGACAGTGCCGCCACTGCTAGGCTTACCTGCAGTGGGAGTCGCCGCTGTATCACCAATAAGGGCCGCGCGCTCATCGGCATAAGCCTCTGATAACATCGCCTCAACTGATACTTTCATTTGATCAGCTTGAGTGATGTATTTTTCGCCATCGGCAAAAGCCAATTTCATCGCCTCTATTTGCAAGTGGTAAGTCTCTACCGATTCGCGTTCATGGAAGGTGAACTTCTTTAAAGTATTAAGCGCCATTAATGCCAGCATTCCCTGGCCATTTGGCGGAATCTCCCATATATCATAACCTTGGTAATTAACGCTAATAGGTTGCACCCATTCCACTTGATAATCCGCTAAGTCTGATGCGCGAATAAAGCCACCGGTGTCGCGAGAGAACTGATCAATTTTTGCCGCTATTTCCCCCCGATAGAAGCTTTCGGCCAGAGTGTCTCCAATCTGCGTTAACGTATTGGCTTGATCAATGTTTTTATACATCTGACCGGCGCTGGGGGCTTTGCCCTTAAGCGTAAAACTGCTGGTGAAATGGGCGGTTGCAGGGGTGGTTAAATTCCCCGCGAAAGTATCCACTGATTTTTTCCAAAATTGACTGACACTCGGTGATACCGGAAAACCTTCACGGGCTAGATCGATCGCAGGTTGCATTAATGCTTTAAACGGTAGCTTGCCAAAGCGTTTTGACAAAGCGGCCCAAGCGGCGGGAGCACCTGGCACTGTTACTGGTGTCCAGCCATAGAGCGGCATTTCACTGTGACCAGCTTCTTTGACTTTTTGCGCACTGAGCAGTTGTGGGGCGGGGCCACTGGCATTTAATCCATGCAGCTCGCCTTTTATCCACACCAGAGCAAAGGCATCTCCACCAATACCATTGCAGGTAGGCTCAACAACCGTCAATGCTGCTGCTGTGGCTATTGCCGCATCAATCGCATTACCGCCGCTTTTTAATATATCCAAACCTACTTGCGCCGCTAAGGGCTGCGAAGTAGCCACCATGCCTTTGCGTGAAAAGCAGGCTGTGCGTCTAGAAGCGTAAGGGTATTCTAAGCTGTTATTATCGATCATTTGCCACACCTAACTAAATTGAAGGTGTTAATCAATAATATCGATATTTTATTAAATGTCGATATAAAAGTTATTATCTTTTTTCTCAGTTGCAGATGGCGCTGTGATTCACAGATGTATAAAATAAAAACTGATCTAATAATGATAATAGAACTACTATGACTCAGCCGGTACTAAATGCCTCCACTAACACCATCAGCAATGATATCTACCAGCTAATTAGAGCCGATATTATTAATGGTAAGTTTCAGCCGGGGGAGAAGTTACAAATAAAACCGATGTGTGCGCTTTACCAAGTCGGTAATAGCCCGTTGCGTGAAGCTTTAACCAAACTCGCGGCCACAGGTCTTATTGTGCAGCAAAATCAACGCGGTTTTAGAATTCCGCAGGTCAGTCGCAAAGATCTTGAGGATATCTGCAATAGTCGCATTCACATTGAAGTCGCTGCGTTGAAAATGGCGATCGCTAAAGGAGATGATCACTGGGAAGCGCAGATACTGGCGCAATATCATCAGCTGCAAAAAACACAGCAACAGGCGCTGGTGGATAAGGCACAGTGGGAGAGGCGTCATACGCGCTTTCATAACGCACTAATCGAGGCCTGTGATTCTCCATCACTACTGGGCTTTTGCAATATCTTGCACGACCAGTTTGATCGCTATCGAAGGTTGGCACCTGCGGATGCCAATATTCGCGCTGAACTGGATGAGCAGCATCGTAAAATTATGCTATTAAGTATTGCCAGAGAGGAGAGCGAAGCGGGCGAGTTGTTAGCGCAGCATATAAAACTTTCTGCCAAAGCGGCTATGGCTATGTTCCCTAAATAATGAAGGCCATTAAATAATGGCCTTCAAATAAGGTTATTTAATCAAGTATTTAAAACAAGCCTTGAATTAATCCCTCCTCATCGACATGAATCTTATTAGCCGCAGGCTCTCTCGGTAGGCCTGGCATAGTCATAATGTCCCCGCATACAGCCACCACAAATTCAGCGCCGGCGGCGAGGCGAACTTCGCGTACGGTAACACTGTGGTTGGAGGGGGCGCCTAATAAATTCATATCGGTAGAAAAGCTGTATTGGGTTTTCGCCATGCAAATAGGTAAGTGGCCAAAGCCTTGCTCTTCAAACAACTTAAGCTTTGCCCGTACCGTTTTATCCGCCGCCACTTCGCTAGCGCCATAGATTTTAGTGGCAATCGCTTCTATTTTTTGAAACAGCGGTTGGTCTAAATCGTAGATAGGTGAGAACTGTGAGTGGCCAGATTCAATCAATTCCACCACTTTAGTGGCTAGCTCTTGGGTACCTTTAGAGCCATTAGCCCAGTGACTGGCTAAAACAGCCTCTACTCCATGGGCTTGTGAAGCATTTTTGATCGCTTCAATTTCAGCATCGGTATCGTGCACAAACTGGTTGATAGCGACAATCACTGGCACACCAAATGCTTTCACGTTTTGAATATGCCTAACTAAGTTAGCGCAGCCTTTAACCACCGCTGCGACGTTTTCACCGATCAGTTCCTTTTTATCGACGCCGCCGTGCATTTTTAATGCTCTCACGGTGGCGACTATCACGGTCGCTTGGGGTTTTAGACCGGCTTTACGACATTTAATGTCAAAGAATTTCTCGGCGCCTAAATCGGCACCAAAGCCTGCTTCGGTCACTACATAATCACCGAGTTTTAAGGCAGCTTTGGTCGCAATCACCGAGTTACAACCATGAGCGATATTGGCAAAGGGGCCACCGTGGATGAAAGCTGGGTTGTTTTCAAGGGTTTGCACTAAGTTAGGATTAATCGCATCTTTCAATAAAGTGGCCATTGCGCCATCAGCATCTAATTGTCTGGCGGTAATAGGCTGGCGGTCAGGTGTTTCTGCGACCACTATATTGCCGATACGTTGTTGCAGGTCTTTAAGGTCAGTGGCTAGGCAAAATATAGCCATAATTTCAGAGGCGACAGTAATATCAAAGCCGTCTGTACGGGAGTAGCCATTACCAGGGCCTCCTAGGCCGATGGCGAGTTCGCGAAGGGCGCGGTCATTCATGTCAATCACGCGCTTGAAAGCAATGCGGCGGGTATCGATGCCCAATGCATTACCCCAGTGAACATGATTGTCTATTAAAGCGGCCAGTAAGTTGTGTGCAGCGCCAATTGCGTGAAAATCACCGGTGAAATGTAAGTTGATGTCTTCCATAGGGATGACTTGTGCCATGCCACCACCAGCCGCGCCACCTTTCATGCCAAAACAGGGACCAAGGCTTGGTTCACGCAGACAGATCACAGTTTGTTTGCCAATGCTGTTTAAGCCATCACCTAGACCAACGGTGGTGGTGGTTTTTCCCTCACCTGCAGGTGTAGGGCTAATAGCGGTCACTAGAATAAGTTTGCCATCAGGTCTGTCATTCAAACTGTTGATGAACTCAACTTGTACCTTGGCTTTATCGTGCCCATAAGGGGTAATGTACTGGGCGGGGATACCTAACTTCTCGGCAATTTCAGTGATAGGTTTTTTATGGGCAGCTCTGGCGATATCGATATCTGAATTCACGCGTTTATCCTTCTATTATATTTATTAGCTAACAGGCGATAATTTGTTTCCTATAAGAAACTTTGTTGATTATAGGGTAATTGTTTCTATTTGCTTTGTACAGATGAGGCAAACAATAATGTTCAATTATTGAGCGTTTAGGCTTGAGTATCATTAAATACCTATCAATTAAGCGCTGATGATTAAACTTGCCAGTTATATGCACTATAATCCCCATTTTCATTATTTTGGTAGTAACGATGACAAAGCATAGCGTGCAAAATAGTCTGTTAGTTTTAAACTCAGTTATTGATAGATACGACACTAAAAACCGTCCTGTCTCTAATAATGGTAGTGCTATGCAGCTACGGGCAAAGTTAGATGTAAGCCTTGGTGATGATGGAGCCGATATGAGTGAGCTTGAAGAAATGGCGCTCAATTATTTAAACATCAATCCCGACGTCTCCTCCGCTAAATTTAATAAATTGCTCTACTCTGGTTTAAATGCCCCCGCGTTGTTTGGCGATTGGGTGACCAGCATTAGTAATGCCACTATGCATACCTATCAAGTAAGTCCTGTAGCGACGTTGATGGAGTTGGAGCTGATAAATCAGTGGAATAAGTTAGTGGGCTTTAATCAAGGGGAGGGGGTGATGGTTAGTGGTGGCTCCCAAGCTAATTTAATCGCTATGTTACTCGCCAGACACAAAGCCTGTCCACAAGCTAAAACTCAGGGGATTCGCCAAACCTTGGTGGCTTATGTATCAGATCAAGCACATTACTCGAGTTTAAAAGCGATTAATGTCTTAGGCATAGGTTCTGACAACTTAATCTCAGTGGCCAGTGATGAGCAGGGAAGAATAATTCCAGCAGCGTTAGAGGAGGCGATTAAGATCAGTATGTCCCTTGGTCACAGGCCTTTTTATGTGGGGCTCACAGCGGGTACTACAGTGTTGGGCGCCTATGATCCAGTCGCGCCTTGTGCCGCTATCGCCAAGCACTTTGATCTTTGGTTGCATATAGATGGCGCCTGGGGTGCACCTATCCTTTTTTCCAGCAAACATAGACATTTATTAGCGGATGCAAATTTGGCAGATTCCGTCGCTTGGGATGCCCATAAGCTAATGAATGTGCCGTTAACGGCCGCGGTAATATTGACGAAAGAACAGGGATTGCTCAAAGAGGTATGCTCAGGGGGGGGCTCTGACTACTTATTCCATGCGGATGAAAATGCCGCTTACAATTTGGGTGAGCGATCTATCCAATGTGGCAGAAGGGCAGATGCGCTCAAGGTATGGATGAGCTGGAAAGCTATTGGTAACAAAGGCTTCGAAGAGAAAATTGACTACTTGCAACAGTTAAAGACCGATTTTGTGGCGCTGTTAGCAAAGAGTCGTTTTGAGCTGTTACATCAGCCGAGTTACTTAAACGTATTATTCCGCTATAACAGCGCAGAGACTTTATCAGAACAAGGGCATAAAACCTTGTGTATTGATATTTGCGCTAAGTTAAAGCAGCAAGACATCGCCTACAGTGACTATGCCAGCTGTAAAGGACGTTCAGGTATTCGTTTGATCTTAGCCAATGCCAATATCAATATCGAGCAGTTGCAAAAGATGTTGACTGCCTGTGATGTTATCGTTATTTCTTTATTGGCAGAGCGTGATTACTCTGCTCTTTAGAGATTGAAACTATGTTAAAAATTATTGCCACTCTCTCTTTCTTACTACTGCTCAGTAGTTGTGCTTTAGGGGGAGCAAAAGCGACCAATAGTATGACGCTGGTGGCGCTTGAGAGCACTCATCTGTTGTCTTCACTGCACGAGATTTCAGGATTGGCCAGTACTAACAAACGCTACTGGGGGGTCAATGACAGTGGCGGTGAAACAGCACTTTACGGCTTTGATAAACAAAATGTAAACAAAATGGTCGTAGTGACTATCAACAATGCGCTTAATATTGATTGGGAAGATTTGGCCCAGGACGAGCAGTTTGTTTATATCGCTGACAGTGGCGATAACTTTGCACTGCGTGGCACGATCAACATCTATAAAATCGAGAAGCAACAGCTAAACGCAATAACTGGTAATGGGCAAGTTACCAGCAAAAGACTAACCATTAGTTATAGCGACAAACACAATGTACTGCCGCAAAGAAACCATAATTTCGATAGTGAGGCTCTGAGTGTAGTTAATGATGAGCTGTGGCTGTTTAGTAAAAACCGCGGGGACGGTAATACTAAACTGTATATAATTGATAAAGAGGCTGCCACGCAAACCGTGGCCCCCATCGCCAGCTTTGCGGTCAATGGCTTAATCACCGGTGCTGACTATGATCCTAAAACAGGTCAGTTATTATTATTAGGATATTCAAGAAAAGCCGTATTTGGTCAATCGTTTATTTGGCGGGTTGATGTGATAGACCAACAGTTAAACTGGGACAGCGCTAAACGCTATCGCATCAAACCTTTTGCCCAGTGGGAGTCCATTAAATGGGTAGGCGAAGATAGATTTATTATCGGTGCTGAAGACAGCCCGCTAAGCAAACAGAAAATTGCGCAATTCCAACTGCCATAATTGTTTTATATGTAAAGAATACGTGGGCTAGCCTGTAATATTTGTTTATAATGCGCCCTTTTTTAATAGCCTAAACAGTTGTGTGTAACAGCAATAGGCCAACCGATAAGTAGGATCAAATGCTACAAATATACGATACTTTGACCAAGAAAAAAGCTCCCTTTACTCCTTTGAAAACCGGGGAGATAAGTATCTATGTCTGTGGTATGACCGTTTATGATTACTGTCATATAGGCCACGCTCGGGTGATGGTGTCTTTTGATGTGATCACGCGTTTTTTACGCTCCACGGGCTGGAAAGTAGATTACGTGCGTAACATTACCGATGTCGATGACAAAATCATCAAGCGTGCCACTGAAAACCAAGAGAGCATGCCGGCACTGACTGAGCGCATGATTGAAGCGATGCACGAAGACGAACAGAAGTTGTTTGTACTGCCACCCGATCAAGAGCCGCGTGCTACTGCACATATTCAAGGCATTATCGATATCACCCAGACGTTGATTGATAAAGGCTATGCCTATCCTGCCAGCAATGGTGATGTTTATTACCGGGTGGCAAAGTTTGAAGGCTATGGCAAATTATCCAATAAAAATATTGATGATTTAAGAGCCGGTGCCCGTGTGGCAGTAAACGATGCCAAAGAGAACCCCATTGATTTTGTATTGTGGAAAACAGCTAAAGAGGGTGAGGTAAGCTGGGATTCTCCATGGGGAGCAGGGCGTCCAGGTTGGCACATAGAATGTTCAGCGATGTCTAAGCACTGCTTGGGTGATAATTTTGATATTCACGGCGGTGGCCCTGATCTGCCTTTCCCGCACCATGAAAATGAGATCGCGCAGTCAGAGGCAGCCAATGGTTGTACTTTTGCCAACCTGTGGATGCATGCCGGAGCAGTGCGAGTTAACTCTGAGAAAATGTCCAAATCTTTGGGCAACTTCTTTACCATTCGCGATGTGCTTAAAAAGTACAATCCTGAAGTAGTACGATTGTTTTTAGCCAGTGTTCACTACCGCAGTTATATCGATTACTCTGAAGCCTCACTCAAGGAGGCGCAAACTAAGCTAGAGCGTTTTTATCAGGCACTGCGCGGTATCACGCCAGTAGCCGCGCCGTTGGATAATACCTATCAAGCTGATTTTAATGCGGCGATGAATGATGATTTCAACACGCCTAAAGCGATTGCGGTACTGTTTGAATTAGTTAACGATCTCAACACTGCCTCGCGTCAAAAAGATGCCGCTACAGGCGCGCTGGCTCACCAATTGTTAGCCTTGGCCGACAGCATTGGTCTGTTACAGCAAGATCCCGAGAGCTTCCTACAAGGGGACGCTAAAGAGGGAGAGATCAGTGCCGATGTTATAGAAGCGTTGATTGTCGATCGTAAACAGGCCCGTGCCAATAAAGACTTTGCTGAATCAGATCGCATTCGCGATGCACTGTTAGCCCAGGGCATTGTGTTAAAAGATACCCGTGAAGGGACTAGCTGGTTTAGAGAGAGTTAATAAGCGTTATCTATATGCTCACTAGTAGTGACAATCTATTAGTGAGCATTCTATGTTTAGATAGCGCAAGGTTTGAATCCTTTAATAAGCTCTTTAGTTTATTGAACCGCTAATTTATTCCATGTTTAATGAAAATTCTCTGCTTAATCTTTTCCAATTTCCCACTGGCTTGTAAAGAATCTAAAAGCTGATTAATTTGCGGTATTAGGAATTGGTATTTAGACTTATTACCAATAAAAATATGCCAGCCCAATTTTCTGATTGAAGGTTTGGTAAAGGTTATTACTTCATCCAGTACCCCTGACTTTTGTGCCTGATACCTAAACATTTCTGCTTGTTCAATATAAACGTCAGCGCGCTGTAATTTAAGCATCATAGGGATGTTAGAGGCATCAAGTATTGTCGATACATTTTTCATATTCTTTAATGCATTGATATGCCATCCAGAACCGAGCATATGAATGTGACGAAGGCCTACTATTTTCTCTAAGTCCTTTAATGAAGTAACCAGACTAAGTTGTTTAATATATTGATTATTTATGCTGGAGTGCATTACGAAATGGGTTTGATAAAAAGGTAGTTTGCTAGCCAGAGTATAAGTAGTACGTTGTGGGGTGGGCACGGTAAAGAAACCATCTTTTACGCCTTGTTCAACCAATACCTGACACCTTGCCCAGGGGCAAGATTCATGGATCACCTTTAGTCCTAACCTTTTTACCAGAATCTCTTCTACGAAGTCTCTCTGAATTCCCATTGGCATGCCATCCTCACTCCAGGCAAATGGTTTGTAATCGGCGCCGTAAGTAATGGTGATTGCCGTCTCAGCGAAACAAACAAAGCTGACCGAGACACAGAACAAAGCAGCAAGTAATTGATTTTTCATCGGTAAAACTCTCTGGCTAGAGCTTATATGTTGGAGGCTTAGCGAAGCGTGAATTATTCAAGTAACGCTAACTTAACTGTTGGCGCCCTTATAGATTTGAACGATCAACACCGTATAAGCATTCTATTTTACCTGAACATGCCTTAAGCACATCTAAACAAAACTCAAAGGTGCATATGATTGGTTAATCAAGTGATTATGCGAAGTGGGTTGGTCGTCGTTTAATGAGGCGAAGATCGATCAAGTGAGATTAAAAAAAGGCTTGTTAGCGGATTAATGTGCTTAGCTTTATTAAATAAAAGATAAGCCTAATCTATACAATAACCATCATAGGTAAAGAGCCTGTTTCATCTTTGTATATTCAACAGGCCATGCTGCATTCAACCAAAGAATGTCGACAACCCACCGCTTTGATCTATTCCTTCATCGTATGCTTGGCCCTTGGGCACATGCTTTAGGGATTGTCTGATTAGCGGGTACCAATACAAACAAGGTAATGAATAGAGCATAGAATATAAATATCATTTATTTGTCTCAATGTTTCAGTTATTGTGTTGGCATGAGTATATATATGATATCTAAACGGCATAACCTGGCTGTTTGTGAACTAACTGTTCATGTGAGTGAACAATGAGCGAGCCTTTTAATGAAATGGCAATCTTTGCACGTATTGCCGAAAAAGGTAGTTTTACCGCGGCTGCGCAATCATTGGGGCGCTCTAAAGCTTATGTTAGCCAGCAGCTATCAAATCTTGAAAAAATATTAGGTACCCAGCTTCTCTTCAGAAGTACCCGCAAACTATCACTGACAGAAGCCGGTAAAGTTTATTTAAACTATTGCCAGGACATTGCCAGATCTGCGGCCGAGGCCAAGCGCTCAATAGCTGCTTTGCAGGGGGAGATGCAAGGGTCAATTAGTATTAGCGCCTCTAATTCATTTGGAGAGCTATTGATCAGTGAGCTGTTATTGAGTTTCCAGCAGAAGTATCCCAATATTGAGATTAATCTGGATTTGTCGGATGATAACCGAAACTTGAAAGAAGAGGGTATTGATCTGTGTATCCGTGGTGGCAACGTAGTTGATGACGAGTTGGTAGCCATCCCCATTTTAAACTGGCGAATGCTGACGGTAGCAACACCGCTGTACCTTGAAAAATTTGGCGTACCATTAACACCTGAGGACCTGAAAACGCATAACTGCATCGGTGAAAAATATGAGATGACAGAACTGGGTTGGCCCTACATCATTGATGGTCAATATCATCGTATCAAAGTTACCGGCAGTTTTACAGTAACCCGCAACCCACTAATAAAACACATAGCCCTGTTGGGCAAAGGGTTAGCCTGGATACCTTCTTATGTCGTTGATCAGGAAATAGCGTCCGGACGTTTAGTGAAGGTCTTAAATGATTTTGACCCGCCTTGGACTGTATTCTATTTGGTTTATGCCTATCAAAAAGCGATACCTTTCAGGCAGAGGTGTTTGATTGATTTTATAAAGAACTGGTTCTCGGTACCAAGAGATTCCTAAAATCACTAATACCTGCAGGATGCAAAAAAGCCTGCCTGTCGCTACATTCGCCAATTTCCCTATAAAACTGAGATTTCTTAGAGATAATAACTACTATCTCTGGGTTCTGTGGATTTAAAAAGTGCCTGTCCCGTATGTTGCCGCCGTATGTTGCCGGTCGTGAACCGGCCAACTTAATCATCGCCTAATAGCGTCCTTGCGAATATTTCGAATACATTGCTGTTTTCGAATATTTCGAATACACTGGCCTTGTTAGTAACTCTCATTAGGAATAAACATGAATAGCTTCAAAGCAACACTTCCCACAGCAGAAGAAGCGGCAATTGCAAAAATTTCCAGTCAGAAATTATCTGCCTTTATTGAGACTACCGAAAAAATCCAGCCGCTCTCTATTATCGACTCTAATGGTGCTTCTCATACCGTTAATATGCCTGTCTCTGCCCTACATTTGTTGATTAATGTTTTGACTGAGCTTGGTGATGGAAATACCGTAAGGATAGTACCTATTCATGCTGAACTTACCACCCAGGAAGGTGCCGATTTGCTGAATATATCGCGGCCTACTTTCATTAAGCTGCTTGATGATGGAGTCATTCCTTTTAGCTATAGCGGCAATCGTCGCAAAGTAAAATTCGTCGATGTACATGGATATAGGGAAGCTATAGAAGCAAAACGTATGGTGACGTTAAATGAGTTGAGCGAATTGGATCAAGAGTTGGGATTGGGCTATTAATGAGTTCAAACTACACAGTAGTGTTTGATGCAAATGTAATGTACCCCGCACCATTACGCAGTTTTCTCATGTATTTGGCTTTATCGGGTGAATTTAGGGCGAGGTGGAGTGAGCTTATTCATGATGAATGGATACGAAACCTACTAATCAATCGACCTGATTTGAAGCCGGAGCAGCTTGATCGGGTCCGGCAGTTGATGGATAAACATATTCCAGGTGCCTTGGTTACCGGCTTCGAGGGACTTATCGAGTCTATAAATTTACCAGATAAAGATGATCGCCATGTAGTTGCCGCGGCCATACAGACACGCGCTGAAGCAATCATTACCTTTAACTTAAAAGACTTTCCAGATTCTGCAATATCACAGTATGGTGTGACAGCAATCCACCCTGATGAGTTCATTAATGATCTTATCGACCTAAATATGAGTATTGTGATCGAAGCAGCTAGACGGCACAGAGCCAGTTTAAAAAAACCACCTTTTACGGCTTCTGAATATTTAGACCTGTTACAGCGACAAATGCTTCCCAAAAGCGTTTCTCGGCTTAGAAAACTCGAAATCGCGATATAAACAGGTTCATCTTCTTTTGATCCAGTTGTCTCTACCTTGAACTGTGATAATTGTTACTGTCGTAACATATCCGCTATCATTTTCCGCAGAGTCACTCTTCCTATGAAAACTCTGGTTCTATATGGGTATACCTCACGAACACCGCTCATTGTTAACCCTATATGGTTCGCTTTTGGTTGATTTAATACCCTATGCGAACTATTATCGAAGACCATACCTTAAGCGAACTCATGAGAGCAAAAATGTTTGTTAGAGCTTACTTACGCGCTTCAACCGATGAACAAGACGCTACTCGCGGACAAGATGAGTTATTGAAGTTTGCTGATAACCAAAATATCAAGATAGCAAGCTACTATATTGAGAATCAGTCAGGCGCAAAAATAGAACGGCCAGAATTAGCGAGGCTGATATCTGACTCTTACCCTGATGACATTTTGCTGATTGAAAAAGTGGATAGGCTTTCAAGACTGCCTTATGAACAATGGAAACAATTAAAGAACAAACTTGTTGATGCCAAAATTCAGATAGTGGTCATCGACCAGCCAATGACACATGCAGCTTTATCTAGCTCGCCAGATAATACGATGATCGCAAGAGTGCTAACCGATTTTATGATTGATCTCGCGGCGACCATGGCAAGAGATGATTATGAAACGAGAAGAAAAAGACAAGCGCAAGGGATTGCCAAGGCTAAGCTAAAAGGGAAGTATCAAGGTAGAAAACCCGATTCCGAGCTTAGAGACAATATCGCTTTATCACTTGGCGAAGGAAAGACCTGGTCTCAAATACAAAGCTTAACAGGGTGTAGTCGATCTACTATTGCTAAAGTAGTTAAACTCAATAAAGTACAGTAGCCAGATCCCTTTATTTGTATTCGCTCAGACTTGAACAAGCAAGGTTAATCTCGGGTACGTAAACTGAATCGGAGTAGAGCGGGGATATAGAGGTATAATGCTTTCGAGACGGTGTTAGTATTTCTAGGTTTCTAAATTTCCTTCTACGATAGCCTTCAGGTAAGCTTTAAGTTAAGATTTCAGAGTGCATAACCTGATTTAAAGAAGTCACTAAAGCGAGTTTTTCCAAAGTAATGAATCATACGCAGACTGACAAGAGGCTGTAAAAGTAATTGTGTAACTGCTCATAATCTATAACCTATTCAAAAGGGTAAATTATGAGCATTCTAATGGATCAAGAAAAACTCCAGGCTATGGCCGAAGAATTAGCCAAAGGCCTTAAAACTCCTGAAGACTTAAATAAATTAAGCGCATTCTTAACTAAACTCACTGTAGAAGCAGCTTTGAAAGGCGAGATGAATCATCACCTTGGCTATGAGAAAAGTGCTTCTATAGGGCGCCACAGTGGCAATAGTCGTAACGGTTCCTCTTCAAAAACTCTAAAAGGTAATCACGGAGAGATAGAACTACATACTCCTCGTGATCGCAACGGTACCTTTGAGCCTCAGCTTGTTAAAAAAGGCCAAACGCGCATCACTGGAATGGATGATCAAATACTCTGTCTATATGCTAAGGGCATGAGTACAAGGGATATTGTGGCAACATTTGAAGAGATGTATGGGGCTGAAATTTCGGCAGGTTTAGTTTCTCAAGTCACTAATTCAGTGATTGAAAAAGTCATTGAATGGCAGAACCGACCGCTTGATCCTGTTTATCCCATCGTTTATATGGATTGTATTGTACTCAAAATCCGCCAAGATAAGCAGGTAATAAACAAAGCTATTTACCTCGTACTAGGTATCAATTTAGAAGGAAAAAAAGAGTTACTAGGCATGTGGATATCACAGAATGAAGGCGCTAAGTTTTGGCTTTCAGTACTCACGGAGCTAAAGAACCGTGGCGTGAAGCACCTTCTTATTACCTGCGTAGACGGCCTAAAAGGCTTTCCAGAAGCCATTAGCGCTACCTTTCCTGAAGCTAAGATACAGCTCTGCATCGTACATATGATAAGGCATTCGCTAAAATTTGTACCTTGGAAAGATTATAAAGTAATCACCCGCGATCTTAAGCTGATTTACCAATCAAATACGGAAGGCGAAGCCAAACTTGAGCTAGAAAGATTTGCCGAAAAATGGGATGAGAAATATCCACAAATCAGTAAATCATGGAATGCGCACTGGCATAACCTGACCACAATATTCTCGTATCCACGGGATATACGAAAAGTAATCTATACAACTAACGCGATTGAATCACTCAATAGTGTCATTCGAAAATCGGTTAAAAACCGTAAAGTATTTCCAAGCGATGATGCGGCATTGAAGGTGATTTATTTGGCTGTTGAGTCCGCTTCAAAAAAGTGGACTATGCCAATTAGGAGCTGGAAGCCTGCACTAAATAGATTTATGATTGAGTTCGAGGAAGAATTAACACCGTATATAAATAACTATAACTAAAAGAGCAGTTACACAGAATCAATTACATCCTCACTGACAACGGGCCTCTTTAGAGTATTTCGCTACAATTTTATCAACTTCGCTTCAACATCCTTAATTTTCTCTCTTAAACTTTTATTATATTCATGCTTAAACGGTAATGTTTTTGAAAAAGCCTTATAGGCTAGCTTATAAGGCTCAATTGCTTCCAGGTAGTCACCGAAGGAATGATATGCCCCACCAATATTCATGCGTCTTTTTGCTACTCTTGGATGATCTTCTCCGTAGGTTCTAAGGTCGCTTGCTAAGGCCTGTTCATAATAGATGATTGCTTTTGTGTATTCTCCTAATGATTCGTATGCCTTGCCAATATTGTTACGGTAAAGAGCTACTTGAGGATGATCTTCTCCGTAGGTTTTAAGGTCGCTTGCTAAGGCCTGTTCATAATAAATCAATGCTTTGGTATATTCGCCAAGGCCTTTATAGGCGCTTCCAATGTTGTTACGGTAAAGAGCTACTTGAGGGTGTTCTTCTCCGTAGGTTTGTAGGCCATTGACCAGGACCAGGTCAAAATACTCGATAGCTATGGTATATTCACTAAGGAAATAATATGTGCTACCTAAATTATTACGCCTAATTGCCACCGTTGGATGAGCTTCCCCGTAGGTTTTAAGGTCGCTTACTAAAGCCTGCAAAAAATACTCGATAGCTTTGGCGTATTCGCCGAGGGATTTATAGGTACCACCTAAGTTGTTGCGCCTACTCGCCACCTTTGGGTGATTTTCCCCATAGGCTTTAAGGTCGCTTGCTAAAGCTAATTCATAATACTCAATCGCTGTAGGGTAATCACCGAGGATGTCATAGGCATTCCCTAAATTGTTTCGGAGAGTGGCTACATCTGGATGGTCTTTTCCGTAGGTTTTAAGGCCACAGGCTAAAGCTAATTCATAATACTCAATCGATTTTCGGTAATCGCCAATGGTGCTTAAGATTGATGCATAATGGTGTAAATAGAGGGGGTTGTCATCTTCCAACATTACGGCTTTATGGAAATACTTACATGCATCAAGATAATGTATATTGATTTCGTCCAATTTAGCGGCTTGAAATGCGGCTTCGGCGATGGCCGGGCTTGAAGAATTCACTATTTCTTTAAAAGCTTGGCTAATCTCATCATTGCTCTTGTTATGAATAGCTTCTTTTACTAATTTAACTTGTTCTTCGGGTATTTTATCTCTTAGAAGCTCTATAGCTTTATCGGAGTCGGTACGCGCAATTAGTAACTCTTTATAAGCTGCATCAAGATCATCTAGTTTGCTTTGAACCCCATTTAATTCCAATTCTAAAATGGTAATGTCCTGCAATCTTTTGTCACTTACAGATCGTTCAATATTAAGTTGGTCTTGGTGAAATTTCTCTAACCCAAGACGTATCGTCTTAGCCTGTTGCTTTAAGGCTTTTTCGAATTCTTTTAAAGATAGCCCATAGTTAATTTCTACGTTGCCTTCAGAAATGATATTAGGTGAATTAATTCCGGTAGAAGACTGATTAGTCATCCCTTTTGTCTCCGAAAGATATAGTTACATCGCCCTTAGTTTTGATATTAGGAGACTGATCACCTTCTGAAATTTGATGCACTTCTTGTGAATGATCAGTTTCTACATCCGGTGAACGTTTAGTCAAATAAAACGAACGGGCACTGTAAATAACCCCTAATAATGCAATTAGTAAACCTACGAGCATTCCCCATTCTTCACGAATATATTCCATTATTCACCCTTACAATAGTTTGCTATAAAGTTTATCAGGTTTTGATCTTCAATAATGTAAACACTCGCTGCAGTTTTGTTTTACGGTAGGTAGCTTTTCTCAATAATTCAAATAAAAACTCTCCTAGGCTGTATGTCCGCTTTGTATCATTTCAGCCATATTAACCTATGGCTGAAATCGGCCAAAAGCGGCCATTTTAATATTGACAACTTTTTAGGTTGTATGTATTGGCATGGATTTTCCCCTACATGATTAAATTGTTAATATACCACCTACTCTTGTTCGCTAATTAATTCTTAAGCGACAAGAATAAATGTCTCTTTTATAAAACACAAAAGCTAATTTTACACGGTCAATCAACATTTTTTGTAATTCTAAGATTTTTTGTACATAATTAACTCTCTTTTCCACAAAGTGATATTCTTGATTGGCTTTAAATTCAGTGAGTTACACTACTCTCTCCAATAGATAGCGGGATAACAGTTCGGGAAAAGTGAGACGTCTCGAAAACTATAGTTTTCAATTTAAAAAGGATTTTAAAATTAACGCTTTGTCTTACTATCGCTTTCACGTAAATGAGACGCTGCACTATTAAGGTGTTATGTGTCTTTCATCATCGTGTTACAGAGGAAGTTATGAGAATAGATATTGAGTATATAAAAAATTTCTTAGATGCCGTGCTTGATCATGATAAGCCTGATTTTCGTATTGATATTGAAAAGATTAAACCTCTTTGGGTAAATGACGGCGAAAAATTAAATAAACTAATATTTCACATGGAGATATTAGAGGATCAAGATCTTATTGAAAGCTCTATTGACATAACTGGTATTGGTTTCCGAAGAATGGGAGGCGGTGATGGATTTACCGTTAGTATAATCCCTCTTAGATTAACAGCTAAAGGCCATCAGTTTTCTTCAGACCTTTCGAAGCCTGGAGTCATTGATAAATTGACAACTACCTTTAAAGATTCAGGCCCAACGGAAACAGTAAAAGTGGTTTTTGCTCTAGGTAAAAATTTCATTGATAGTCAGCTAAAAAATTTAATCGAAGAATGATATTTTAAATCACACATAACAAGGGTTGTCGGGCGAACAAATTACAGTTGGCTTTTGTTTGTTCCCCGCTAATTTCAGCCAACTATTTTATGCAGCTTAGCAAAGGAGTAGTTTTGAGCATAATTGAAAATGCCATAGATTCAATTCAAATTGGGATTGAAGACTATGAGAGCGCCGATGATCGCAGAAGTATTTCAGCTGTTAGAAATATCTCAGCCGGGATTTTGTTGCTTTATAAAGAGAAGCTCTGCCAGCTCTCGCCTGAAGATAATAAAGAGCTTTTAATAAAGCAGAATATTCGCCCAATTCAGAATAATGCAGGCGAAATCGTGTTTGAAGGTAAAGGGCATAAAACTGTTGATGTTTTTTCAATTCAAGAACGCTTTAAAAGCCTAAAGGTTACCGTTGACTGGAATAGATTTAACGAGATCAATAAACTAAGAAATGACCTTGAACATTATTACACGTCTGAATCACCAGACACTGTTCGTGAAGTTGTTGCTAAATCATTTTTATTGATTCGTGATTTCTTAACTGAGTATTTGGAACAAGATCCTCAAGAAACACTGGGCACAGATGCTTGGTCAACCTTGCTTGAAGTGAGTGAAGTTTATTCTGCTGAAGAAGAGGTATGTTATGCTTCGATCGAAAAAATAGATTGGAAATATGACTCAGTTAAAGACTCATTAAAGCATCTTCGCTGCAATAAATGTCACTCGTCTTTGGTGGAGGCACCTTACCCTGAAGAAGATGTTTATCCTACGGTAAACCTTCATTGTAGATCTTGTGATAACGATTTCAGTGTAGACGATATTATCGAACAATGTATTGATGACTCACTAGCTGGTCAAGCTATCAGAAATGCAATGGACGGTGGAGAGCCACCATATGACTCATGTTGCGAATGTGCTAAAAACACCTATATACATAGTGAAGATTGCTGTGTGGCTTGCGAATATGAACTTGAGTATAAAAACTGTGAGGTATGTGATGCCTCGCTAGGTGTTGAAGAACAGTACAATGAAGGCAAATGCGGCTCATGCCAATATAGCTATGACAAACATATGGCTGATTAAGCTAGCAAGCGCTGCTACGGAAAACTTACTCGCTAGCGCTCCCAATTTTCCGAAGAGCGAGGCGTTAGAGGGCATCGATAGTTATTAGCGAAATTGAAGAGTTGGTATTAAACAAGCAGACGGCTTACTCGACTATTAAGCACCGCTTGGAAGGTGAAATATTTCATGTTACGCCTAAGGTTAGTTTCGATTCTATCGTAGCAAATGGTGAAATCAGACCTAATACGAACAATCAGTACGTAGGAGCTTTCGGTAAACACTCAGGTTCTTATTGCCGTGTAAGAAAATTCATTTCATTATTTGATTACCATAACGCTTCTATTGCTGAAATAGAATATGCAGAGAATAAATGCTTGCCGACAATGAGTCTAACTAAAGAGAACTCTTTAGTGGTGTTGTTTTTAAGCCAAAGTATCTGGTCTAAAGTATTACCTTATAGCAGGAAAAATTTTGAAGAAAACTTAAGTCAAATGGTAGTCCCCCATATTGAAGCAGGGTATCCAGAGCCTATTTCGATGAAGCAAATTTCCAAAATATTGATACTTTCAACAAATGATGATGAAGACAGTCTTGTAAAAGCACTGAGAGCAGGGCGCCAAAAATATGCACTCTAACAAACGCAGTCAATCTGACAGTCTACAACTGTCGGCTTTGTGTCATGAGGAGCTAATAAAATGGCTTTCAGCTGCTTACCCTACGAAGCGGATGTGATAAATCAATTCAAGAGACATTTCGCCTTAAATACAAAATTCTTCAAATGTTCTAGGCTTATAAATGATGACGGAAATACACCATATTGATCCAGAGAATTGGAATGCAAATGAGAAAAAACAACGATTATCTGCCTATGCAAATGCACCTATAGCCCATACTCAGCGAATATATGATGGCTTTGCAAAAGATGGTTTAGAGTTCCTAGAAAGAGCTATTTTTAACCCTGCAATAATATCAGGTACTGATTACCATAAGCCTATGTTTGATTGCATCATTGAATATAATAAAAATGCAGATAACGAATATAGTATCGAAAGAACAGATTCTTCTGTTAGGGATATAGAGGATATTGCATACATAAGTGTTCATTATCATGAATTGATTGAGGACGTGTTTGGTTGCCATGTTACTGATATAGAGGAACATAATACAGATCTAGAGTGGATCTATAATAACAGAGCTAAATATTCACAGAGTGATATTGATAACGCACTGCTAGATCAAAAAAAACAGTGTAAAAAACTTATGAAAAATTCGTCAGATGGACATAATCTGAACTTAACGATAACTAGAGCTCTTTATTTTTTAATTGGCTTTGCCTTGAGCTGGATGATTTTTTCTTAGCAAATATATTCTATGGACCACAAACTAATAGGAGCTTTGGAATGGCCGCTTCGTGTCATTTTATGCCATATTAACCTATGGCTGAAATGGGTCAAAAGCGGCCATTGGATGGGTTAGGCAAACACTCTGTGCCATCTAACGAAGCAATAATCACTCCCTTTCCTGCTGCTTTACCCAATCTTTATTTACGCTTGACACTGTCGGTTTCTGAGACGCTTGACGCCAATCCACTGTTGTCGTTAAATTAGCATTGTTTTCTGCTAAGATAGTTAAATATCAGTGGTTTAAACTATTTTTGTTAGGCGATATTGTTAAGTCGATTTTGACAAAGCGAGGCGCCTAGAGGGCTACAAATTTCAATATAAAAAGTACTTTTAAATTATCGTGTCAGCCTAATTTTAGTAAATATCACTTTCATTTAAATGTGCCAGCGCATTCTCAAACGTTATACAATATGGAGCCATGCATGGACGATCGTACTTCAGAAATATATGAGAAACTAAAACAAGAAATACATACCATTCATGTAAAATGGATTTTATACAAACAAATATTTTCACCTATAGCTGAAAATATTGAGTTATTGAACCGCCACGGTTCAAATATATTTCACATGCTACAAACTCAAACTATTAATGAAATAATTTTAAATTTCAGCAAGTTGACTGATCGGCAGAAACAGGGGAATTTTGAAAATCTTTGTCTTAGTCAGCTTACGGTCTATGCAAGTGATAATACAGAAATTGATATAGCGCAGGGATTGAAATTAAGATTTACTTATTTAAAGGGAGCATGTAAAAATTTTAGGACGGCTAGAAATAAACTGGTGGCACATGCAGATCTTAGTCATAGCTTGGGGGTGGCAAAAGAACCCTGTCCAGGTATATCTTTTGAGGATATTGAAGGAGCATTAAATTTACTCCGTGATTATATAAATTATTTCGAATTTCATTATGTTGGTACTAAAACGGTATATAATATGCCGACCATTTCTTTGGCCTCTGATGGAAACAAGCTATTGAAAGCATTAAAAAATGCAGATAACTTTGAAAAACTAAATGTATAACAATAACCATCAATCAGACTCTAAAAGAGCGTCACCTTTTGTACATAAAGAAGCACAAAAACTTCCAAATTTACTACGCTGTTGTGGTTGACGTTTGAATTTTTGAGGAAATAAATTGGCAACTGAAATAGAGAAAGTCCAGAAGGCTCTTGGTGAACCAGTCATGGCGGAGTTGAGCGGTTATGCCAGAAGATTAAGAAATAATGTGCTGTTGATTAGCATTGCAACTGCCGCTCTAACTCTAGGTGGTCTAGAGTTAGATTCCTCATCTAGTATCCTCGGTTTAAAATTTAAGAACCTAGATATTAAGTCCCTATTTCTGGGGTTATTTATTATTAATGCCTATATGTTAATTCACTTTCTTTGGGTGAGTATTGATGCGTTTCAAGAGTGGAGTTTACGGGTTAGTGGAACGAAACTAGCTTTTATAACCACTGCAAGGTTATCTTCACAATATGGTGATTATCCTAGTGATCCAAGACAGTCAAGTTTGTATCAATGGTGGCACACAGAAGCATCATCTATAGGTTCATTATCCCAACCATTAGTTGAGCTTGAATCTAAACTAGAAACATTGGAAAAAGAAGTTCGTAAAGGCTTGTCTGATAATGGGGAGCATCCAATGAACATCACGAATTCATGTAATTCCATCGCTCGCTTAAGTGATGGCGTTCAGAAGTTGCAGAGAAGTGTTGATACTGCAGCTAAAACGATTGGTTCACAACGAATTCCAGTTTCATTGGAGCGTTATGACTCAAGATTTAAACTATTTCTTAAAACTCAAAACTTACGGTGGTTGGTATTGGAGCTTGGATTGCCAATAATTATGGGGTTTGTTGCAGTGGGGCTCTTGTCTAGCCAACTCTAACAAGCGCTTTAAAGGAACAAAAATCATTGGCTGTTGCGCTCACCTACACAATTATGTTCTTTTAAACAGGTGCTTACTCCTGATTTCAAATGTCCGATTTGTGTCAATTTTAGCCAACCGTAATTAGCCGCTTAAAATGGCTTTAGGTACCTCATGCATAATTTTAATTTGGTCGAAAATGCTAAAGATTCACTTAGTCATGCAATAGAGCATCTTGGTCCTGTGAGTAGAAACACTACCGGCGACTGGAAGCGGGTTATAGTGGATTTGGCCCATGTAGTAGAGCTACTATTTAAGGAAAAACTACGGAGAATTCATCCTGCTTTTGTCTTTAATGACATTGACAAATTTCCATCAAATAACGCATTTACTGTCGGGGCAGAAAAAGCCTTCAAGAGGCTAGAAAAAATTGGGGATTTAAGCTTTTCTGAAGCTGATAAAAATGCAGTTAAAGCGGCAAGAGAAAAAAGAAATGAAATTGAGCATTTTGAGTTTTCATTGGAAAACCATGAGGCTAAAGTTCTAGTTGGCCAAGTTTTATCATTCATATTAAGGTTTGCAGAAGAACAGCTAGAGCTTGAATGGAATGCTCTGTGTTTCAAGGGTGGAAAATGGTGGGTTTTGTATGAATATAAAGAATTTTACGAATCTATTAAGAGTACTGTTCAGGTAAAAATAGATAGCAATGAAATCCCAACAATTGAGTGCTCATCCTGTCACAATGATTCTTTTGATATAGATAAAGAGGAATGCTTGGTTTGTGGCCACAAAGAAGGGGTGCTGGACTGCAAGTGGTGCCAAGCACCATACGTTTTCTCAGCATGTGAGTATGATGAAGAAGCTGAGCTATGTCCGGGCTGCGAATATAAAGAGGGGCAAGCATCCACACATGAGAAATATTAAATATCCTAACAAGTTCAGCCAATTCTCTCTTTTGAGGCCGGCTTCTCCGTAGCTACAAATCCGCCGTTGCTAAGGCGTTAAAATATCCTCTTAGTGTCACGTCCAGACATAGCCACGTAAAATAATGGAACGATTTACATGGCAGAATTTAGTGTGTGTGTTGTCGTTAAATGGGAGTTAAAGTAGTTACGACTCTGCTTTTTTAGCTAGTCTAAAAACTATTTGTGGTCAGTCTTAATATTTCATGGTTTCACTCTGACTGCAATCTTAAAAAATATTGGAGTTTTTGAAGAGCCCACATTTTTAATAAGTAACACAACCGAAATATCCTTATGTCCAATACTTCACAGTATTAGACATAAGGATTAGTGCGGCTATAGGGGTTTGGTGCACATCCCCCCAAAATTAACCTTAGTGATTTAAAACGTGCCTGTCCCGTAAATGGCTCTTGTAGTTGGTAGGGGATTGAAGAATATTTGTTAAACGAAGAAAGTTTCTATACTCCAGTAAACGACTAGACTGAACGATATACCGTTGATTAACTGTGTTTATCCAAAGCTATATAGCGGAACACAGTTATGCGAATTATTAGATGATTGGAATCGTTGCTAGGCTGTTACTGGCGAGCAGATGTGACAAAATTAATCGGCACAAAAATGGAGAATATACGATGAAATTGACCCCTTTTCACTTGGCAGTCCAAGTTCGCGATATCACAGAGGCGCGTGATTTTTATGGTAATAAGTTAGGTTTTCCCGAAGGGCGAAGCGCCGAGCAATGGATAGATTTTAATATGTTTGGGCATCAACTTGTCACCCATCTAAACCCGGATCTAGGTGCAACAGGCAAAGTACCGAGTATTTACAACGGTGTAGATGGGCATGGTGTGCCTGTGCCACATTTTGGGGTCATAATGGGTTTTGGTGATTGGCAGGAATTTGCAGAGCAGGCTAAAGATTTTATCGATGATTTCATTATTGAACCTTACGTACGTTTTGCCGGAGAAGTAGGTGAACAGGGCACCATGTTCTTTGCCGATCCATCCGGGAACGCGCTAGAGTTCAAAGGCTTTCACGATATCGAGAAAGAGTTATTTGCTAAATGATTATTTGCTTATTATTCGACTAACACTAGCGAGTAGCCTGACTTGAGCGGGTACATATATAAGAGATTTTCGAAGTGCTGCTAAATAAAATACCATCCATATTGCTTGAATAAAGAGAGTGGTAAAAAGCTTGTTGTAAGACAGATAAAGTAGCGGTTTCGCATCAATAAAAAGCAGTCAGGTTGTTTTCTCTAACTGCTTGTATAAAAAATTACTCTGTCGAAAACATCAAACAGTAGGGCGTTTGTCGACCATGTAAACGGCCTCACCAGAAACTACCAATTTCCCATCGACATGCACGTCGGTATTCATGGTGACACGACCACGGCGGGTATTGATGTCAATGATGGTCAATGTCGCTACTGCTGTTTGATCAATGAAGATAGGTTTGCGAAATTTCAAACTCTGCGACAGGTAAATGCCACCTGGCCCTGGCAGTTTAGTGCCTGCTACGGCTGAAATCAGTGCGGCGCTGAACATGCCGTGCACAATACGCGCACCAAAGCTAGTGGACTTAGCGTATTGCTCATCTAGGTGAATAGGATTGTTATCTCCTGATAGCCGCGCAAAATCCTCAACATCTTCTGCTGTAATGGTTTTTTCCATACAAGCAGACATTTCAAGGGACAAATCTTCTAAATAGAAACCGTGGTTATCCGACAATTTAATCTCCAGAATTACTTAATTATTGGCTGCATTGTAACAGTTGGTGATTGAGAGCCAATCTGCAATGGTCATTTTCATTAAATAGCTGCCATTTTATACGCTGTACTGGGAAAGGTCGCTGCGATGTACACCAACAGGCCAATAGCAATTTGAAAGTGACGTAAAATAAGGTATCTTAAGCGCAGTTGAATTAATTAAGAGAAGCGCATAAGTATGATTATTAAACCAAAAATTCGTGGCTTTATCTGCACTACTACACATCCAGTGGGCTGTTTAGCCAATGTTCGTGAGCAAATTGCCTATGTTAAAAATAATGGTCAGATAAAAGATGGACCAAAGCGAGTTTTAATTATCGGCGCCTCTAGTGGCTACGGTATGTCATCACGTATTACCGCTGCTTTTGGCTCAGGCGCAGCCACGATTGGGGTGTTCTTTGAGAAACCTGCTACAGAGAAAAAGCCAGGCACTGCCGGTTGGCATAATAGCGCGGCGTTTACTGCCGAGGCTGAAGCTGTGGGTTTATATGCAAAAAGCTTAAATGGCGATGCTTTTAGTCATGCCGCAAAAGAAAAAACCATCGCGTTGATTAAAGAAGATTTGGGACAGATCGACCTAGTGATTTATTCATTGGCCTCCCCAGTACGCAAGTTACCTGATACTGGTGAATTGGTACGCTCAACGTTAAAGCCGATTGATGCACCTTATAAGTCGACCGCACTCAACACCAACAAAGATACTTTGTTTGATGCAGAAGTTGAGCCAGCTTCAGAGCAAGAAATTGCCGATACTATCACGGTAATGGGCGGTGCTGATTGGCAGTTGTGGATTGATGCACTGAGCGATGCAGGTGTCTTGGCACAGGGCTGTAAGACTACCGCATACAGCTACATGGGTTCAGATATTACTTGGCCTATATACTGGCACGGTACTATTGGTCGCGCTAAGCAACACGTCGATGAAACCGCTGCGCTACTCAATACAAAATTGCAGGCGATTGGTGGTCAGGCGAATGTCGCGGTTCTTAAATCTGTGGTTACTCAAGCGAGCTCTGCAATCCCGGTAATGCCATTGTACTTATCAATGGTGTTTAAAGTGATGAAAGAGAGCAATGTGCACGAGGGATGCATCGAGCAAATTGATCGTTTATTTCGCACCGCTTTGTGCAGTGATGAAGTACAGTACGATGAAGCTAATCGCTATCGTATGGATGATTTGGAATTACGCGGTGATATTCAGGCGCGCTGTAAAGCTATCTGGGAGCAAGTATCCGACGACAATGTGTTTGAAACCACGGATTACGCTTATTACAAAACAGAGTTCCTGAAGCTGTTCGGTTTTGGCATTGAAGGTATTGATTACGAACTAGATGTCGATACGCTAGTGCCTTTTGATGTAATAGATATCTAGAGAATCCATCTAAACACACTATACATTAGTGCTCTTTGGTTTTATCCATAGGCTAACACTAGCCAACTCTTAAACCGCCTATTGGCGGTTTTTTCTATTTAGGCCAAAGTTTACTGCTGAATAGGCAGCGCAGTTTGCTCTTTAAAAGTACGGATGGCAAAATTAGAATTGATATCTTTCACCATCGGTATAATACGCAACTGGCGCATAAAGCTCTCATAGGCGATGAGATCGCTACAGACAACTTCTAATAAATAGTCGTGTTGACCTGAAACAACATGACCATTAATCACTTGCGGTACGGTGCTAATAATCTGCTCGAAATGCTCAAGATCTCTCTCTTGATGGCTATTTAAATTGACGTGTACAAAAACGGTCATGCCCAAATCGACACTTTGTCTGGATACCTTCGCCTGATAGCCCACAATAATTTTTTCTTGTTCTAAGCGCTTTATTCGTCTGGCACAAGGGGAGGGCGATAGATTGACGCGCTCTGCAATTTCAGCAGTGGTTAGGCGGCCATCCTTTTGCAGTAATTCTAAAATATGTTTATCTGTCTTGTCCATGGCTGTTTCCACCAATAAATACCTTTAAATTACTATTATGCACTAAAAAACATATAAACATAGCCTATAAAAGGTAATTAATCACAGTGAATGTTCTGCATAATACTTGCAAAATAATGATAGCTGGAGAGCTTTGTCGATGATCGCTAAATTGAAAAACAGTATGGTTAAAATGAATTCAGGTTTTGTTTGTTTAATAGTCACTATTTTAATTTGGGCCTTTTATTTTGTTGCTCTACGTACCGGTGCTCAATCACAATTAACCAGTTATGACATGGCTTTGTTAAGATTTATGCTGCCTGCATTATTGTTATTACCGGTATTAGTTAAGGCAAGATGCAAAATTATGGCGGTTAAAAAACGCTATTTACTGGGTATTGCCGCAGGTGCTGGTCTGCCTTTTTATCTCTTATCAGTGATCGCGTCCTCAGAAGTGCAAGCAGTAGTAGGTAGTTTGTTAATTCCTGGGGTTGCACCTGTTTTTGTCACTATGATTGCAGTGCTTTGTTACTCGCAGCGATTACATAAGAGTCGTATCATTGGATTGAGTGTCGTGCTAGCCGGAGTCGCTGTGTTGCTTCAAAGTGAGCTAAGTTCCAACACTGAACAATTGATAGTGGGGCCGCTGTTGTATTTGCTTGCGGCTGCCTGTTGGGCGGTTTACACCATTAGCGTTAAAGTCTCTGGCTTATCGGGAATAGAAGTAGCTACAGTGCTAAATGTGACTGCGGCAGTGGTACTGTTGCTAGGATTACCAACACCTATATTTACCTCAAATCTAGCCAGTGTGCCACTTGAGCATATCGCGGGACAACTATTAATAATGGGTATTTTTTGCGGATTAATTTCGGTCATTACCTACGGCCATGCCATCCAATCTTTAGGGGCAGAACTCTCTGCTTGTTGGGGAGCAATTACGCCGGTTTTAGTCTCTGTCCTAGCGTTTTTTCTATTATCAGAACAGTTAGATATCAATACTGTTTTTGCCATGTTGGCTATTTTTATTGGTGTTGTTTACGCAAATTCTAATGTTTCAAGCAGCCCGGTAGTGAACAGATCAAATGTGGCATTAAAATAAAAAAATGTTATGAAACTGTTTCTTACAGCTATCAGTAACAATGATTCTTAAACGTCTCAATAAGGTAACGGTATCGATGCAGGCTGAGGACAAGTAAAAAATAAGAATTTTTTCTATGCAATATTCCACAAAAAATAAAGTGGCAGGTAACAGCGCTACTAGCGGTAACTGCGTTTTAGTATTTACTTAGTTTGATAATCAATCAACACCTTAGGGGGATTTATAGTTTTCCTGCGTTTAAAACGAATTTACAAATAATTTTAAACGTACAAAATGGCAGAAATCATAAGAATGATACGCTTGTTTAAAATTTCTTATTAAGGTATTAATTAATAATCGTTAGCAATCATCGGCATTGGTATTCAACGTTTTCCTCTACAAGATTTTATTTTGTGGGGATAAAATTTTAAGGTAGATAAGGTGCATTCAATCTACCGGCTAGATTTTATACAGTCTAACAAGGTGGTTAAGATGACAAACGATGCAGGAGATATACTCAGTTGTAGTGAGATTGTAGAACGAATAGGTAGAGGCGATAGAGCTGCAGAAACCATTTTGGTGAAGAAGTATCAGCGATCGTTGTTGGAAATGTTAAAATACAGAACACAAGATACCTACCTTGCTGAAGACTTATTGCAAGACACCTTGCGTATTATCATCGAAAGATTGCGCGGAGTGGGTATTAAAGAGCCGCAAAAATTAAGTTATTTTATCCATGGCACGGCTAAAAATATTGTTATTGCACACTTTAGGAAAGAGATGCGACGTGGTACTCAGCCTAATACCGAGATTGTTGAACAGGCAATTGGCACGCAAAAAGAACAGCTACAAGTTGTTTTCCTACAAGAGCAAAGCGTTTTTATTAAAGGTTTATTAGAGAAATTATCGACCCCTAGAGACCGAGAAATTTTGACCCGTTTTTATGTTTGGGAACAAGATAAGCCACAAGTTTGTCAGGCGATGGAGCTGACAGTAAATGCCTTTGATCGTGTCGTTTCCAGAGCCCGTAAACGCTTTAGAGTTTTAGTAGAGCAATAAAATGACAGCGGCTTTTATCCTTATTGCTTTGCATGTTCTACATCGAGTTATTTATCTAAAGCATTGAGTTTTCAGGGCTTTAATCGTCAATAAAACCCTGGAAATAGCATCCTCTCTCCTCGATTGCTCCATTATTACTACTTCTATTTGATATTAAAACCCACTATAATTCATTGCTTAATTGTTGTTCAAAACAGTGAGAGAAAACTCTATTTGTTATCAGTAATCTCATACTAAGAAACAGATTTAGTGACTGTGATTTGGTGAGATGCAATGGCTGAAGAAAAAAAAGTTTTAGATGAATTAATCGTAAAATATCTATCGCGTACTATGACCGATGGTGAGCTTGAAAATTTCGAAATACATTATTTTGAGAACAGTGAATTACTTTTAGAAATAAAAAAGGCGCGTCTACAATTACAATTAAAGCAAAAAGAGGGCGGTCATATTTAAGAAGTTATTGTCGATTTAATAAGAGTCAACATGCTGATAAGCTAAGGTGTTAATGGGTGGGTCCTAGCGACGTAAGTTCATCGCCAGGCCTGTTTTTGAAGTGTTTTTACGGCGTAGTTGACCACTGATCCAATGCCCGACACCCACTAATTTCGTAAGGTCTATACCCGATTCTAGACCGAGTCCATTGAGAAGATACACGACATCTTCAGTGGCTACGTTGCCGCTAGATCCTTTCGCATAGGGGCACCCCCCCAAACCTGCTACCGAACTGTCCATCACTTTAATTCCCTGCTCTAGAGCGGCGTAAATATTGGTTAACGCTTGGCCATAAGTATCATGAAAATGCACTGCTATTTGTTCGATAGGCATTTCTTGGCGCATTTGTTGTAATAATCTAGTGACCTTATTGGCAGTACCTGTACCAATAGTGTCACCTAGCGATATTTCATAACATCCCATGTCGATAAGTTGGCGGCTAACGTAAGTGACTTGCGCCGGTGAAATCTCACCTTGATAGGGACAGTTAAAAACAGTGGATATGTAACCTCTAACACGAATGTTTTTTTCCTGGCAAATCTCAAGTATGTCTTTAAAGCGTGCAAAGCTATCTGCGATTGAGCAGTTAATGTTCTTTTGATTAAATAACTCAGAGGCAGCGGTAAAGATCGCCACTTCTGTAACACCTGCATCTAGGGCGGCATTTAAGCCTTTAATATTGGGGATAAGGGCTGAATATATGACATCTTTTTGCCTTGGTAGTAACTGCATCACCTGATGGGAGTCGGCCATTTGTGGAACCGCTCGCGGGGATACAAAACTAGCCGCCTCAATATGTTTTAAACCCGCATCACTCAAGCGTGTAATGAGCTCAACTTTGATTTGTGAGCTTATCAGTGTGTGCTCGTTTTGCAGTCCATCCCTGGGGCTTACCTCTACAATTCTAATTGAATTATTTGACATTGTTTAACCTATAAAACTGATGCTGAATTAATGTGTTAGTAAAAGGAGGGGCCGATTGATAACCATTGATGTTAAATAACAGGGATATAAAATATTAGTCCCATAGGATAAGCTATCTACAGAATATTAATATAGGTAAGTCCCTTAATTAGCAGGAGATTTAGGGAGGCTGCGGATTTACGAGTATCACTATTACGATGCAAAAAAGGTGAGCTAAATGGTGTTTATGTCTAACGACAAGCTTACAGACTGGATATCTTTGAGGTGATTTATATTCCTTACCCTCTTTCGACAAAAGCAGGTTATGGTCGAAAAAGGCCAAGAAATTTATCCCATTAGGTTTTTATTCGCTAGACATAACTCTATGGGAATTTAGGTTTCAGGTGTTGGCGCCGTATCCATATCAGTATCTGGAGATTCCATCCATTTATAAACAACCGCAGCAATTGCCGCGCCTACTAAGGGTGCTAGCCAAAATAACCAAAGTTGACTTATCGCCCAATTTTCAGTGAACAATGCTACAGCGGTACTTCTAGCAGGGTTGACTGAAGTATTAGTCACCGGAATACTAATAAGATGAATTAAGGTCAACCCAAGACCAATAGCAATAGGTGCAAAACCTGCGGGTGCACGTTTGTCTGTTGCCCCTAAAATGATAAACAGGAACATGAAAGTCATCACTATTTCGCAGACCAGGGCTGCGGTTAAGCTGTAACCACCAGGGCTGTGCTCTGCGTAGCCATTTGCGGCAAATCCTGAGGATGCTGTAAATTCAGGCTGACCACTGGCGATAAGGTAGAGTACAGCTGCCCCCAAGATGCCACCGAGAACTTGCGCCAGCATATAGGGGAGTAGCTCTGCTTTATTAAAGCGGCCGGCCAGAAATAAGCCTAACGAAACGGCGGGATTGAGGTGACATCCAGAAATGTGACCGATAGCATAAGCCATGGTTAACACCGTTAATCCAAAGGCGAGAGATACTCCTAAAAGCCCGATGCCTACCTCGGGAAATGCAGCCGCCAACACGGCACTGCCACAACCCCCTAAGACGAGCCAAAACGTGCCGATAAATTCAGCTGTTAATTTTTTTGATAAATGCATAGCGCTCTCCGTGCGTTATAATATGAACTCTAAGCGCGTGCTTAAATACGTCTGTTTAGAGTTAGCTAATTGAAAGATTAGCTTATATGTGAATCAGTGGCTTCCAAGCGGCGCTTAGCATACGTTCTGCATCCTCTCTGAAGCCACAGATTCAGGTGATAGTTATCTTAGACGGTATCTCACACCGACATTAAATTTTCGATCAGTACCATCAAGGACATCACCTCCACTAGTATGATAATTTCCTGAACTATGATTAATGCCAGCCGAAACGGTTAAATCTAAGTTGTTATCCACTTCGTAAGCCAAGGTAGAGGTTAGCGATTGAGTAAATACTTTATCGCCATCTGCAGCGCTGCGGTTTACATTTAATCCCCAGGTATTGATCCAGTCTAAGCGGTCATCGATCTCAAAGGTCAATGACATGTCATTGTTGAAGGTGTATGAGTCTTTATCACTGTCTAATATGCTGGTGAGTGTGGCTTCATTTGAAAACTGGGTTCTATTATTGATAGGTAAGTGATATTCAGCGGCCAACTCAAGAGCAGGTTTGTTTTTTATGCCCTCAAAATTACGGCCGACATAGGCCAGTCCTGCACGTACTTTCCAGCCATATTTGCGCACTGATATTTTCTCATCAATCAGCACATCGCGCATCGCTAATACACCATTGGCAGATAGGGCACCTTTAACGATGCCTTGTGAAATCAATACTTGCTCGATAGCACCTATCCAGTGCTGCTGATAAAACTTGCTGCGTGATCCATGTTCAGATTGGTAGCTTTTTTCGTTATCAATAATAGCGGCTATTTGCTGGTAAGCTTGTTTATTTGGCGCACGATCTATAGCGCCACGTTTAAGCAGCTCTTCTATTAAGCGGATAGCTTTAGCCATACCGGTGACATTAACCACGCGTCCATAACCAACACCTGCAGATAGAGTAGTTTGCAGGTCACTAAAGGTATCATCAGCTGCTATAGATCCTTTGGCATACCAAAACCAGCTCTTGCTATTAGGTTCAAAGTAATTATCAACGCTAAGACTTGTTTTCGCCTTATAGCGCTTTACGGTGCTGTCGTCGCTGTCACTGCCGCGGCTTATGTCAGTCAATATATCTGCTTTAAAGGTAGTATCTCTGTCAGGGGAGCTAAAAACTTTTTCCAAATTAGCTCCTAAATTTAAGTTGTAAGCGCTTTGCTGGTCCCCTCGGTTTTTCTCAGAAGAGAAGCTACCTGTGAAATATGCTTCATCAATAGCGGAAGTGGCCTGCTGATAATCATAGAGCGTAATGTCTTGTGCAAAGACACTAGAGATACTGGCGCACAACAGCAATGGAAGGAATCGTTGGCTATTTCTTATCGAAAAGCTGTTCTTAACTGGCTGGATAGTAATTTGTTGGCTAAATTTCATACGGTATGACCTTAAATGTTGGAAATATGTAATTTGGCCTACATATTTCATATTAAAAAGATGCGTCTAAATGCATGACACACAAGTTAAGACAGGATGAGAGATTCAATAGTCACAAATTATTATATAAATATTTATTTTTTGTTAAGCTTTGTGACTTTTTGGCAATGTATTGACTCTAACTAGTTCTCATCCAGAAACGGGGTCGTAGCGAGGGAGACCCAATTGCTTGAGATGCACGATACTAGATGTGGGCGTTTGGTCACTCCAAATAACTACATCTAGTAGTGAGCAGATCGAGCTAGTGGGGCTTTCGCAGTAGACATCTGTTTCTGGATGGGAACTAACTAGTGCTGAGTCGGTTTTTTTGGTCAAGCAAGTATTTAAAGGAGATCAGATATTTTAAACGACAAAGATGAAAGGGAGTTGGTGCTATTGAGTATCGAGCAGCTTCCCTATATTACGAGTGCCTATACAGAGTTGGTAAAACGTTATGAATCCTATGTTTTTTCGCTGTGTTATCGATATTTGTCGGTGAGAGAACTCGCAGAGGATGCAGCGCAAGATGTGTTTTTAAAAATTTTTCATGCACTGCCTAAATTTGAGTTCCGCGCAGAGTTTAAAACCTGGCTATATCGAATCACCATTAATCACTGTAATAGTTTGCTGCACAAACTTCGCCGCGATAAGGAACGTTTTAGTCAGTTGGAAAACTTTGATGATGTTGCCGATGATCAAAACAATGAAACCGCACAGTGTGTAGCGAAAGAGGATGATAACGTCTGTGTTCATGAAGTAATAAATGCACTGCAAAAATCGGATAGAGATTTAATATTGCTAAGGTTTAACAATGATTTAGCGCTGAAAGATATCTCAGAAATTATCGATAAAAAACTCAGTGCTACCAAGATGAATTTTTATCGGGCGCTGGATAAATTTAAGCAGTTATACCAGAAATTATGTTTGTAAAGACATGCTAATAAATTGACCAACTTGTTCACTCAAATTTTTCATATGCAGAGCAGTGAATCTTTTTGGATCAATCTAAATGGCATTTATTTTATGCTAAAAAGAGATGAGTAATGGCTGAAAAAGACAGTAGTGAAATTGAAAAAATTGAAACTCAGATACATGGATTATTTGCCAAATGTAAGGTGCCTGAAACAATACCAGAGCAACGCCTTTACGGTATTTTGTTAAGAGTATTTCACGAGACATCACTGGTTGATTTAATCCAGTTTGTGGTCAAATTAACTCAGACTATGTGCGTACTAGCAGTAGGTCCTGGTAAAAGATTAGAGAGCGGAGAAAAAAATGAATAATATAGTAGAGTTAATAGATACTGAAAAATTACACTTAATGATTGTCGAGAATCTGACCAATCAGTGGTTGAATATAATTAGTGTGCTGCCAAATATTGTCGGTTCGATCATTATTCTGCTGATTGGTTGGCTGTGCGCATGGTCAATTAGAAAAATAACGCTGACCATGTTAAAAAAGATTGGATTAGATCATATGAGTTCTAATGCCGGTGTACTGAGTGTAATGGATAGTGCGGGAATTAAACAACAACCTTCAGATATTGCAGGTAAGGTATTGTTTTGGTTGGTTCTATTTATGTTTATGATCCCCGCAGCAGATACGCTTGGCTTTAATGATTTGGTTTTATTAATTAAATCTGTGGTTGGTTTTCTACCAAAATTACTGATTGCCATAGTCACATTGGTGCTGGGCACCATGTTTGCTAAATTTATTAAAGACACTATCAACAACAGCAGTATTTTCGAAAATGTAAACTCCAGTAAAACCATTGCCAATGCTATTTACGCGGTTATTGTCGCCTCTATCGTGTTGATGGCACTAGAGCAGCTAAGTTTTAATACAAAATTGTTACACACCATTATGATGTTACTGATAGGTGCTATTTTGTTTGCAATAGCGATGGCGGTTGGTTTTGGAGCCAGAGATGTGGCTAAAAATATATTATTTGGTAATTATGCACGCGAGTCGTTTAGTGTCGGGACGGTTATTGAGCTTAAGTCGGAGCAAGAAAATGTAAAAGGTCGTGTCGTGGAAATCAGTACTTTGAGCACCTTTATTGAGCTTCCAACAGGGGAGCGTGTCTCTATTCCAAATGCTGATTTATATAGATTCCACGTGAAAATAGTTATGGCTAAAGAGGCGTGATAGAGCCTCTAAGCCAGGCAGACTCCAAACCTAGCTATTGTTTAATAGTTAGCGAGTAATTCTTGTTGGTAGCCGGTCAGCGAAAGAACCTGATATTGCTCCATCCACTGTTGCAGCTCTTTTTGAGCTGCATTTAACTCTTCCATCGTTAAGGTATTATCATCCAGTTTATAGACATACATAGAAGCTTTATAACTGTAATCTAATACCGCCATGGCTGTTTCATCTCCCTTTTCTGCGGCGACTTTCAGCTTGTTTAATTTGCGATAGATATAATTCAGCTGCGCTTTTATCCCTCTGACATAAATAATATCTTGTAAGTAATAATGGCTTTTTACTCTTTTATAAATTAACAATAGACCACTAGCTGCCACTATTATTCCCGCCACATTCAGCCAAAAATTTTCGCCTTCAACGCCGAAAAAATAGATGAGAATAGAGGAGGTAGCCAAAGATACCGTTAACATGTATAGGCAAATGGAAAAAAAAGCGACTTTCAAACGGCGGCCATACTGTTCTTTATCTATGTTTCTAAAAGACATTGTTATCTCGTAAGTACAAAGCTGGATTAGGGGGTGACGGAAAAAGTGAAATTATAGATTTTATCAATGCAGAGTACAATCTCCAGCATTATTTGCAACGGCTAATGTTATCGCCAATGAATTTTCGCCAACTATAAAAGTATTGTATTAAGAGGCTTAGGGCAGACGCTTAGGTCAGCATTGGAAGTGCGTTACTACATTGTGACAGTAAGTCACAATTTGTTTAATACTAAAGGACTATTTATTGTCGACAATAGTCGTAATAAAATGGCATTTATGACAAGTTGTTGAACAATTTACAAAAGAATGTCGACAGTTTGCTCGGTCAGCGTTTTAATCTAACCACTATTATAAATATAAAAAATGGAGTTTTTATGGAATATGCCAATCAATACGACAACTCGATCAATAATCCGAGCAGGTATTGGCTAGAAAGATCTCAGGCTATCAATTGGTACGTGCCACCGAGCACTGGGTTAACGAATACCAGTGACACACAATATAATTGGTTTGAAGATGGGTTGTTAAATACCTGTTACTTGGCCCTTGATTATCACGTGGAGCAGGGAAGGGGTGATACTGTTGCCTTTTATTATGACTCACCAGTGACCGGCGTTAAACAACAGCTAAGTTATGCGCAGTTGCTGGCGCAGGTAAGTGTCTTTGCTGGAGCGATGAAAAGAGCAGGAATTTGCAAAGGTGATACAGTCATCATCTATATGCCAATGATATTACAAGCGCCAATCGCAATGCTTGCCTGTGCCAGAATAGGGGCTATTCACAGCGTGGTGTTTGGTGGATTTGCCGCTAGTGAACTGGCCGTTCGCATTGATGATATACAGGCCAAAATGGTCATTACAGCCTCTTGTGGCATTGAAGTCGACAAAATCATTGCCTATAAACCTTTAGTGGATGAGGCAATTAAGCAAGCCACTCATAAACCCGCGACCACTGTGGTCTACCAAAGAGAAACATTAACTGCGCAGTGCTCTAGAGCCTCTGATATTGATTGGATGGATTTTATAATTGGGGCTGAAGCGGCGCCATGTGAAATTTTAAAGAGTAATGATCCGCTCTATATCCTCTATACCTCAGGTACCACAGGGAAACCGAAAGGAGTTGTGCGTGATAATGGCGGACATGCGGTCGCCTTAAAGCTAGCTTTCAATGATATATACGGCTTATCCGCTAAAGATGTATGGTGGGCAGCCTCTGATATAGGTTGGGTAGTTGGTCACTCTTTTATCGTGTATGGGCCTCTCATTTGCGGGGCAAGTAGTGTGCTTTATGAAGGAAAGCCGATAAAAACCCCCAATGCAGGAGCCTTTTGGCGTGTTATATCTGACTATAAGGTCAGTTCAATGTTATGTGCACCGACAGCCTTTAGAGCAATCCGCGGCGATGACCCTCAGGGAGCTTGTGCGAGTCACTATGATACAAGCAGTCTGCGTTGGGTATTTGTTGCCGGTGAGCGCTTAGATTCTTCAACTTATCATTGGATCGCCGATCTCCTTAAGGTACCGGTACTAGATCATTGGTGGCAGACTGAAACTGGATGGCCCATTACCGCTCCGATGATGGGCTTAAACAATCCAAGACCGACAAGAGTGGGCTCTACCAATAATTGCACACCTGGCTATGATTTGCGGATCTTGGATGAAGATGGGCAGGAGGTCAGTACCGGAGGCGTAGGTAATATCTGTTTAAAGCTACCCTTGCCGCCTGGTGTATCCACCGGCATTTGGAATCAGCCCAATCGCTACCATAATGCCTATTTATCAACATACGCAGGGTTCTACAAAACAGGTGATGGTGGTTATAAAGATGAACAAGGCTATGTGTATATTACCGGGCGTACGGATGACGTTATCAATGTAGCAGGGCACCGCTTATCTACCGCTGAGATGGAAGAGATTGTATCAAGTCATGAGGCAATTGCTGAATGTGCTGTGGTTGGGGCTACAGATGCTTTAAAAGGGCAAGTACCTATAGGATTGGTAGTTTTAAAAGCGGGAAGTAAAATATCCAATGCTGACTTACAAACAGCCTTGATTGCTCGAGTGCGACAGAAGATTGGCGCAGTGGCGTGTTTTAAAGAAGTATTTGTGGTCAACCGATTACCCAAGACGCGATCGGGTAAAATATTACGCGCGGTGTTACGCAAAATCGCCGCTGCTGAAACTTTTCAAATACCCGCGACTATCGATAACCCAGAAATATTAGGAGAGATAAAAGAGTACTTAAAAGCGCGCTAGTAACGGGAGTCTTTAAAAGGGAATACATTCGCCTACTAGCACATCAAACTCCCAAACACCTTTGCAAGTAGCTCCATTGGCATTGGATTTGATACCCTCACCGTGGGCGAGGTTTTCTTTGAACATGCCTTTGTAACTCAAACCGTTAGGCCAGGTTTTAATGCCGTAACCAGTACGTTTGTCGGCTTCATAGTTGCCTTGATAAGTTTGGCCATTGGCCCAGGTTGTTGAAGCGATGCCTTCACGTTCACCTTTTAGCCACACGCCTTTGTGAGTACTGCCATCAGCCCAAGTATATGTTCCTTCCCCGGAGCGTAGGTCATTTTCAAAAGCCCCTGTATAAGAATCTCCCTGGTACTCTCCCACAGCCCAGGTAAATGTACCATGACCATGTTTCTTGTCATGTTCAAATTCACCTTGATAAGCATCACCGTTTAGATAAGTGATTTCACCAAACCCTTGGCGCTGATCATTGACCCAGTAACCTTGATAAGTATTACCTCCATCACTGATGTCGTTAGCGGTGATAAAAGTGCCTTGGCCATTTCTTTTATCGTTATGCCAAGTCCCTAAATATAAAGAGCCAGCTGGCCATGACATCATACCTTGACCAAACTTTAAATTATTCAATAGCTCGCCTAAATAGGCGCTTTGGCTACTATGCTTTTTAAGTGTAATGGAGTGTTTAATAATGGCAGGCTGATTAGCGGTTACAAAAAAATTGGTTACCCTTTCGTGCTGCTCAGGTGCAATGTTTGAAATGCGTATAAACTTTTTTAGTAAACTTTCGTTTTTACCTGAAAGATTTGGGTTTTCAGGAATATTTGAACAGGCTGGCAGTAACACTAAAGGTAGACTTATAAGTAACAATTTAATCATATTTCATCCTTAAAATATAATAATTGATTAATGGCAATATGCGGCTGCGCATAGAGTACTTAAATTAAAAAACGAATATATTAGAATTAGTCTTAAAATATATAGACGACTTTTATGTTGTTTGAATTATGCAAAAGTGTGTGGGAGGTAGATGAAAAATAAGGAGTTAATCAATGGCCGTTAGATTGGCCTGGGTGTTGTAGTTAAGTCTAGTAACAAAATACACAGAGCACCAATCACTGTTTGAAATTATTATCTGCAGTTGATCAAAGGGGTCAGAAAGTTCTTTGCAGAGGGTTGAATCTTATATCCCTGCAAAGAAAACTAGGAAGTTTTTCTTTGCCTAAACCAAGTAAATAAGCCGAATGCACCAAAGATATAGCCAATAGCACCGATGATATCCTGATATTTTGCCTTATCTTGTAAGTCATTTATCTGCTCACTCAATGGGGCTATTTGCGCGGCAAGTTGCAGGGCAAACATGTCACTCATTTGTCGATGACTGATCAGCTCATCTTGCGCAGGGATATTAAGGATGGGCTTGATAGTGGTTGTTGCTGATTTAATCGCCCATGTCGCTCTGTGACCATCGTTGGTCTTCACTATGATAGTGTAATCAGCAACGGGGAGTGTGAAGGTGAAATTTCCTTGATTATCAGTCATTAGCTGTTTAATGCTATTGCCTTGCGTGGTCAAAATATCGATAGGCGCACTGCCTAACCGCTCGCCACCTGCAAAATACACTTTGCCTTTAACCAATAAATCATCAGCACTGTTAACCGGCTGAGAATAGGCGAATACTTTGAGTAAGTGCGCATTGACCTGCGTGCAAAAAAAACTGAATATGACGACAAATAAGACTTTTGGCATTAGTTAGTGACAACATTGAAAGTAGAAGGTGATGTTCGGACTAAAAAACTGACAATAAAGGCGGTGACAACAGCTTCAATAATCATGAGTGGGACATTAGTCGCCAGTATTACGTTGAGCATAGGCGCAAATTCTTGACCGCTAAATACTAGGGATGCAGACAGTAGTAGGGTGGTTAAAATAATACCAATACTGCCGGCTGCGGCACCGATGGTGATGGCAAAACGTCTGGAGGGTATTCTGTTTTGGGCCAGTTGCTGTAATAAAAAAGGCCTTAGGAATATAGCAATGACAATGGCTGGAAAAGCCATATTAAAAGTATTGACCCCTAATACTAATAGGCCGCCATAACCAAAAAACATCAGCTGTAAAACCAGTGCGATAAAAATAGCAGGTACAGCAGCCCAGCCTAACATCAAACCCATTAAGCCGTTAAACAGTAAATGGATAGAGCTTGGGCCCACGGGGAAGGTAATCAGTGAGGCGATAAAAAAAACCGCAGATAACATCGCTGCTTGAGGGATTTTGTCGTTATCGAGCTTTTTAAGACCATAACTCACCGCAAGTCCTGCGCCAATGATGCCTAATATCAATATGGGTGTGCTTACCACACCTTCTGGAATATGTGCCATATGGCTCCTATTGCATCTCTTTAGCGTTGATCCAGATTAGTCCGCCAAGCTCTACAGGAACTTGAAGACCGCTGGGAGAGTTTAATTGATAATCAGCATCGAGCAGTGCGGCAAAGCCCCACCATCCAGCTTTTGGCATCACGTATGAGAATCTACCGTTGATGTCCGCTTTGATGATTTGTGTGGTGTAGCCGGCACTAGGAGGTGTGATTGAGCCGTCATTGCGCCATTCAACCTCAATCGTGGCAAAAGGAACCGCTTTACCTGATTTTTTGACGATACCTTGAAAACTATTACCTACCCACAAACCATAAGGTCGCGTTAAAGGCTCTATTTCTACCGGAGCATTGATCGCTTTATCCCAGCCGTCAAAAGCGGCGTAACCATCCACAATGACCTTGGTATAGTGGATGATCATTTTGCCTTCGGATTTTTCCCAATAAGGTTGCGGCTCTACATAAAAAATGTGATCCGCAGGCTCTGTTACTTGGTAGTTAAATGCCCATTGTGCAGCCGAGGCTGTATCTATTAGCTGTAAACTATCCAATAGGTCAGTAGTGTGGCCGTTATAACTTACCGATAGCTTGTTAGGCTTTGGCATATGCATAATCGGGCCCTGTGCCATAGGGTGGGTAAAACGAAGTTTGAATGTGACAGGCTGCTGATTATCACTGTTTAAAAAATCCCGGTCTGGGATCATTTCAACAAAGTGTGCGTAACTAGGACTGGCGAGTGCTACTGTGCACAGCACTGCTAAAATCTTAAAAGATTTAAGAGCCGTTACTTGAATAGTAGAAGTTAAAGAAATAGGCATAGATGAGTTATGACAAATAGTTAATTTGTATGAATATTATGTTAGTTCATACAATTTTACAATTAATCATACTCTGTTTTATCATTTTTATAGCGAAACAACTTCGAGATATTAATTAGGGGGTTAATTGTTACAAAGATGATACTCAATTCTGGTTAATTTTGCGGTGTGTTATGGATATGGTCTTGGCCTTCGTGTTTGGAGTGTTTTACTTCAACAGGGACTAAATAGGCTTTGCCGTGGCGAATACCAGGCTTGGCAATGATCTCATTACAAAAAGCCCTGACTTTACTAGTCTGGCCATTGAGCATGATTGTTTCCATGCAGTGATGGTGATCCAGCGGAATGCGCAAGCTAGAGATAGCAATGTTGTGGTGATCGTGTTGCACTTTCGCCAGTTTAGAGGCGAGTTCTCGCTCTTGATGATCGTAAATATAAGTGATTGAACCTATGCAGTTCGCATCGGATTTTAGCTCTTCTTGTTGTTTTTGAATGCTTTGCTGTTCTAACTTTTCTCTAATAAGGTCGCGCATGCCCTCGGACCTATTGCTATAACCCTGAGCCTTTAAATACTCATCAAATTGTTGAGCAAGGTCCGAATCTAGCGAGATGGTTAATCGTTCCATGTTAATCCCTTCTATTAAACAATTCTGTGGGGTTGTAAATGGACTTGTTCAACTTTTAAGCCGAACATCGTTATATTTCCAGAGTACCGCTCCGCTCCAGTGGCAGAAAATTCAAAGTTATACACTCTTAATAGTGCCAAATGACCACTGTCAGCTCGTTTAAGTTTTAATTTCTTCAGTGACACTGAGCCGTCTAATAATTGTAAATCGAGTTTAAGGCATTCTTCTCGAGCAGCCTTAAGTGCTAGCTCACGGATTTTTTGGGCACTTACCCAATAATAAACAATGAGACAGATAATCGTTAGCATAAACAAATCGAGCATTTCAAAATACATAGAGAATCCGTTAACTCTGATAACTAAAAATCAATAATATACTAATTAGGCTGTGTAGGCTTATCCATTATGTTTTTTTTAAGTGTTTTGAATGTCTTAGGAATACTCAGGCTTTCATTCCTCTATTAATAAGTAAATTTGAGAAATGACACTGAAATTACTTGAAATATATTAATATATTAATATAGTAGCTGTGCTCGAGTGGCTTATATTGTCACTCGCTATCAGGGCTACTGCCCTATCATCATTAATACCTATTAGAGTCTTAGCTGTGTCTAAGACGTTGTATTTTGTTTAGGAGAAAACATGTCAATAATAGAATCAATTGAAATTACCCCTATCGCCTTTAGAGATCCGCCGCTGCTCAATGTCTATGGCATTCATGAGGCCTGGGCGTTACGTACTATTATTGAAATCAAAACGGTTGATGGGCACTACGGTTTAGGTGAGAGCTACGGGGATGAACAAACGATTGGTCAACTGCGAGCCATGGTTGAGCACTTGATCGGCATGGACGTATTTTGTCTAAATGAAATTAAGCAAAAAATAGCTTCTGTTATCACCTTGCCAGACCCTAATTCAGGATTGGAAATAGCTCCAGGCACATTGGGAGTCACTACAGTACCGCGCATTTTTTCTGCTTTTGAAGTCGCTTGCTTGGATGCCATGGGTAAGATTACTCAGCGACCTGTGTATGAATTACTTGGCGGAAAAGTGCGTGATGAAGTCCCTTATAGCGCCTATTTATTTTATAAATATGAGAGTCATAAATTTACCGATGATCCCTGGGTTGATAAATGGGGCGCGGCACTGACACCAGAGGGCATAGTCGCCCAAGCTAAGAGTATGATTGAAGAGTACGGTTTTAAATCAATTAAACTCAAAGCTGGCGTCTTTGAGCCACAACAGGAAATAGATGCTCTCAAAGCACTTCGTCAGGCTTTTCCTGAACACCCACTACGAATTGATCCCAATGGTGGTTGGTCCGTCGAGACCACTAAAGCATTATTAAGCCAATTTGATGATGGTTTATTACAATATCTAGAAGACCCAGTGCCGAGCAAAAAATCCATGGGAGAGATCAGCGCTGTTACTGATATCCCGCTGGCGACAAATATGTGTGTGATCGGATTTTTTGATGTGCCTGAGGCGATAAAGCTAGATGCAGTACAAGTTATCTTGTCTGATCATCACTACTGGGGAGGGCTCAAAGCGACTCAAGAGCTTGCGCAAATTTGTAAGAGTTGGGATATCGGTCTCTCAATGCATTCAAATTCACACATGGGCATTAGTTTAATGGCGATGACTCATGCTGCATCGACTATTGAAAATCTAAGTTATGCCTGCGATACCCATTACCCTTGGCAGGAGGAAGAGGTGATCAAAGGCGGGAAAATAAAGTTTAAGGACGGAGCGGTAGTACTTAGTGATAAACCGGGTTTGGGGGTGGAGCTAGATCGTGTAGCGCTGGCCAAACTTGCTGAGAACTACCAGAACTGTGGTATACGCTCGCGCAATGATGTGGCAGAAATGCAAAAGTACGACCCTAGCTGGACAGGTACGGTACCGCGTTTTTAAACAGAATAGTAACCGTGAAATTATGTACAGGATGTACGGTATAGCCCGGTGGCATGGACGCCAAAGAGGGCTGATGTGGATTCGGTTATTGCTGCTTACGGGTTTAGATGAGCACCAGATGCTTTTGAAACTTAATTTTACACATTTTTAGCAGCCTAGAATCATGAGAATTAACCGCTAAGCGAGAGGGTATAAGTGAAGAAGAAGACCAATATGCGTAGGCATTATTCATATTGATACTACTTTTATACTGTACGGCTAATGCGTTAAAGAATAACATAGCTTAGATTGACGTATCGCCATAATAATATAAAGGTATCTTTACTTATGTTTTCACAGTTACAGCATCCACCTGCTGATCCGATTTTAGGTCTATCAGTAAAATTCAGCGCTGATAATAACCCTGATAAAATTGATTTAGGCGCCGGTATTTATAAAGACAATACGGGCAAAACCCCAGTGTTAGATTGTGTGAAAATTGCTGAGCAATTTCGTGTTGATCAAGAGGTCAGTAAAGCGTATTTGGGCTCAAAAGGCTCTGCTTTATTTAATGACAAAATAGCCGCACTTATTTTAGGCGATCACAAGGTACTGTTAGAAAATAGAATCCGTACTGTATCAACACCAGGCGGTACTGGTGCTTTACGCATTGCGGGCGAGTTGATCAATAAAACTAAGCCTGGCGCCACCATTTGGGTGAGCAACCCTACGTGGGCCAACCACCAAGGCATTTTCAAAGCCGCAGGACTGAATGTTAAAACTTATCCTTATTATGATTATGAGAATAAGTGTTTAGATTTTGATGGCATGATTGCAGCGCTTAAATTAATTCCTAAAGATGACGCGGTACTTTTTCATGCTTGCTGTCACAATCCCAGTGGTATGGATCTAAATCCCCAGCAGTGGCAAGAAGTTGCGCAGCTCAGTAAAGAAATTGGCTTTATGCCCGTGATAGACATAGCCTACCAAGGATTTGGTGAAGGCCTAGAAGCTGACGCCTTTGGTGTACGCCTGATGGCTGAGACGGTTGAGCAAATGATTATTTGCAGCTCTTGCTCTAAGAACTTTGGTTTGTATCGCGAGCGCATTGGTGCCTGTTCTATTATTGGTAAAAGCGTGAGTGCTGCCGATATTATCGGTGCTGTCATGGTAACGGTAGTGCGGGTCAATTATTCAATGCCACCGGCACATGGTGCCGCTATTGTTGAAACGATTTTGGACTCTGCTGAGTTAACTGCCCAATGGCATATTGAATTAAAAGAAATGCGTGATCGCATTGGTGATATGCGTCATCTGTTAGTCGATAAACTTATAGAAAATGGGGTTAGTCGCGACTTTAGTTTCATTGCTAAGCAAAATGGTATGTTTTCTTTCTTAGGCATAGATGCAGCCCAGATTGACCGTTTACAATCAGAGTTTGGTATTTATGTAGTGGGTTCTAGCCGTATTAGTTTGGCGGCTATATCAACAGATAATGTGGATTACCTAACCAAATCGATCGCTAAAGTACTGTAATAGCATTGAATTAATCACCAAGGGTTTAATAGACCTTTAAACGTACGTTAAAGCACCAATAAAAAGGCGCCTCTAATAAAATTAGCGGCGCCTTTTTATGTTCAGGACGAACGGTATAGCGCGATGGCAGGGATGCCAAGGAGCGCTAATGTTCAGGACGAACGGGCTTCTTTATATAATCTGTGAGGCAGTGACAATGATCCCATCAGTATCAGCGTACAGATAGTCGCCAGGGGTGAATTCAATACCACCAAAATTTAAGGTGATATCACGCTGACCTTTTGTCACAGGTATCGCCTTGCGCGGACAAGTACCCAAAGCGTAGAGTGCCACAGGGATATCTTTGATCTGATGGGTATCGCGGATATAGCCGTTAACCAGAATGCCTGCATAGTTATTATTGTGTGCAAATTTCATCAAATTTTCACCCACCACTGCATAATATTCACGATCGACATCTACCACCAATATCTTACCAGTACCGTCTTCATCACGAAGCATCGCCACTAAATCTGCGTTGTTTTTGTCCAACTTAAGGGTAACAACCGTACCTTCACAGCGCTGTTTTGATCCGTAATTTTGATAGCCTGGTCCCAATACTAAAATCTTGTCACTGTGCTCGTCACACAGGTCTGCAGTAAAAATTGACATTAAAAATTCCCATATATGCTTTTGTTAGATAATTTTACCATTCAAGTGCCGTTTTTTGCATAAACTTTTGCTATTATTGCTTTTTTAAAAATTAGGCACGATGAAATTATGAAGGTAGTCACTGGAGTTGTTGGTAATGATATCCATGTTGTTGCTAATAGACTGATTGATCTTTCGCTGAGAGCGAGAGGTTTTGAAGTTTTTAACTTAGGCGTTAACACGTATTTAGAAGAATTTTTTGATGCTTGTGTTGAAACCGGTGCTGATGTCCTGCTGATATCCTCCTTAAATGGTGAAGCAGAAGGTTGGGGTCGAGAAGTTAAAGGCCTCAAGGCAAAATACAAACACTTAGATGATCTCATTATGATGATCGGTGGGAATTTAGTCGTAGGTAGTGGCAATGCAGAAGACATTGTACCTCGATATAAAAAGTATGGTTTTGATTTGGTGTGTCATCAAATTGATCTAAATACGGGTTTAGACACCCTAGAAGCATTTATAGAAAAGAGAAATAGCTAATGAGTTTGCTGCAAGAAGAGAGAGAAATAATTCTCAATAATGAATATGTAGATACCTTCGATTTTGCCGAAGTCAGTGAATTTGTTAAAAATGCCAGCAAAGATCTGTTCATATCACATCACTTTAAAAACAAAGCGAAAGACAAAATGTTGGTCCAGCCGCGCGGCGGTTTTCCCACTTACAAAAAGCAGTTTGCGCTGTATGAGTTTTTTGTCGATGCCAACGTTGATGTATTACCGCTGACCATTGATTCTAATACTCGGCTTAATGACTATGCCACCTCCAGTAAAATGTTGCGTTTGAGCGAAGAGAACGATGTCGACATGCTCAACGGTTATCCGCTGGTCAACCACGGTTACCGCACCACACGTAAAATGATTACTCATTTTAACAAACCAGTGAGTTTGCGCCACGGCACCCCCGATGCAAGATTGTTGATCGAAACGGCCATTGCCTCGGGCATCTTTGAGATAGAAGGGGGGCCAATTACTTATTTGCTGCCTTATTCTAAAAACTTTCCACTGGATAAAGCCTTTTTATACTGGAAGTATGTGGAGCGTGTCTGTGCCAATTACTCGCAGTTGAATGAACCTATCAACCGCGAATCGTTCGGCCCGCTAACAGCCACTTTAGTACCGCCTTGTATCACTATTATCATTCAGCTATTAGAAATGCTGCTGTCACTGGAGGAGGGCGTTAAATCGTTCTCTGTGTCCTTTGCCCAGAACGGTTCAATGAATCAAGATATTGTGACAGGTGCAGTACTCAAAAAAATGGCGAAGTACTACGCTGAGCAAATAGATTGTGGCGATGCAGCGATTAATCTGGTTTATCACCAGTGGATGGGGGCTTTTCCCACCAACAGAGATTATGCAGAACAGTTGATTAATATATCGACCGTAATCGCTGCGATGGTCGGCGCTGACAAAATTATCACTAAGACTCGTGAAGAGGCTGTGGGTATCCCCACCAAAGAAGCGAATGCTAAAACAGTGGCTAACACCCAGTATACTTTGCGCATTCTCAATGGCCTGCCAAATGTGGTCGATGAGGAGGAGGAAGAAATTCTTACCTTAGAAGTGAAGGCTATTATGGAAGCAGTCTTTAATGACTCTGCCGACACTTTGTGGCGCAAAGTATTCAATTGCATCAAAAACGGTATTATCGATGTGCCTTTCTCACCGCATATTATTAATCACAACGAGATGATCACCATCCGTGATGCCAAGAAGAACATTAGAATCATCAAACGCGGCAATGTGCCTATTCCAGATCGTTGCTACGCCTATGAAAAAGCGCAATGTGATTTAACTAAAGATACTACCAGTATCGTTAACGATATCATTCACGATATAGGGATAATGCAATGAGCCAAGATGCCAAGAAGAACATTAGAATTGTCAATTGCTGCAATGTATCTATTCCAGAGCGCGGTTATTTCTTTGAAAAAGCGCAGTGTGATTTAACTATAGTTAACACCAGCATCGTTCACGATATAGGGATCATGCAATGAGTGAAAATGCAGATAAACTATTAATTGATATTGGCAGCACTTATTTTAAGCTCAGCACCAAAGATCACATAGAGCAGCATTTCAGGGACTTTAATAAAGATATTTTAGATGATTTGCTGCATCACTGTGGCAGTACCATCAACAGCTATGCCAAAGAAGATGTGCACATTTGCTCCTCAGCCAATGGGGGGTTAAATACTTTAATCATCGGTGTAACCAACACTTATTCATTGAAATATGCCACCAATATTGCCTTTAACTCTGGTATCAACATCATCGATACGATTCTCTATCAAAATATAGAGGATTACAGTGTCCCCAGTGATTTAATCGATGTAGTGATTATCGTGGGCACCATTGATGCTTGTGTTGGCACCTTTAGCCAAAGCTTGTATGACTATTTAGACAAACTAGAATACTCCAACATTGTGTTTGTAGGTAGCGAGCAAGATGCGCCTGTTATAAAGGCGAAAATCGAAAAGGTAGTGGTCTTGCCGAATATCATTGATCACAAGCTGCATATTGTCGAAGATCATCTTAAACAGTACTTAACCAATTTGTATCAGCAAGATATTGAAGGCAAAGAAGATATCAAGCACCTTTATGATATTACGGCCAATCAAATCTACCCAACTCCCTATATTGTGAATAGGGCGCTGCCAATGATTGATGCGCGCTACTCTGTGGTTAACCCGTTCATATTGTTAGATATTGGCGGCGCAACCACGGATATCCACTACTCCAAAGATTTAGTGGATGAAAATATCGTCACCAAAAACGAATTTGATCGTTTAGTATTTAAAAAATTAGGGGTGTACAAATCTAAGCAATCCCTTATTTTTACTGCTAAAAATAATGAATTTGTTTACGAGTTACTGATGCACTTAAAAGTGACGGAGAACATCTTTAACGAGCAAGGTGAAAAAGCGACGAAGATATTAATGCAGCTAGCCATTTTCTTAGTACTTTGCAAAATTTCACACTATCGAAAAGATTATATTAATCTTAAATTTCTCACCATTAATTCCTTTGTACTTACCGGTGGTATCACCAAAGTACTTAATACCGCTGAGATTGAGGACATTGTTAGCTTCTTCTATAAAAAGATTCTTAACTCAGAGCACCGCCCTAAAGTTGTCCTAGACAGTAATTATGATATTTGGACGCTAGGCACCAAAGGAGAGGAATCAAGCCAATAAAAGGCTTGTCGGGGTAAATGTCAGCCATTATTAAAGGTTCAAAAACACATCAGTGATGTGCTACAGGCAGCACCTTACGTTTATCTAAGGTAATAGAGGTCTAGTTGAAAACAATTTCTAATCCTATTTTAACGGGTTTTCATCCCGATCCATCAATATGCCGTTGTGGCGATGATTATTACATCGCCACGTCGACTTTTGAATGGTTCCCGGGTGTACGTGTGTTCCATAGTCGAGATTTAATTCATTGGCGATTAGTGAGTCGGCCATTAAATCTAGTGTCGTTACTCGATATGAAAGGTAATCCTGATTCCGGTGGGATTTGGGCCCCATGCTTAAGTTATGCAGATGGAAAGTTTTGGTTGTTATATACCGATGTTAAAGCGGTTAATACGCCGTGGAAAAATGGTCGCAATTATTTGATAACTGCCACCGATATTACCGGGCCGTGGAGCGAACCTATTGCGATGGGCAATGGCGGATTTGACCCTTCGTTATTTCACGATAGTGATGGCCGTAAGTATTATCTGTACCGGAAATGGGGACCAAAACACCATAGTAACCCTTACAATGACATTATTTTACAAGAGTTTTTCCCTGAACATAATAAGCTTTCTCTGAAACGTGAAAAATTATTTTCAGGTACGCAGCGTAAGTTAACGGAAGGGGCTCATATCTATCAGCGAGCCGGTTATTATTATTTAGTGTTAGCAGAAGGTGGCACTATATATCAACACACGGTGACAGTAGCTCGCTCGAAAGCGTTATTGGGCCCCTATGAGTTACACCCAGATGAAACCATCGTCACCACAGAATATACGCCTAAAAATGTATTGCAAAAAGCCGGTCATGCATCATTTGTGCATACTCATACCGATGAGTGGTATATGGCATATATTGTTGCTAGACCTATCGTCGTCGATGAAAAAGAGGTAACGGCATCTCATCGCGGTTACTGTCCACTGGGTAGAGAGACGGCACTGGATAAAATTGTCTGGCGAGATAATTGGCCTTACGCAGAAGGTGGGCAGCATGCTAAGCAACAAGTTGATGCGCCCAATATGGCGTTGCACCCTTGGCCAAGTAACGAAAATTTCATTGATGAATTTGACAGCAAAAACTTAGATGCTCAATGGCAGACGTTACGTATCCCCTTTGATCAAGAAATTGGTCAACTGATACCGCAACAATCACTATTGAGACTCTATGGAAAAGACTCATTAATCTCTTTGTTTACTCAGGCGACAGTCGCTAGACGCTGGCAAGGTTTTAATTTTGAAGCCTCTACAAAATTAAGTTTTATGCCGCGTAACGATCAGCAAACAGCGGGATTAACTTGTTATTATAATAGTTTGAATTGGAGTTATTGTTTTATTGATTACGATGAAGCATTAGCTTGTCGCACTATCAAATTAACCGTGGTTGATAAAGGTGAAGCTAGTTATTACTTAGATCAGCAACCGATTATTATCCCTGAAACGGTGGCTAATATTTGGATGAAAACGACTGTATCCACCTTAACTTATGGCTATAGTTACTCCTTTGATGGCAATCAATGGCACGATATTAATATATCACTCGACGCGTGGAAGTTATCGGATGATTATATCTTAGGCAAAGGCTTTTTTACTGGCGCTTTTGTGGGTATGCACTGTGAAGACATGAGTGCAGATGGCTGTTATGCAGATTTTCATCATTTTACATATTGTCCAATGCCAAATGATTTAGACAAGATAAGTTGATCAAATAAACTAGTAAGATCGATAAAACAAATAACTTAGCTCGGATATTGCAGGCAATATTCGGCTTAGATCACAAGACTGGAAGGAGACGGTTAATGTCTATAAATTGTATTAGAGCACTGCTAGAAAAAGCGGTGCAAACACACAGTGATAAAACGGCTTTAGTCTTTAATGATCAAAGTATTACCTATGGCGCGCTGTATACCAAAGTGAATCAGGTGGCTTTTTATCTGAACGAATTGGATTTAGAAAAACACAGCCGTGTTGGTATTTATTCGAACAAAGGCATTGAGCAAGTTGTCGCTATACTGGCGGTATTGTCCACCGATTATATTTTGGTACCGCTCACTAAAATGCTCAAACCTGAGCAAGTTAAATACATCATTAATGACTGTGATATAAAGTGCATTATCACTGACAAGCTAAAACTTGAAAGTATTGAAGAGATTGAATTCGCTGGACATGTCTTATCTTATGATACAACGAATAAAGGGACGGCCTCCTTTGAAGAAATCTACAAGTACTACAATAAGCCGTATCAATGCGAGATAAACAGCCACAACAATGCTGTCATTACTTACTCGTTTGGTATGACAGGTACTCCGAAGGGGATTGTCATCTCCCATCGCAATTTGATTGATTCTGCCCGTGTAGTTTCGGGGTATCTAAAACTGGCCGAAGACGATGTAATCTCTGGGGTGTTATTTTGTAACTTAGATTATGGCCTCAACCAAATTTTTTGTAGCCTCTACAAAAAAGCAACATTAGCCATGCATCGCTTTATGTTACCCGATGAATTCTTTAATCATCTGATCAACGATAAAGTCACAGTATTACCGCTTATGCCGACGCATATCTCAGCGATGTTTGACGATGACTTACACAGAGTGCCCACGGCTGAGTTGTTTAACCAGGTGAAAACCATCACTTCATCTGGTGGTAATGTTACTGCTAAAATGATTAAAGATTGTAAAAACACCTTTCAAAACGCCGCATTTTATTCAATGCACGGTTTAACCGAAGCGTTCCGTTCTACTTATTTAGACCCTGCTCAAGTACAGATTCGCCCAGATTCAATCGGCAAGGCTATTCCTGATGTTGAGCTATATGTGCTCAATGAAGAGGGAGGCGAGTGTGCTGTACGCGAAGTGGGAGAACTCATTCATCGAGGTGGTTATATATATCGGGGTTTTTGGAACGCGCCTGAGCAAAATGCACTGCGTTTTAAATCGGTACAGATCTTGAAAAATGTCATCGATTTACAAGGACAGCTCACCGATGAAATTGTGGTGGCAACTGGAGATTACGTCTATAAAGACGAAGAAGGTTATTTCTACTTTGTCTCACGCCAGGATGACATGATCAAAACCCGGGGGTTTAGAGTGTCTCCCGTTGAAATTGAGTCAGTGGTCGCTAAAAACATCCCAGAAATAGGGCAATGTGCGGTGTTTGGTGTCAAAAACGAGCTGATAGAAGACGAGATTGTCATGGTGTATTGTGCGGCGAGCGAAATATCTGTTGAAGAGATTTTGTTTGAGCTAAAGAAACACTTAGCCTCTTATATGATTCCAAGCAGGGTGATTTATAAACGTTCATTACCATTGGTACAAAGTGATAAAAACCAAATCAATAAAGATGAATTACTGAGAGAGTTTTCAGCCTGATTTTCTTTAGCCAATAAAACATCTTAAAAAAGCCCTCCCTTAGCAGCGCTTTTTTATGTTCAGGATGAACGGTATAGCACGGTGGCAAGGATGCCAAGGAGTGCTGATGTTCAGGATGAACGGTATAGCACGGTGGCAAGGATGCCAAGGAGAGCTAATGTTCATATTGCACAGGAGTGCTCAGGATGAACCGTATAAAGCACGATAGCGGTCCCAATGATCACATGTGCACTAAAAGCAACTGTATCTAAATCTATCATCAAGGGCCAAAGGCAATACTAAGGTACTGAATTTTAACGCCAGTGTGTCGTTGCACAGCGTCTGTCTGGTATGGGGCTCGTCAACATATTTCTGTGCATATTCCACGTGTAATACCGCTTTTCCCGCAGCAGTGAAAGGCTTTAAAAGATGGCACTCATCAAATTCATAACATTGCTCATTAACGGCAAAATCAAAATAACGGACTAATTGAGAAACTTGTGATAAATCGTTTTTGAGTGCTATAGCCATGTTGTGTCGATGCGCAGTATCAGCGAGGAAAATATTAAAGCTCAACTGATCATCTGCTGATAGATTGAAACTAGTGTTGTTGGTATAACCATCTATATTATCGGGCTCAACAGCGTCACAACCCTTATCAGACGCTAATTGAATACGTTGTTCCATGATGTTTCTTACAGAAGTTGATCTTATATCGAGCCATTTCTCACCGACCCAGCCATCTAAGGTTGCACCTAAGTTACTTTGATCAAAGTCTGTGGCATCCTCTCTCCAGTTTTCGTAAGATCCTGCTGAGAAATAACAGATCACTTTTTTGCCTTGTTGCTGAAGCTGTGTAATTTCAGATTGACTTGTATCAAACAGATCTATGTCAAAATTAGCTGCGTTGTACTCTGTGTTTAAATCGCCTTGTAACTGCCATTGCCAAGTGGTCAATACCGTAGGTTGATAATTAACTGCGTGTGTAGAAGTTAGCTCGGTACTGTTTTTTTGAGTATTACAACCAATGAGGGCGAATACCCCAGCAATAAGAAAATACTTAAACATATCAACGTCCCTGATAGAATTGTTTATCCATTATATAAGGTCGAAAATATGAACATCAAGTGTTAGAGGCAGCTTATGCTGGAGGTAAATGTGCTTTAAAAGCAGGCTAAGCCTGCTTTTTTTCGATTAAATGCAAGGGTAGGTCTTGGATGAAATCACAGCCTAGGTCTGTCAGTATATTAATGATTTCAATATTGTTTACCCCCTTACAAATGATCTGATATTTCGCCGCTTTGGCGCTGAGTAAAAATGAGGCGAGTAGAGTATTTTTTTGCTTACCAATCGATAAGGTGAAGTCTTTGTGGAAACGAATTATTTTTATAGGCAATAAAGATAATTTATTGAGGTTAATTCCCCCGGTGGAAAAATCATCTAACACTATGCTTATATTCATTTTGGTGATTAGATCTAACTGTTTGGCAACGGTTAGTTCTCTACCAGCAATTTCTTTTTCAGAAACAGCCAATTGTATTTTAAAGGGAATGGTATTTAAGACACTAGATAGCCGTTGCAAGTTTTTGTAAGTTCGCCCAGATTGTAGTTCATTGATGGAAATCTTAATTAACACAGGCACTCTCTGACTGTCGTTTAATACTTGCTTGCAGGCTCTGGTTAATGCTTGCAATTCAATTGCGCTCATTAATGACATCTCATCGGCAATATGTTCAAACTCATCACTTTGCAACATATCTAACTCAGGATGCAACCAGTAGGTTTGGATCTCATGGTAGGCAATGGTACGATCATCAATCAACAAAATCGGTTCAAAATGGTGCAGGAAGCTGGCGCTATCAATAGCTTCTTGCATGCTGTTGCGAATTTGTTGACGACGCTTTAATGGTTGCGCCATTTCAGGATTGAAATACGAGCAGCCCTCAAACTTAGATGTCTTAGCGCTATACATAGCGGTGTCAGCGAGTAATAGTAGCTCACTCATGTTGTCCGCATCAGAGGGGTAGCTGACGACACCAATGCTGCCGCCTGACTGGACATTACCTAGACCATTAATATGGTAGGGAGTGTTGAGGCAGCGGGTTAATTTTGAGCCTTCGCTTTGTTTGTTTAACTGACCTTTACCGCTCATAAGGATTAAAAATTCATCACCACCGAGCCTTGAAATAGCCAATGCATCATTGAAAACGCTTTGTAATCTAAAAGCTACGGCTTTCAGTACTGCGTCGCCTTTATCGTGCCCATAATAATCATTAATGTTTTTAAATTTATCCAAATCTATGAGAAATAAGGTAAAAGGGGTGCGGTTTGCGATCAGCTTATCGATGATAGTGGTAACACCAAAGCGGTTGTATATCTGTGTTAACTGATCCGTCGTTGCCAGCTTTTGGTGGTGTAATTCGCGATGTTTTCTGGCGGTAGTGTCTAGCTGGCGCATGGTTATGCGCTCGGTATGGCCTTTTTTGTTAAGGTTTAAATTGACCTGATACCAACGGTTACCATCTAGCGTAGGTAGGCAGAGTTCTTTTTCTGCATGGCCGTGTTCTAAAACTTGTGACCACAAACTTTGTGCCTGCAGTTGCTTGGGGAAGAGTTCATTAAAGTTGTTTTTTGTATCTGCATAAAACTGCTTGAACAGGTGGTTAGAGCTGGTTAGTTCACCTGATATGTCCCATAAAGAGACTAAAGTAGAAGTGGTGTGTACCGACAGTTCTGAGTCTAAACTCACTTTACTGACGATCACTTGAATCAGTGTTTCTACTCTGCCGTCATTGAGTTCGATACCCGAAAAGTGGCAGTAAACTTCTTTGGCAATATCGGCAGGGGTGAACGAGCACCACTGTGACTTAGAGTGGCCAAGTTTATAATCATCTAGATCATCTTTAATAACCGTCCGGTCAGCTTCTGTTTGCTCGGTAGAATAATCAAAATGGGTAAGATCATTTAGATCTTTTTTGCGCCAAAAAGCAATCGCTTCACTATTACCCCAATGAATACGATAGTGTCGAGAATCGTAAATCCACATAGCACTGTGAAAACTCTCAAAAATATGTATGTCTTTCTCTTTTAGCATTATACAAATAACTCTAATTAATAATCATTATACAAAGACCAAATTAGGCTTGTTTCTCATCTAAATTTTGTAGTACTCATCTTAGTGCCATTGGATAACCGAGCGACGGTCATGTTTCAGGATGAACACTAGTGAGCGTTTAAGCTGCAGCGATGTGTATCAGACAAATATATTCCTTTTGCTTTACATGATTCAAACCTATAATCGCTCATTTTAAAGGCTAAACATAGCTGTTAGGTTGCTAAATTAGCCAGTGATAACGTCTAAAGAGCAACGCTAATCAGTCTTTTCCTGAATCATAATAATGGCACTGATGGATAATAATTGAACGCAAAACAACCAATAAAACAGCTTTTTTCAATAACACTTCAGTAATAGCTATATGAAATATAGTATATTTTAGATAAAAAAAAGAAATACTATGAAGATATCAATAAAAATATCAGGATTTCTCATCAGCTTGTTAAGCTTTAGATAACCAACTCGCTAAATACATGATTTTTAGCGAATACATAAGAGTACAAAGAATGGCTCATGCCTGCGCAAGACACATATTATTAAAAACGAAAGATGAAGCTCTGCGGATTAAAGAGCAGCTGGAAAAAGGAGCGGATTTTTCATCTTTGGCTAAAAAACATTCAAAATGTCCATCCGCTAAAAAAGGTGGGGATTTAGGGGAGTTTAAAGCGGGAGTGATGGTGAAAGCCTTTGATCAAGTAGTCTTTAAGAAAGCACTGTTAACGGTTCATGGTCCGGTTAAAACAAAATTTGGTTACCATCTTATCGAAACAATCTATCGTTCTTAATCAGTTACATCTAATGAGCGATAGCCTTCAATCAACAGAGCTGGCTAAATATTTTTTTGCCGTGATTCAGCGGCCGAATCTAGGATTTATATAAAGGAGCTTTGTAATGGCTAAATGGTTACTAAAATCAGAACCTTCGGATTATTCAATTGATGACCTAGCACAAGATGAAATCACTGTATGGAATGGTATACGTAATTTCCAGGCACGCAATTTTATTAAGGAAAAAATGCGTGTTGATGATTCCATCTTATTTTATCACTCCAGTTGTAAATTGACGGGAGTAGTGGGTATCGCTAAAGTTGTCAGTGAGGCCTATGCCGATCCCGCGCAATTTGATGAGAAAAGTCAATATTACGATAAAAAATCACAGCAAGAAAATCCTAAGTGGTTTGTCATCGATGTGAAATTTGAGCGTAAGGCCACCGCCATTTTTTTACTGAAAGAGATGAAAACCTCACCTGAACTAGAAGATTTGCTGTTATTCAAACAAAGTAGGTTATCGGTATTGCCTGTGACTGATAAGCAGTGGCATTTTATTGTCTCGAAAATAAATAGTTAGGCCTAAGCTATGAGCCTGCATCTTAGGCTTTTTCTTATATTTGTATTTAATACGAAAGGTTAAGCTCAAAATTACTTTTTTACACTATCTGTGTGGCGAAAGTTAAATTTTAAGCTAAATTTATAGTAGTTATTTAAATACGATATAAATCCTAGGTGGGCAACATGGCTATTTATGCACTGTTATTTATTGATATTTTCTATGATGTCTTGATACCTTTTGCGACGACATTATTGGTAGTTACTCTGTTAGCTTTTGTCTTTGTTTGTCACTATAAACAAGGTCAATTCCTCAAAGCGTATCAGCAGCGAGCAGCTGCAAAAATCGAATTAAATGCAGATAAATTAAGCGATGTTTGAATTGATACAATTTTAATAGCAACCGTCGAATAATCAAACCTTCCCTCAAGGGCACTATGCCCTAAACGAAAAAAACTTAACAATAAGAGCACTGAAACCATACCTTTCAGGTTCTTATACCGCTAAAATATTTATCCTACAGACACGTACTGACAAACATTAATTGAGTGGCGAAAGCCTATGTATGTTGTGTATGAGATTAAACAACTTTTTGGAGAAAGTACTTGAGACATGCAATTTATTGTGGTTCTAGCTTAGGCTGTGATGATGTTTATGCCAATGCTGCCAAAGTTCTGGCAGCCCAAATTGTGCAGCGAAAAGATAACATCGTCTATGGTGGTGCCAGTGTTGGCTTAATGGGCGTTATCGCTGATGCTGTATTGAGTGGCGGGCAAAGTGTGATAGGGGTGATGCCAAAAGCGCTCACCGATAAGGAGTTACAGCACAGCGGCTTAACACAATTACATATTGTTGATGATATGCAAACGCGCAAAACTAAGATGGCTAACCTAGCCGATAGTTATATCGCAATGCCTGGAGGCGTGGGGACTCTCGAAGAAATATTTGAGGTTTGGACGGCGGGGCAATTGGGCTTTCATCAAAAAGCTTGTGCTTTTTACAACGTGAATGGCTATTTTGATGAACTAATCAACTTTGTCGAAAACATGATCAATAAAGGTTTTATGCGACGTAAATATCTTGATAAATTAATCGTCTCAGACGATGCCAGTTTGTTGTTAGATGCTATCGAAAATTACACAGCACCTATTAGCAAATGGCAGTAGCCGGTAGATATCGATAGCTGCGTTAATTACTGAGATAACGCAGCTGTAATCGCTTTCACTCCGTTTGTTCTAGATGGGCTTAGATACGCAGACAGATTAACTTCTTGTAACAGTGTATCGATATCAACAATGGCCTGTTTTTTACAGCTAATGAGAAAAACCAATAAACCACGCATGATGCGCGCATCCGACCAAGCTTGGTAGGACGTTTGATCACCGAAGGTAATTTTCTTTAACCATACCCCCGACTCACATTGTTGTAGTTGGTTACAATCACTGATTAATGTAGCAGGCGGTGAAGGCAGTAAATCACCGAGAGACATCAGAAAACTAAAGCGTTGCTGCCATGTCTGCGTGGCTTTTAAGCTCTGTATAATGCGCTCTGCTAAGGGGTAGTCAATGGCTTCCTCAATTTCGGGGGCATGGTTATGGCTATCGTCATTTATGGCGACACTCTGCTCGCTCAATAAAGAAATGCTTTGTTTAAGCGCTTGCACAAAAGTTGCAATTTCTTGTTCAGTATTGTAAAAACTGATCGAGGCCCGCACAGTGCCCTCAATTTTTAGCGATTCCATTAAAGGCATGGCACAGTGATGACCGCTGCGCACCGCAATACCTTCTTGATCGAGCAGTGCTGCTAAATCTTGATGATGTGTATCTTGTACGGTAAAGGAAACTACGCCTGCGTTGTTTATGGTCGGTGAATACAAGGTGACTTTGGGTATTGCCGTTAATTCGCGGATTAAATACTCTGTTAAAGCGCGTTCATGTGCTTGGGCGCCGGCCCTATCTAATCTATTCAGATAATCAATAGCGGCCGCAAAAGCAATCGCATCGGCGATAGGTGGAGTGCCCGCTTCAAATTTAAAGGGAATAGTATTAAAGCTAGTGCCATTAAAACTAACCTTTTTAATCATTTCACCGCCTGTTTTCCACACCGGCATTTTTTCAAGCAGCGCTGTACGTCCCCAGAGAACCCCAATACCCGTAGGGCCAAAGCATTTGTGTGCAGAGAAACAGTAGAAATCACAGTTTAACTGTTGCACATCAATACTGATGTGAGCAATTGCTTGTGCACCGTCAATTAACGTCAGCGCACCTTGTTTTTTTGCCAAGTCGATCAAATGTTCTAAGGGATGAATGGTGCCCAAAGCATTAGAGACATGTCCAAGTGCGACAATTTTAGGGCGGTGTAATTGTAGTAATTGTGTATATTCGATTAGGTTGATACTGCGATCATCATTAAGTGGGATCGGGATGACGCGGGCCCCATGAAATAGCGCTGCCTGTTGCCAGGGAACGATATTTGCGTGATGCTCACTCACGCTCACTAAAATACTATCGCCTTCACTTAGCACTAAAGCACCAAGAGAATTTGCCACTAAATTAATCGCATCAGTAGTCCCGCTGCACCAAACTATTTCGTTAGTGCTCGGTGCGTTGATGAAGTTGGCGACGGTGTTTCTAGCTTGTTCATATTGGTGGGTTGCGTTGTTTGAAAGGCTATGAGCGCCGCGATGAACATTGGCATTCGATAATTTATAAAACTGATTTAGCGCATCCAAAACGGCTCTTGGTTTTTGCGTAGTTGCCGCATTATCTAGATATATTAAAGGTTTAGAGTTAACTCTTAATGAGAGCAGTGGGAAGTCACGACGTACTTTAGCAATATTAAAAGGCTGCATTTATTAGTCGCTTGTATGTCGTTGTGGATGTCTGGCATATTGGCCCGCCCAGCGAGCGTACATCATTGCACTTATAAACAATACCGTCACCATGAGTGTATTAAATATACCGTACCACATAGAGCTTACCACCGTCGTGGCTGCTAATACTGCTTCATTAAAGTAGAGAATTAATAAAAAGCACAACCAGGCATGTCCACGTGGATTACCGGTTTGAATCACTTTAATGAAAGCGGCTAAAGGTAAAAAGTGCAGTAGCCAAATGACCCAAGGATTGGCGGTATTAACTGGATGTATGATTAAATACCAGGCACTGAAGCTGATAAGCAACGAAAAATAACAACCAACAGTGAGATAACGACATAATTTCACTCGCGGTTTTAAAAAACTGATCGGTGGTAAAACTTTGGCTTTTAAGCTCATGGTTGTTGCTCAATAAATTGGGAAATGGATGAAAAGTTAATAATGATAATATTACTTAGATTAATTTTTTAGCGATGCTCCCAACCCTTGATCCAAGTGTTTTGCACAAGTTTATTTCATCTTGATCTAACGTTCTGTCACTGTCTTTACCCGATACATGGGTGGCTCCATAAGGCGTACCACCAGATTTAGTATTAATCAATTCACTGGCGCTGTAGGGGATGCCTGTCATTAACATACCGTGGTGGAATAATGGCAACATCATTGATAACAAGGTGCTTTCTTGGCCACCGTGCAAACTAGAGCTGGCACTAAAAACAGCCGCAGGTTTTCCGATTAATGCGCCTGACATCCAACTACTAGATGAGCCGTCTAAAAAGTACTTCATGGCGGCCGACATATTACCAAAATGGCTAGGGCTACCTAAAATAAGACCACTACAATTGGCAAGTTCTTGTTGCGTGCAATATACAGCACCTTTAGCAGGCACCTTTGGCGTACTCGCCTCACAGTTACTGGAAATGTCGGGAACGGTACGTAGCAGTGTTTGCATGCCCGATTTTTCAACGCCTAGTGCAATGTGTTGCGCCATGTTTTCTATGGCACCAGAGCGAGAGTAATAGAGGACTAGTATATAAGGACTGTTTGAGTCATTCATGGTTAAAGTATTTCTAAGACAGATTCAGGAGGGCGACCAATACGAGCACGACCATTGTTGGTCACAATAGGGCGCTCGATTAATTTTGGTGAGGCGAGCATCGCGTCAATGATTTGTGTTTCACTACTTTGTCGGCTCAGTGAGTGCTGTTTATATTCCGCCTCTTTTACCCTTAATAACTGATGGGCAGTGATATCCAACGCCTGCAAAATGGCTTGAATTTCTGCTGTTGTTAACGGCTGCTTCAAATATTCTACAATCACCGGTTCAATACCTTGTTGTTTAAGTATTTCAAGTGTTTGTCTTGATTTAGAACAGCGTGGGTTGTGGTATATTTTTACTTGGCTCACAATAGGTACTCTATAAAAGTAGTCTCAGAAAAGCCTGCGCAATTTGTGAAACCTGTTAACTGGCGATGCTCTGGCTAAAGAATATTACCAAAGATGTTATGTCGTTATTGTACCTAGGAAATAACCTCGGGCAATCTAAAAACCATCTTTAGATGGGTTTGTCGCGATAATTAATTAAGCTTTAGGTGTAAGCTAACTCCCTTCATTTATTGAAGCGATTATTTTGACACTAATCAGTGCACAGTCCCAGTGCTGTGAAATAACTTTTGATGAATTAGGCACTGCCTCATTTATTGTTGTTAAGAGATATTATGAAATATAAATACTTAGTACATGGGTGGGTCTTCATTAAAACACTAATAGCGCAGTTTCGTGCTAATGGTGGCATCGTTAACGCTTCAGCACTGACTTACACCACATTATTTGCAGTGGTGCCATTGATGACAGTGACTTATTCAGTGTTAGCATTGGTGCCTACCTTTCAAGGTGTGGGGGATTCTGTACAGGGCTGGATTTTTTCAAATTTTGTCCCCGCCACGGGCGAAGTGGTACAAAGCTACCTTAAAGATTTCACAGCGCAAGCAAGTAAATTAACGGCAGTGGGTGTCATCTTTCTGTTTGTTACCTCAGTGATGATGATGAAAAGCATTGAGGCGGCGTTTAACCGTATCTGGCGGGTTAAATATTCACGAAAAGGGATGTCGAGCTTTTTATTGTATTGGGCCATTTTAAGCTTGGGACCCATTTTGATCGGATTGGGTTTACTGATATCTTCCTATATTGCTTCTCTGTCATTTGTATCAGAGGCGACGGCGATTATCGGGCGCAGTAATCTCTTATTATTACTGCCAGTGACTTTTTCAATCGCTGCATTTTCGTTGCTGTACTCCGCCGTTCCCAATTGTCGCGTCCCTTTTAAAAATGCACTAATAGGAGCCGTAGTTGTCGCTATATTGTTTGAAATTGCCAAACGTGCATTTGCCATGTTTGCCGTTCAATTTCCCTCTTACAAATTGATCTATGGCGCTTTTGCTGCAGTGCCTTTGTTTCTTGTCTGGATATTTATTACTTGGATAATTATTCTATTGGGGGCTGAATTAACCCGTTTGCTAACGGTTTACAATACAAGTGCCTCGGGCGGGTTCCAATCTAACTTGCACACTGTAGTTGGTGTCTTGAGAAAGCTGTGGCAGGCGCAGCGACAGGGAATTGCTGTCAGTGATGAAATATTACTTGCCTCTGTAGCGGGATTAAATCAGCAGCGCTGGGATGAGTATCAGCAATTATTATTGGATGCTCAAATTATTTGTCGTACTGAGCAGGGCGAATACATATTAGCGCGTGATTTGAATGTACTGAGCTTAGAAGAGCTAAAGAGCATCTTACCTTGGCCAGTCCCCAATCCTTCTCTAGAAGAGCACCCAGAGTCGTGGATAAGCTTATTAGATACAAAACTGACCACGCTTAAAGAGCATCAGTACCAACTATTAAATGTGCCTATACAAAGCTTATTCGAGTCTAACGATAGTAAACAATAAGCGGTAAATATCGGTGCATTGTTATTCGTAAGTTAAGTAGGAAATAATCGCTAGTAGCCTTTTTTTGTAAAGGCTCTTAGGCACTGACGCTGTTGGAAAGTGTCATCATAATGGGTAAGTCGCTGTTGGTAAATTGCGGCTGTTTCAGCATCTGCTCAAATTCACTGGCGCAAATGCCTTTTGCATAGAAAAAACCCTGCACGCAATCACAGCTGCTATTAGCAATGAAATTGAGTTGCTGTTCGTTTTCAATGCCTTCTGCGGTTAGTTTCAGGTTAAGATTTTTCGCCAGAGAAATAATGGCATTGATCGTTATGTTTTGCTCAAGGTTGCTAGATATATTGCGGATAAAGCTACGATCAATCTTTATTCTGTTTAATTTGAGTCTACTGATATGCGTCATTGAGGAATAGCCAGTCCCAAAATTATCTAGTGTTAGCTTAATCCCTAATTTATGCAGCATGTCTAAGCGTTTAATGGCGGTGTTTACATCCTTCATTACCGTTGTTTCGGTCAATTCTAATTCTAAGTATTGAGCATCAAGTTTACTGTTCCTTAGGCTACCAATGACGGAAGATATAAACTTACTATAACTTAATTGGCGAGCCGATATGTTAACCGACATAATAATGGGATCGTATCCTTGCTTTTGCCATGCTTTGTTTTGTTGACAAGCTTCATTTAATACCCAATCACCAATAGTAGAAATTAGACCATTTTCCTCGGCAATTGGAATAAATACATCGGGAGGAATTTGACCGAGTTCCGGATTGTTCCAGCGAAGCAACACTTCAGCCCCGGTTATTTTTTGGCTGGCAGTATTGATAATAGGTTGGTAGGCGAGTGAAAACTCGTGGTTAGCGAGTGCTTGTTTTAAGTGAGTGCGGATGCTGAATTTATCTTTGGCCTGTTGATCAAGCTCTGCTGAAAAGAAGCGGTAGGTGTTTTTCCCTTGCGTTTTCGCGTGGTACATTGCTATATCGGCTTGTTTAATGAGGTCCGTCGCGGTTAGTCCGTCATCAGGATAAACGGCAATACCCATACTCATGCCTATATATGCATCATGTCCATGTAAGGAGAAGGGCGTACTGAGTATGCTTAAAATCCGTTCCGCGAGAATGCTAATACTGGTTGGGTTTTCTATTGTGCCTAACAATATAATAAATTCATCCCCTGATATTCTGGACAAACTACTATCATCTCTGAGTTCAGATTGGACTCGTTTAGAAAATTGAATTAAAAGCTCGTCTCCATAGGCATGACCGAAACTATCATTTACCTCTTTGAAATTGTCGAGATCAATAAAGAGTACGGCTGTTTTTGTATTAGAACGTTCAGCTTGATTTAAACGCTGCTTAAGATGCTCATCACAAAGCTCTCTATTGGCGAGGCCTGTCAGGCCATCGTAAAAGGCCATTTTCTTGATTTTTTTCTCAACTTTGATCCTTCGGGTTATTTCTTTTTTGAGGAAGCTATTATTGCGGTAGTTAATGAAAATCAAGGTAAAGGAGCTGGTCATAAGTAATAAAAATAATTCATCAAGCTCAATGTTTTCATGTTTGCGGGAAAAGTTAATTAACATCTCAAAAGCGTCATACCTTTGGAAGCAGTAAAATAACCCCGCAGAGGCAATAATGACCATAGAATGTTCTTTAGTCGAAGCAGGAAAGTTTTGCCAGCGGCTATTCAGCTTTTTAATAAAAGGTACAATTGGTCTCATTATTTATCCATGAGGTTGATCTAATGCACCCTGCATTAAATGTGATTGTATAGATGTGAATCAAAACTGCTGGCTATAATATACACGGAGTAAAGCTGTGTTTACAGTGCTAGTGCACAACAATTTTAAATGGTTTAATGTGTGTTTTCAATAAGATAAAGACACCAATCAAAGTGTCTTGGCAAGCCAACACAATGACGATTATTTTATGTGTATTCACTGAAATATTTACTTATGATGTCGGGACTATGCGGCGGTTTTTACAGATAAGGCTTGAGCAAGAAACAATGACAAATTAATATTTAGGGCGAAGAGCTATTTGTTTTGGCTACTATGAATGGGAAAACCAATTTTAGGGTTATGTACGTTGTTGCTCTGATTTGAAAATCCGAAAGGACAAGTTATTGGGCGTGAATTATTGTGTATTTTATCTAAAAATATAAGTTTAAGTGAATTCTAATTGTTCTTAGTTGCAGAGTAATAAGCGGGTGAATTGTTAGAGCCAGTAACTATGTTACTCTTGTGTTAAATAACGTCTAGCCTTGTCTTTACAATGAATATAGAAAATTTATACACAGGTAAATCATGTCGAATGTTTATGTTAGTTCTCTCTCTATATATCCCCTTAAGTCAGCTGCAGCCATCGACAGCGAAAGTATTTATGTGACTACAGATGGGCTGCAAGGTGACAGACAGTACATGTTAGTCAAATTAGATGGCACCTTTATCACCGGGCGAACCCATCCTAAGATAACCAGTATTCAATGTGAGCTAATTAACAATAACTTGGTATTACATCACCCAAGTTGTGACGCTCTTGCCCTGGATGCGGCTGATTTCTCTAGTCAATACCATAGCACTTCGGTGTGGGGCACTAAGCTGTTAGGTCAAGAGTGTAGCCCTGAAGCGAATAAGTGGGTGAGTGATTTACTTGGCGAGCCACTAAGGCTTATCTATTTTGGGGAGAAATCGACGCGAAAAGTGGTTGATCATATAGAGCACACTGTCGGTTTTGCCGATGGTTTTCCACTATTATTAGTTAACCAAACATCGTTAGAGCACCTAAACGATCGACTTTTAAGTCCAGTCACCATGCTGAATTTTCGGCCAAATATTACTGTTAGTGGCAGTATTGCCTGGGCTGAAGACGGATGGGCCAAAATCAAGATCGGCGAAGTTACTTTTGCGCTTACCAAACCTTGTAGTCGATGCATATTTACCACTGTAGACCCTGCGACTCATACCCTGGATAAAGGTCTTGAGCCATTAAAAACGTTAACCACTTATCGTAAAGAAAGTGCGGGTAGCGATGTGATTTTCGGTGAAAACATGCTTGCGCTCAATAGTGGCATGATAAGATTGGGCGATAAAGTTGAAATACTTGAGATCAAGCAACAACCTCAGTATATCGATAACTGGCCGTCGGCTAGTCGAAGGTTATCCCAACAATTAACACTGTCAAATAGCAGGATTGTCGTCGCAAAGCAGCTATTGCGCTGCATCGCGGTTTATGATGAAACTGCAGATGTGAAAACTTTTGTATTCTGTGCTGACCCAATGATCCGCTTTAACTATTTACCTGGTCAATTTATCACTATTAGTTTAGAGATAGACAAAGTCACTTATCAGCGTTGTTATACACTTTCATCTAGCCCATCACGACCAGATACACTGGCTTTAACCATTAAAAGAGTAGAAGGCGGTATCGTCTCTAACTTCTTACACGAACACTTTGCCGTAGGATCATCTTTAAGTTGCACTGCGCCCAGTGGGAAATTCCACTTACAACATGATACGCGCTCTAAAATATTGCTACTATCAGCAGGTTCTGGGATAACTCCCATGTTATCTATCCTTAGGTTTATTGCTGATAGTGCCTTAAATATTGATCTGCATTTTCACCACAGTGCTAAGAGCGCAGCTGATCTGATTGCATTTAATGAAATAGAGCTGTTGCTAAAGCGCATAACAATTTCACATCTCTCAATTAATATCACCCGTGAAACCAGAAGTGATCAAAGCTTGATTGATACTAGCATCGGGCGGTTGTCTGCCCCTATGCTGCTTAAGCACTGTCCTGATTTATTAGAGAGGGACGTATTAGTCTGTGGTCCCGATACCTTTATGCAACATGCTAAAAATGGGTTAGTGGCCTTAGGGTTACCAGAGGAGCAGTACGCGCAAGAGAGTTTTAATGTTGATGTTTTAGAGCCTTTACAAAATGAAGGTAATACAACCTATACAGTGAAATTTGTAAATAGCGATATTGAGGTGGAAATAGGGACGAGTCAAACCGTTTTAGAAGCCGCTGAAGAGGCGGGAGTTTACGTAGATTACAGTTGTCTGGCGGGTATTTGTGGAACTTGTAATAGTCAGTTACTGAGTGGTGATGTTTATGCACCAAATGCCCAAGTATTAGATGAAGAGGACATTAAAAATGGTGAGTTTTTACCTTGCTGTAGCTATGCCCGCTCAGATCTAGAAATTGCTTTGTAAAACAGTGCAGCCTTAATGTTACTAGTAGCAGAGGCTGCTTTATCAGGCAATAGCAGCTTTTATGAAGAATCTGATTGGTATTTCACCACCATAATTACCGCAAGGATAGTCAGTAGGGTACCTGTCATAGCCATGATGCCTAGTTTCTCATCAAATATTAACCAGGTTTGAAAAAGTGCAACAGGGGGGACCAAATAGAAATAGCTGGTTACTTTAGCAACTTCGCCTTCTCGAATCATATAAAGCAGCAATAAGATAGCCAATACAGACAAGCCAAAAATTAGCCATGTCATCGCGATAGCGAGCTCCCATGTCAATGTAAATTGCTGATCCTCTAAATTAAAGCTCAATAGACTGACCACCATGATAGCGCCTATATATTGATAAAAGGAGCCGGTTAATAAAGGTGTTTTACTGGCTAAGTGTTTTTGTAACACAGTGCCGATGGAAATGCTAAACAGGGCAATAATACAAGCTAGCAGACCTGAGAAGCTAAACTGCGTAGCTGCGATATCTATTTTTTCTAATATTACCAAAGAGATACCTAAAAAACCTAAGGTTAACCCTATTGCTTGTTTGATGTTTAAAGGTTGGTTAAGAAATACTTTGCCAATAAAACTAGTGACTAGTGGTTGCAAACCGACAATAACAGCGGCGACTCCCGCAGCTATGCCCTCATTAATGGCGAAAAATACCCCGCCAAGATATGCACCATGAATTAGCGCACCTATGATTATTTGCTGGCCACTCTCTTTAAAGCCAATCCAGGATGACTTATAGAGAGTGACTAGAAATATAAAAATGCAGACCACTAAAGAAAATCGCACCAGCAGCATAAAAAACGGCTCTATATAAGGTAGGCCGTACTTAGCACCAATAAATCCAGTGCTCCATAGCCAGACAAATATAAAAGGTGCGGCTTTTGATAACGTAAAAGACATTGTTAATCCTATAAAATATTTTGCTTAAGCACTTTGTTGAATATATTTATCAGTGATTGATTACTCGAGTTTTTGTTAGAAATCACTTTGAATTCATTGGTATAGCCATACTTGTTCGGTAACAATGGTTTTAATTGATCCGTTAATCCCCACTGAGCTACAAGTTGTTCGGGTAAAAATCCTAGATAGTGGCCACTAAGTATTAATGACATTCTGGCCTCTTGATGATGAGCACGACTTACTTTCTTCCAGTTTTTCATATCTAAATGTGGCTCTTGTCCCGCTCTTAAACGCGGTGATTCTACGAACTTGAAAATCGATAAATCAGTATCGTTCAACTGAGATTGGGGCATTGTAAATAGGGGATGTACACTGGCACAATATAACAGCATTTGCTCACTAAATAGTGTGGCGCTATTTAACTGCTGGTGATTTTGCAGTGGGACAGTAATTCCGATATCCGCTTGGTTATCGCCGATCGCGCTGACAATTGAATTTGACTCCATCACACTAATGTTAATATTGACATCCGGTGCTATATTTAAAAAATCATCGATAGCTTTTACAATACAATAATTGGCTTTACCCAAAGTATGTTCCGCACAAATAATATGCAGCTCTCCCTGAAGTGACTGATGGGAGTCATTAATGGTATTGCGAAATTTTTTTAGGGCAGCCAGTAATTCTATCGCAGCGTCATACACAAATTGACCTTGTTGCGTGACGACAAAGCCTTTGCGCCCGCGTTCACATAAACGCATCCCCAATCTTTTTTCTAATTCAGCAAGGTAATTTGAAATAGTAGAATTAGCCAAATTTAATGGCGCTTCTGCTGCCGTGACGCCCTGAGCATCAACAACCGCTTTGAAAATGCGTAATAACTTGATGTCGATATCCGCTAGCTGGCCTGTTAAGGAGGCTTTTTTGAATCCCATGAGTTACCTTAATATTAATACAGATGAATAGGCTGCAGCCAAATTAGCACAAGTGAATTTTTGCTGTTTGTTGCAGGCTCGCTCAATACAATTGATTAAGCAATTGTAACACCATCAAAAGCATTATATAAACCATAGTAAAAAAGGATTATAAATGCTTTCAAATATATACTGCTATGTTGTTAATAGTAGCGCTCAGACTTATTGGAGAGAGAAATGACAATACCATTAATTGATCAGCTAGCAGATGCGAGTTTGTTGAAAGAGCAAGCTTATATTGGCGGGCGCTGGGTAGATGCGCAAAGTAATAATACCTTTGATGTAGTTGATCCGGCCACTCAAAAAATTATTGCGAGAGTTGCAGATCTAGGTGCCGCTGAAACAGCCCAGGCGATTGAGCTGGCCGATACAGCGATGCGTGAATGGCGAGCTAAAGCGCCGAAGCAACGCAGTGATATTTTGGAGCGTTGGTATCAGTTAATTGTTGATAATACTGAAGATCTAGCGATTATAATGAGTGCAGAGCAGGGCAAAATGCTAGCGGAGTCCCGTGGTGAAATAGCCTACAGCGCCTCATTCATCAAGTGGTTTGCCGAAGAGGGCAAGCGTGTTTATGGTGATGTGATCTCTTCTGCGCAAACAGATCGTCGTGGTATAACCATTAAACAGGCGATAGGTGTGGTGGCAGCAATAACTCCGTGGAATTTCCCCAGCGCGATGATTACCCGCAAAGTAGCGCCAGCGCTTGCAGTAGGCTGTGCGGTGGTTTTAAAACCCGCTGCAGAAACGCCGCTTTCAGCGCTGGCGTTGGCTGAACTTGCCCATAGAGCAGAGCTGCCCGCTGGGCTATTAAACATTATTACCGGTGTCGATGCGGTAGCCATTGGTGGTGAGCTTACCTCCAATAAACGTGTTAAAAAACTGACCTTTACCGGCTCTACCCCAGTAGGAAAACTGCTGATGGCACAGTGTGCCAATACCGTAAAGCGCACTTCAATGGAATTAGGCGGCAACGCTCCCATCGTTATCTTTGACGACGCTGATTTGGATCTAGTGATGCCAGGCATTATTAACGCTAAATTTAGAAACAGCGGTCAGACCTGCATCAGTGCCAACCGGATCTTAGTGCAAAAGGGTATATACGATACCTTTATTGCACGTTTACAAGATGCAGCTAGCACCTTCAATTTTGGCACCTATAGTGATGGCAACAGTACTCATGGCCCCCTGATCACACAAACGGCTGTCGATAATGTTGATGCAAAAGTACAACATGCTGTGGCGCAAGGAGCTAATCTGGTTTGTGGCGGCGAAAAAAATGACAGTACGGGTTATTTTTACCCAGCGACTATTTTGACCGATTTGACCCGTGAAATGGCTATCTTTAATGAAGAGATATTTGGCCCTGTGGCCGCTATTTACCCCTTTGATACCGAACAACAAGCGATTGATATGTCTAACGATACACCCTTCGGGCTGGCCGCTTATGTCTACACTGAAAGCATGCGTCGCTCGTGGCGTGTAGCTGAGGCGCTAGAGTATGGCATGGTCGGGGTTAACGAAACGGCAATCAGTGCTGAAACAGTGCCTTTTGGTGGCGTAAAAGAGTCAGGTCAAGGACGTGAAGGATCAAAGTATGGATTGGATGATTACCTGGAAATTAAATACATCTGCTTTGGTTCTATGGATAAATAACAATGGCTTAGGCTATTAATATAAAGAATAATATTAGGAATACACTAATGACAAACAACGAATTACAACTGCGTAAAGTAAAAGTAATCGCTCGTGGGCAAGGGAACTTATACCCAGTTTATGTCGAACGCGCCAAAGGTGCTGAAATTTGGGATGTCGATGGCAAGCGCTATTTAGATTTTGGTGCGGGTATTGCCGTCTGTAATACCGGTCACAGTCATCCCAAAGTCGTTGCAGCAGCCACTGAGCAGTTACAAAAATTTAGCCATACCTGCGTGATGGTAAATCCCTATGAAGTCGCTGTTGAATTGGCTGAAAAGCTGGTTGATATAGCCCCTGGAGACAGTGAGAAAAAGGCGATATTTGTATCCACTGGCGCAGAGGCCGTTGAGAACTGTGTGAAAATAGCGAGAGCATACACAGGTCGTCGCGGTGTGATCGCCTTTAATGGTGGTTTTCATGGACGTACTAACTTGACCATGGCGCTTACCGGAAAAATCACCCCATACAAAAACTTATTTGGGCCTTTCCCAAGTGATATATTTCATGCGCCTTTCCCAGTGGCTTTACATGATATTAGTGTTAAACAATCGTTAAAAGCCCTAGAAAATTTATTTAAAGTAGATATAGCACCTTCTGATGTGGCGGCAATTATAGTTGAGCCGGTGCAGGGTGAAGGGGGGTTCTATGCGGCACCAAAAGAGTTTTTAGTGGCACTTCGTGAGCTTTGTGACGAGCACGGCATCATGTTAATCGCTGATGAGATACAAACCGGTTTTGGTCGTACGGGTAAAATGTTTAGTTTTGAACACTCAGGTGTTGAAGCTGACTTAATGACGATGGCTAAAGGCATAGCAGGTGGTTTCCCACTGGCGGCGGTCGTCGGTAAATCACATATCATGGATGCACCACTGCCTGGTGGTCTCGGCGGAACTTACGGTGGCTCACCTGTTGCTTGCGCCGCTGCGTTGGCTGTATTGGAAGTAATAGAAGAGGAAAATTTAATTGAGCGTTCGGTGCACATTGGGTCGCTGTTTAATAATCGCTTAACCGAGCTGCAACAGCGCTATCCTCAATTGATAAGCGAGGTGCGTAATCAAGGCGCTATGATTGCCATAGAGCTGATGATTGATGGCGATGTTGAACAGGCTAATACTCAGCTAACACAGCAAATTATAGGGGCTGCCGCTGAGCACGGACTTATTTTATTAGCCTGTGGTTTTTATGCCAATGTGATTCGTTTTCTACCCGTGTTAACCATTTCGGACGAGTTGGCAAATGAGGGGCTAGATAAATTTGATGTCTTATTTAAGTCGTTAGTTGAGTAATATTTACCTCACTTGAAGGTGACTGAGTAAGGATGCCAAAAATAGCTCTTTGGCATTGCCCACAGGGATAGTAGGTACTTAGGATTTGTCGGGAACAAAATTCTGCCTTGCCACCGAGCTATACCATTCATCCTGAACATAAAAAAAGGTGCTTTTATTAAATAAAAGCACCTTTTTTCGTTAATCTGTACCTGCTAAAAGCCTGGTATTCCTACACAGCCCTGTAAGAGTAGTACTAGGCTGATCATTGTTAATTTTGTCATGTCTAATCCCTATAGTTATGGTTAAATTCCTGGAATACCAAAAAAACCGTCTGTGTCAGGGATGCCCACACATGCTGTCAAAGTAAGGCATACCATTGCTAATAAAATAATGCGCATTTATCTCTCCCGTTATTTATCTTCATTATAACGTTTACGACCGTTGCCGATAAGTTTAATTCACAAAATATTACTGTAAAATAGCGCTATTTCTTTTAAAATCTGCTTTTTAAATAATTCATCAAGGATTTAAATGTTCGAACAATTAATAAATCAGCTCATCTACATTTTCTCTGTTTCTGGAGTGATTGTATTCTCTATATCAGGGGCTTTAATTGCTGCAACTAAAGGCATGGATATTTTAGGCTTTATCTTGATGGGCGCTGTCACAGGGGTCGGCGGTGGTACTTTACGAGATCTGTTATTAGATATACCGGTGTTTTGGGTGCAAGAGCCACTGACCATTTATTTATGCATAGGCTCATCTACTTTGACATACTTTGCTATTCGATTATTTTTAAAACGTGATTTTTGGATCGTTTGGATGGATGCAATCGGGCTCTCGATATTTGCCGTGATGGGTACGCAAGTCGCACTTATACATGAGGCACCGTTGTTAGTTGCTGTAGTCATGGGAGTAATGTCAGCGACATTTGGCGGGATAATGCGTGATGTACTTTGCGCAGACACTTTGATGTTAATGCGACCAGAAATGTACATTAGTTGTGCATTATTTGCATCCCTTACGTATGTCGTCTTGTTTCACCTGCAGGTGCCTGAATTATTCATTGTGATCGCTGCTTTTTTTGCGGGTTTTTGTCTCAGAGCACTGGCAATAGTATATCGCTTAAAATTACCGCAATTTGTGCACAACAAAAGTTAACATTAAATTAATACGGCCGTTAGAAAGTCTGTGTTTTGGGAGTTTTCCCAATATCAATTAAGTTTGAAATATATAAAAATTGATTTTGAACTAGACTATATCCATAGAACATGTGATCAGGCCATTCCCTGTATGCAGATATGCTAATTAATATCTCTATATACACATTGGCTAGTGTGATACGTGTTGAGGAGGTACAGATGAAAAAGCTTATTAATTTTTGGCTAGCAGTAGTATTTATAAACCTCATTTTACCTGTTAGTGCCAACATGCCTATTTTTGAGCGCAGCTATAAAGACGGAATTTTAGAGGGTCAACGGATAGCCCAAGTGACCACTGAGTGGGATACAATCGATAGAATCAATAGACGATCAGAATTGCAGGTTGTCTATACATGTACCCGTTTAGCCAGTGGTATGGAAGAAGATCCAGTGCCCTTTAGAGATATGCTCAAGGTGGTTTATCACCGCCAAAATAGTGCTATCACTACTTTAGATAGACGCGATGACTTTTATTTCGCGATAGGTGCCGCTCAATCACATATGGTTGACGGTGCAGCTATGCATTCGGCCATTAAAGGAATTCCTCCTGCTCAGGCGATGAAAGAACTTTCAGCAAAGTTGTTCTCTAGTTTATGCCAGCCACTAATCGCAGCTAATTAATACTTTTAACTTTTAGCCGGTTTTAATCAAAACCGGCTCATTAATTCTTCTTTTTTTAATCCAGTAAAAGTGCAAATATCTGCGGTTAACTCGCTCTTTATCGATCGAGCTTGGTCTAATTCACTGCTACTAACTAGAGCTCATAGTTGACACTTGTTCCTCATATGATATAAATATCTCATATATGAGAATGTGATTTAGGATGTACGAATTGAATTTAGACGATGAGCTAGCCATTAAACTTAAACAGTTGCGAATAACCAAAGGTTATTCATTAACAGAACTCGCGCAATTATCAACCATTAGTAGGGCTAGTATCTCGCGAATAGAAAATGCTGAAGTGAGTCCTACCACTCAGGTCCTGGCTAAACTATGTGATGCGCTAGGGACAAGCATGTCATCGCTATTGGCGATGTTTGAGAGTAATGACGCCTCTTTAATTAAATACGCGCAGCAGATACAGTGGCAAGATCAACACACAGGGTTTACCCGTCGTAGTGTCTCGCCACCGAATGCAAATTTTAAGGCTGAGGTGATTCGTTGTCATTTAAAAGTGGGCGCAGAAATTACCTATGAGCACGCTAGTTCTGTCGCTTGCGAACATCACTTGGTGATGCTTGAAGGATCGTTAGAATTAGTCATCGAAAATGAGTGTTACGTATTAAATGCGGGTGACTGTTTACGTTATCAACTTAATTCGGGCAGTCAATTTAAGGCCAATGGGACAATTGATGCGCAATATTTAATAGTCTTAGTGAGATGAGTCAATGTCACAAATTAACCTTCGAACCATCAGCCCTGAAAATGAAAGAGAAGCAATTGTTCCGTTATCAGTGATTCTGAGTCAATGTGTACAACAGGGGGCAAGTATCGGCTTTTTACTTCCTTTTGATGTTGAGCAAGCCAATCTTTATTGGCAGCAAGTCTATGAGAAGGTGCACGCGCAAACGATAGTGTTAATGGTGGCAGAACAAGATGGAATAATCATTGGCACAGTACAGTTACATTTTGATTTGCCGGATAATCAAGCGCACCGTGCGGATGTCGCTAAGTTGCTGGTCCACCCACAACATCAGCGTAAAGGCATCGCAACAGCGTTAATGCAAAGACTTGAGCAAGAGGCGTTATTAAAAGGCCGTACCTTGTTAGTATTAGATACTAAAACGGGTGAAAATGCAGAACATCTATACTCTGCGCTGGGGTATGTTAGTGTTGGAATGATCCCCGGCTTTGCCCAAAACCCCGAACTTGATGGTTTTGCTGCTACTACTATTATGTATAAAAATATTCGTTGGTAAACACTACAATGGCATCTATATGACACCGGCGCTTAATTGCTTAAAAAAGCAAAAAATATCCCATAAAATATATAAATATCAACATGAACCGACAACACAAGCTTATGGGTTAGAAGCGGTAGAAAAATTAAATATTGATCAGGAGTTAGTCTTTAAAACCTTGGTAGTGATGTTAGATAACCATGAGCTGGCCGTTGCTATTATTCCTGTCGCTCAAAAGTTGAGCTTCAAGCGTATAGCAAAAGCTTTGGGGGCGAAAAAGAGCAGTATGGCTGATAAGGATAGTGTAGTGCGTTCCTCTGGTTATGTTTTAGGTGGGGTGAGTCCTTTAGGTCAGAAGAAAGCGTTGCGTACAGTGATTGATTTGTCGGCCCAGACATTGGCAATAATGTTGGTTAGTGCGGGGAAAAGAGGCCTAGAAATAGAACTGGCCCCTACTGATTTGGCACGCCTAACCCGGGCTAACTTTGCAGAGATTTGTTTATAACGAAACCTTGTTATCGACAAGGGAAAATTTAGCAGTTTTTCTCTGATGCAAAAGGATGCGTTGCTGGTTCGTTTTATAGATAAACAATAATATGAAGATAAAGGACATAAATAGCACGATAGTCGCTGCAGGAGCGCTATCGATATAAAAACTGGCGTAAACACCTAGCACTGAACTGCTCATGGCGACGGCTACTGATATTTTCAACATAGTGGCAAAACGTTTTGTGACCAGTAAAGCACAGGCACCAGGCGCTATTAAAAGTGCGATAGACAATATCATACCCACTGCTTGCAAGGCCGCTACTATGGTTAAAGCGAGTAACACTTGAAACGCATAGTGCCAAAACTTTATTGATATTCCGGTTATTTGCGCCTGTTGTGGATCAAATATTAGTAACAGCAGATCTCTTCCTCTTATGACCATTACGGCTAATACAAATAAACCTATCAAGCTGGTTTCAATCATGCTCGCTAAACTGATGCCTAAAATGTCACCTAGCAGCAGGTGAGTAAGATGCAATTCCGTTTCAGCTTTGTGAAATAAAATGATGCCAATAGCGAACATCGCAGAAAAGACGATACCCATGATGGTATCTTCTCTTAAACGCGAATTCTCTTTGATAAATCCGGTAGTAAGCGCGCAGCACAAGCCTGCAGCAAATGCACCGATAGAGAGCGGAATCGCCAGCATATAGGCCAACACCACACCCGGCAACACTGCATGAGCAATTGCATCACCCATTAGTGACCATCCTTTTAAGACGATATAACAAGACAGTATTGCCATTGGCAGACTCAGTATAAAAACCACAATAAAAGCTTGTTGCATAAAGACAAACTGAAAGGGCAGCAGCAAGGTCGTTATTAAAGCGTTGAACTCAAACATATAAGCTCCTTAGTGCTAACTTTGCTCTTTTCCTGTGACTTAATAGTCCTTGTTTAGGCGCAAAGATAAAGGCGATTGCGAAGCAGGCCGATTGCAGGCAGACGATCACTGCGCCGGTAGCACCATCTAAAAAATAGCTAATATAGGTGCCCAAAAAACCACTGAGAACACCGATGGTGATGCTGATGCCGATAATGTGCAAAAACCGATCGCTCAGCAGATATGCAGTCGCCCCTGGTGTAACAACAACGGCTATTACTAACAGCGCACCTACCGTTTGCATTGCCGCTAGGGTGGTTGCACTCAAACAGGCAAAGAATGCAATTTGCAATCGTGTCGGACTGATTCCCACGGTCCATGCCTGTTGCTCATCAAAGAACACCAGCAGTAAATCTTTCCAGTAACAGCCTAAAAATAACAGTGTAATGATGCTAATAATGACCAGTTGAAAAGTATCCCAAGGTGCGATCGCCAGGATGTTACCCATTAGAATCCGCTGTAGGTCAACTGAACTGGGCGAAAGCGATAAAAGGAACAAACCTGCGGCAAAAAAGCTGGTAAAAATAAGGCCGATAGCCACATCTTCTTTTAATACACTGCGTTGCTTAACAAATAGGATCGCCACGGCAGCAAGACCACCTGAGACAAATGCGCCTATGGAAAAGGGCAGCCCTGCCATGTAGGCAACAGCAACACCAGGGACGCTTGCATGGGAGAGAGCATCGGCAATTAAGGACCAGCCACGCAACATCAAAAACGCGGAGAGAAAAGCGCACACAGCACCTATTAAGGAGCTGACAAAGAGTGCATTTATCATATAATCGTAGCCAAAAGGCTCAAGTAATACAGACACTTAAGACTCCTTCCTGACTTTAATTGGCGTATTAGACGGTGGCTTTAAACCACTACCTGAAGCCAGTTGTTCCAGTCCTTTTTCGCCGTATAAGACGACGGGGCGCTCATCATCTGTTATCACAGTGACTTCGCGTGCATCCGCATCGGCGTGCAAGCTTTCTGCGCTCAGTACAAAGCGTCTTAACACCCCACCAAAGGCTTTTTGTAAATTATCAGTGGTGAACACATCCGATGTTTTGCCGTAGGCGAGTAAGGTTTTATTGATCAATATTACGTTATCACAAAACTCCGGCACACTACCTAAGTTGTGGGTAGAGACCAAAATCACTTTTCCCTCTTGGGCCAATTCTTTTAACAGTCGGATAATTTGCTCCTCGGTGGTGACGTCAACGCCAGTAAAAGGCTCGTCCAACAAAATCACATTACTGGCTTGAGCAAGTGCGCGTGCTAGGAATACACGTTTGCGTTGGCCTCCCGATAACTCTCCAATTTGACGCTGTTTGTAATCTTGCATACTTACGCGCGTAAGTGCTTGATCAACGGCGTCTTTATCAGTCTGAGAGGCAATACGTAACATGTTCATATGCCCGTAGCGACCCATCATTACGACATCTTCTACTAACACTGGAAAGTTCCAGTCAACATCTTCATTTTGCGGAACATAGGCTACATGGTTCAGCTTCAACGCTTTTTTTACGGGAAACCCCATAATTTCCACTTGCCCTTGATAACAGGGGACAAACCCCATGATGGCCTTAAATAACGTAGATTTGCCACTGCCATTAATACCAACCAGCGCGGTGATAGAGCCACAGGGAATATCAAAACTAATATCTGAAATAGCTTTATGCGCATTCTTATAAATAACACTGATATTGTTAACCGCTATACCGATTGGTGCTAAAGGGCAGCTTTTTTGTTCGGTATTATTCATGAGTGAGCCCCTCAATAATTGTTTTCATGGTGACATTTAATAACGCGATATAGTTGGGAACAGGGCCTTTTGGGCCACTGAGAGAATCCACATACAGCACTCCGCCATATTGACTTCCAGTCTCACGGGCTATTTGTTTTGCTGGTTTATCGGAAACAGTACTCTCACTGAAAACGGCTTTAATGTTATGCGCTCTAACCTGATCGATAACTTTGCGCATTTGCTGAGGAGATCCTTGAGAATCCGCGTTAATAGGCCAAATAAATAACTCTTTAAGGCCTAAATCTCGCGCCAGATAACTAAAAGCACCCTCACTGGTCACTAACCAACGTTGATTTTCCGGTACTTTAGCAAGCTGCTCTCGATAGGGTGTTATGATGTTTTCGATTTCTTGCTGATAACTTTTAGCATTTAAGGCATAAGTATCGGCGTTTTCAGGATCAATCTCAGTTAAAGCACTGCGTATATTTTCAATATAAATAGCGGCATTAGTACTGGACATCCACGCGTGTGGATTAGGTTTCCCATGGTACTCGCCGCCATCAATACTGAGCGGGGTAATTCCTTTGGTAAGAACTACCTTGGGAACGCCTTCAATATTTTTGTAGAATTTATCAAACCACAATTCTAAATTCATCCCATGCCAAAGGATTAAGTCAGCGCCATAGGTCTTAATAATATCTTGGGGGGTAGGTTGGTAATTGTGGATTTCGGCGCCCGCTTTAGTAATAGAGACCACCTCTGCTTTATCCCCAGCAATTTGTTGAGCAATATCAGCGAATATCGTAAAAGTAGTGACAACTTTGAGCTTATCGGCTTGAGCGTGAACACTCATTGAGACGCATACCAGTAGAACGGCTAACAGTGGGAATTTTGCAAGGGCATTTTGGTTTATTAGAAAGGGCATTGTTTAATCCATTGTATTTAATCTAAATGATAATATAAATCATTTAGATTAAAAATCAATGTAGATTAACTAATATTTGCACATGTATACGGTGAGATAAGACTGAAATGGCCAGTTAAGTGTAATGACTTTAATTATTTAGTAATAAAGGTGATTTATGCTTATCAGCAACTTAAAATAGAATAAAATAGTAACTCCTACAATGAGATATGATAACTAGCTTATGCAACCAATGATAGAATATATAACGACAAGTGCCTGGGATTTAGTAGCATTCATATGGTTTGTATGTTGTTTTAAGGGTTACCTTTATTATGCAAAGGTGAAAAGTTACAACACTCCTTGTCTAGCAAGTGCAATGCACAAATATAGAATCCAGTGGATGCTGCATATGTTAGAGCGAGAGTTGCGTATAGCCGATGAGACAACCATCGCCAACTTAGAGCGCAGTGTGTCATTTTTTGCCTCAACTACCATCCTCATCATCGCCGGTTTGATCACATTATTAGGATCATCCGAAGCAGTGACTAAAGTGTTATCCGATATTCCAATGATTTCCAATGATGTGAATAGCTGGACCTTTAAAATCATCCTATTAATAGTGATTTTTTTATATGCTTTTTTCAAATTTACTTGGAGCTTGCGTCAATACAATTTCTTATCAGTGATGGTGATAAGCGCGCCTACTCCCGCGGATAATTTCAGTGATGAAAGGAAAAGTAAGCATGCTGAAGTGCTAGCCTTAATGTGCTCAAAAGCGGCAGGTAATTTTAACCTTGGATTGAGAACTTACTATTTTTCTGTCTCAGCGCTCGCATGGTTTATTAGCCCGGTGTTATTTATGATATCCAGTGCATTAGTGGCCTATGTCTTATACCGACGCGAGTTTCGCTCCGAAACACTGCGCAATTTGATGATGAATTTAGATGAGCGCAAAGCACTGAATGTAGAGCAAAAAACCATCTATAAACTGTAGTTATTTAAGGGTTAGATAAAGAAGAGGCCGCTTGAGCCTGAATTCGTAGCGGGGAATCCCACAAATATTTGTGGGATTCTTTATTCTATACTTATAGTTATTTAGTTTATTTCAAACTCCTCCCCTTGAAACTTCCCCGAAAGGCCCCATTTTCTTTGCAGGTAACAATTTAATATAGAGCTGCCACTACGGGTGTCTCTTTGCTTAACAGGATCAAATATCGATGACCACTGAAACTCAGCAAGAAACTTTAGGTTTTCAAACAGAAGTCAAACAGTTACTAAGTTTAATGATTAACTCTCTGTACTCTAACAAAGAAATATTTTTACGTGAGTTGGTATCAAATGCATCCGATGCTGCAGAAAAATTAAGATATGAAGCACTAGAGAATGGTGATTTGTATGAAGGTGATGGCGAGTTAAACATTCGCATCTCCTACGACAAAGAAGCTAAGACCGTAACCATTGCCGATAACGGCATTGGCATGACACGCGCTGAAGTTGTCGATCACCTAGGCACCATCGCTAAATCGGGTACCGCTAGCTTTTTAGGACAGTTAACAGGTGATGAATCTAAAGATAGTCAGCTAATTGGTCAGTTCGGTGTTGGATTCTACTCTTCTTTCATTGTTGCTAAGTCAGTAGATGTATACACGCGTAAAGCGGGTGCTGATAGTAGTGAAGGTGTTCACTGGAGTTCAGAAGGTGAAGGTGAATTTACTTTAGCAACTGTTGAAAAAGCGGCACGTGGTACACAAATTGTATTACACCTTAAAGATGGCGAAGAAGAGTTTGCCGATGGCAACCGTCTGCGTCACTTGATCAAGAAGTACTCTGATCACATCGCATTGCCTGTCATTATGCAACAGGAAGCGCCTTTAGAGATGCCTGCGGCCGAAGGCGAAGAAGCTGCTGAAAAAGAAGCGGTAGTATTGGAAGATGAGACAATCAATGCGGCGTCTGCACTTTGGACACGTAATAAGTCTGATGTATCTAAAGAAGAGTACAGTGAGTTTTACAAGCATTTATCTGCTGATTACACTGATCCAATTACCTGGTCGCACAACCGTGTTGAAGGTAAAAATGAATATACTAGCTTGCTTTACGTACCAACAACAGCACCGCATGATCTATGGAACCGTGAAGCACCGCGTGGCTTAAAGCTATACATTCAACGTGTTTTCATTATGGATCAAGTAGATGAATTTTTACCTTTATACTTAAGATTCATCAAAGGTGTGGTGGATTCTGCAAGTTTGTCACTGAATATATCTCGTGAGATTCTGCAAAAAGATCCCAATGCCGATAAGTTGCGTGCCGCGTTAACAAAGCGTTCTTTAGACATGTTAACTAAATTGAGCAAAGACGAAGATAAGTACCAAACTTTCTGGAAAGCTTTTGGTAACGTGATTAAAGAAGGACCTGCTGAAGATTACGCTAACCGTGAAAAGATCATGAAGTTGATGCGTTTCTCATCAACACATAATGAAAATGATGCTCAAAGTGTCTCTTTAGCGAGCTACATCGAGCGCATGAATGAAGGTCAAGAAAAGATCTACTACGTGACCGCTGAAAACTACAATACGGCTAAGAACAGCCCGCATTTGGAAATATTCCGTAAGAAGGGTATTGAAGTATTGCTGCTGACAGAGCGTATTGATGAGTGGATGATGAGCCATATCTTCGATTTCGATGGTAAGTCATTCCAAGATGTCGCAAAAGGCGAGTTAGACCTCGGTGAAAAAGAGAACGAAGAAGACAAAAAAGCACAGGAAGAAGCGGCTAAAGAAGCGGAAGGTTTAACTGATCGTTTAAAAGAATGCCTTACTGATAAGGTCTCTGAAGTACGTGTTACTAATCGTTTGACAGATTCTCCAGCATGTTTGGTATTAAATGCTTATGACATGGGTGCGCAAATGAAGGCGATCATGGAAGCTGCAGGACAATCGGCACCGGATAGTAAACCCATCTTTGAGATAAACGTTGAGCATCCTCTGATTCAAAAAATGGATTCAGAGACCGATGAAGACCGCTTTAGCGATCTGGCTAACATCATCTTTGATCAGGCTGATCTAGCAGCGGGCGGTCAGTTAGATGATCCGGCTAGCTACGTGGCACGTCTGAACAAACTGTTGTTAGAACTTAGTAAATAAAGTTGCTATAAATGCGCGATAGCATTGGCTACATGGAGGTAGCTATTTAGAATTTGTCGGGAATAAAATTCTGCTTTGCTATCGCGTAATAGCGTAGAGCCAGCCAAGTGCTGGCTTTTTTTGGTTTGTTTTTTGTGAGAATTATGGAGCGTTAACCATTTTTTTGGAATTTTGGTAAGTTATCAGTTAAATCATAATAGTCGGCTTTATCCTCTACAAATATATGTTTACTGAGACGCAGTCCACAAGGCTGGTCTAAAGTACCCGCAAAAATACTGATAGACCCATCTTCCTTAGTCCAAAATAAGTTTGAACCACAATTTTCACAAAAGCCTCTCTTGGCTGAGCGTGAAGAGTGAAACCATTTTAACCGGGTGCTTTGATTAAGTTTAAAATCAGTCATCGCCACTCTTGTAGCAGCGACATGATGACCTGATGATTTTTGACATTGCTGGCAGTGGCAGGCGATAACATCACGCATTGGGCCAGATATTTGGTAGCGTATGGCGCCACATAAACAACCGCCCGCTTGAATATGTTTCTCAATCATAGACTATACTCAATTTTAGATTATTGACGGTTAATCATTAACTCAACACTCTAGAAATTGCAATTAATAAGCATATTACAGTATAAATGAATCGTGAATGAAATAGCTAAGGAGATTACGATGAAATGCCATGAAGTAGATTTTGAAATTATTGGTCAGGGAATTCAATTGGTAGAAATTGAACTGGACCCCCAAGAAACAGTTATAGCAGAAGCCGGGGCGATGAATTATATGGAGCAAGACATTAGCTTTGCTACCAAAATGGGCGACGGATCAACCCCTGATGAAGGAGTGATGTCTAAATTATTTTCAGCGGCCAAACGTAAACTCTCGGGAGAATCTATCTTTACCACTCACTTTAGCAACGAGGGTGATGTAAAGCGAAAAGTAGCATTCTCAGCGCCATCCCCAGGTTGTGTGGTCGCTGTTGATATGCAAAAGGTGGGTGGGAAAATAATCTGTCAAAAGGACGCCTTTTTAGCAGCGGCGCTAGGTACTAAAGTATCCATTACTTTTAATCGAAAACTGGGCAGTGGCTTCTTTGGTGGTGAAGGTTTTATTTTACAGACCCTAGAGGGCGACGGTATGGCGTTTATTCATGCAGGGGGCACTTTAATAGAAAAACAACTTAACGGAGAAACTCTTAGAGTGGATACCGGATGTCTGGTTGGGTTTACTCAGGGGATAGAATACGATATTGAACGCTCAGGCAGCCTTAAATCTATGGTATTTGGAGGTGAGGGCGTTTTCTTAACCACGTTAACAGGCCATGGCACCGTCTGGCTGCAGAGTATGCCTTTTTCGCGTTTAGCCAACAGAATTTTTGAAAGCGCCTCAGGCTATGGGGGTAAAGACAAAGGTGAGGGTTCAGTGCTCGGTGGAATAGGCCGGATCTTAGATGGTGATTAGCTGGCTAGCTTCTATATAATTATTAGTGTTTAATATCAATGCATTGCAGTAAACAACTAATAATGTAAATACAATGGTCTTTAATGATTGTGGTTAATATTTATGAATTAATAATAATTATTTTTGTTAATAATAATTATTTTTGTTAATAATTTTATCTTTAGCGCTAAAGTTTAGATATAAGCTATTATTAAATCAGAGAATTTAAATAATTAAGTACTCTACTTTGCTAATATTTAAAGGCGTAATATGTATATGGAGACATCAGCTAACGACTGCGTTTGATAAGATAGCGTTAACATCGGCCCAACACCGATGATGCCCAATAGGTACTCACTGGCTCTCTATTACGCTGTTTCTTATCTTATCTTCACTCGCTAGGTTATGCGGAGGTCTTATATGATTTATATACCTAATTCTTTAACGGGTTTATCCATTATGAATGACGATTTTACTTTCTTTAGAAAAAAAGCGCTACCCGTGCTGTGTGGGGTTTGTTTAAGTATGGCAGGCACATTTGTAACTTTTACAGCCCAGGCTAAAGTGACCATTGTGTATACCTCTAATCAGCCAGATATATTATTTGAAAAGAGTAACGCTCACTTTCCTCAATTGTCTACGTTGATAAAAACGTTAAAAGCAAAGAAAGAAGGCAGCACTTTGTTTTTGCATGGCGGTGATAGTTTCTCTCCAAGTGCTATGTCATTGTTTGATAATGCCAATAATATCATTGCATTAGCCAATATGATGGATGTATCGTTATTTGCTGTCGGCAAGCGTGAGCTAACATATGATGTCGATATTCTATCGCTGCGAGCGCAGGATGCTCAATTCCCGATTGTTACCAGTAATGTACTAGATAATAGAACCCACGAAATAATCGAAGGTCTATTTTCTATCTATGAATTTGAAGTGGAAAACACCCGCATATCAGTCGCCTCAATCATAAACCCAAGAGTGCTGGTGACATATGCTCCTCAGTATGCAGAAATTGAGGATATGGATACCGTATTTAAAAAAATTGCTAAAGCACAAAAAAACGTAGATCTTAAAATTTTGATGACTGATTTAGAGCAAGATGCCAGTATTGCTATCGCAAAAGAACAAAATTTTGATTTAATATTAGTTGCTATCGATGGTCCTGATAAATTGATCACACAAGGGGATACTCAAATTGTATTGGGTGGTGGTCAAGATGGGGATACAGTCATCATCGAATTTGATAACGACTCTGAAAAAAAGCTGAATACACGTATTGAGTCGCTAGATAAATATTTTGCAGATCCTAAAATATTGTCATTTATCGAGCAATACCAAGCCCGGTTAGGGCGTTTGTACGATGAGAAAATTGCAGTAGCCAAGAGTGATTTTACCACGCAAAAGCACATCATTCGCACGCGTGAGACTGCTTTAGCCAATGTGTTTACGGATGCATTAAGAGCAAAAGCAAATACTGAAATAGCCATTTTAAATAGCGGTTCCATCAGAAATTCAGCTACTTATCTAAAGGGGTATAAATTTACCCGTGGAGATATACAGCGAGAGTTCCCGTTTGGCGGGCATCATGTCTCCATTGAAATATATGGCTCAGAGATATTTCAAATGATGGAGAATGCCTTAAGCCGTATAGAGTTTGAGGATGGACGTTTTCTTAATGTATCAGGTATGAGCATTACCTATGACTCAAGTGCCCCAGCCGGTGAGAGAGTCAGATCTATCAATATTGCAAAACAACCCTTAAACAAAACCAGACTTTATAGCATGGCTATTCCCGATTTTTATTTAAAAGGAGGGGATAATTTTGACATGCTGGGGAATAAAGTAGCGATAAGTAATGCCTTTAATAAACCTAGATCTTGGCATGTGGTTGCCGATTATTTTTTCCAGCAAAAAAACATTAGCGCACCTAAATTAAATCGCATGGTAGATTTAGCAAACAAATGAAAATAAATTGGCAGAGAAGTATTTCATTTCGTATTAACAGCGCTATGTTACTTATATTAGTGGCGCTGTTTACGATAGCGAGTATGTCATTTTGGATGACAGGGTCTTTCAATACCTTGTCAGCCCAAGTATCTAATCAACTATTACCAGAGTTGGCGCGCTCGTCTGATTTGCATTTAGCAATAAAAAATGTGCATCGAAAAATGGATGCATTAGCAAGAGTCAAGAGTAATGCGGGTAATCGCGTTATTGTTAAAGAGCTTATGGCTGAGTTGGATAAAATTTCCTTGGCTATTGATGATATAGCTAATGACCAATACAGCCAGTCAATGTCAACAATGACCAATACGCTCTTGCCAATTGTAAATGCTTACAGCTTGGAGGTAACAAGAAGCATTCAAGGTCAGGTGCAATTGCAGCGTAAAATTCAGGTACTGGATGAAATATATTTAACACATATTCAGCAACCAAAGGAGGATCTAGTCGGCAAAGAGCAGATAAACAAGCTGTACACTTTATCTAGGTCACTTGCTGATTTACCGACTACGTTTTTATTTAAACGTTCAACTCAAAAAATTTACAAATCAATCAGTATGTTATCTGATCACCCTGGAGCCTATGAACAATTTTTTAACGTGATTAGTAATCCAGAGCAAGGCATTATTGCAATTTTGCAGCACCGTAAGGAAATATCGGTCAATTTGTCGATACTCAATACCCAAACCAATGTGATTGTTGAGCAGTTAATTGCAGTCTCTTTAGCTAAAGTGGACGAGCTAGAAAGTCAGGTAAAAGCAGCGACCATTGAGCTTAAGGGAAAATCCACGGATTACAGTCGGGTATTGATATCGATTGTCTTAATAACCACCTTATTTACATTAGCGGTAATGTTGTATTTTCATCAAAATGTTTCCAAACGTTTAATGACTATTGCTAGGCACTTAGGTAGCAAAGAAAACAAACAAGTACTGGAAAAAGAGACCCTTGGTGCTTCTGAAATTAGTATTATTGCCAAATCTATACTCAAATACAGAGAGCATAACCTACAGCAGCGCAGCAAAATAACCGCCAGTATGAATCAGCTAAAATTCATTATTGAAAACTCAATTCAAGCCGTCATTATCTATAGCGATGATTCCATTGTGTACTGCAATAAATATGCTCAAAAAATGTTAGATATCAACCTAGAGGCCAGTACCAATATCGTGTCTCAGAACTTATTAATAGCTATTGACGATAAATGTTATTTGGATCGGCTAAAGGTCGGAGCTTATTATTTTAGATTTTATGCGACGGATATTGAGTGGAACTCGAAGGCGAGCACTATGGCTTTGCTAACGGATATTACCACTGAAGTACATAACGAAAAACAGTTGATGAAAAACCTTGAGACGGTTAAAGATGAGTCTTTGATTGATGTGCTGACAGGGCTATATAACAGACGAAAATTAGAATTGTTTATCGAGCAAAAAACCAATTCAGAATACGCGTTGATCATCGCTGATATCGATTGGTTTAAAGCGTTTAACGATCACTATGGCCATGCAGAAGGGGATTTG
>JABSRB010000012.1 GCA_013215375.1 Oceanospirillaceae bacterium | reverse complement strand
AACTGGCGCATAAAGGGAATTAACGAATAATCAGCTAAGCTGGCGGTGTTGCCCACAAAAAATCCATTCTCTGTTAAACGTTGCTCAAGCTCTGCAATAAATACTTCACACTGCGTACGCCATTGTATCTCGGTGTCGCGATGGTAGCGTTTAGCGGCTCGGTATTGCTCCAGCGGATGTTTGAATTCATCATCAGTGCGTTGCACCAGTTGGATAATGCCTTGTTGAATGTCTGGCTGATCAGGATGCAATAAATTGTTGGGATCGTTTTGTGCCAGCGCCCAGAGCATAATATCGATACTCTCTTCAATGACAGTGCCGTCAGGTAGTATTAAAACCGGTACAGTCCCTTTAGGCGAGGCATCAAGCATCGCTTGGGGCTTGTTCTTTAGGGTGATAGCACGGATGATAATGGGCTGTTTAGAAAGCAATAGTGCAAGACGTGCCCGCATTGCATACGGGCAGTTTTGCAGTGAATACAATATTGGAATGTTATTGTCTTCACTCATCTCTATCATAAGCCTTGGCTGTACTGGGCATTGGTTTTAATGGTCACCATATGATTGAGATGCGCTTGAGCCGCAGTATTTATTAGCGCATCAGTGCTGAGGCTGTTTTCAAAATGCTCTAGTAGTTGCAGCTTATCTAGCTTCTCTTTAGAACCACTGCCAATATCGGTCAAATCAATAAAAAACTCATCAAAGACATCTTCTAACTCGTTGATGATGTCTAAGTTTAAGAACTGCTCATGATTGTAGATACTAGGGTAGCCACCTCTTTGCTTGTCTACTGCAAAAGAGACACCCTTTACATTGGTAATGGTAGTGGCTTTGGTGCAGGAAAGCATGCAATTATCCTCAATCGCCGGTTTCTTACAGCCAACGGTCTGTTGGAAAAAGCACTGACGGCTGACCATCATCATAATAGGGTGATAGATGCTGTAAACCATTTTGAAGTTTTCAGGACGGGCTAAATTTTTGATTTGCATGCGATTTATCTCATTTGAAATAAAGGCGCCGGCACAATTTAGCTCTTCTTTAAGCGTCATCAGCGCGTAAGAGTTGGTGGTGTTCAAAAACGGCCCAGCGATCCACTCAATACCCATTTGGTTTGCCACATAGGCAATACCGGTATTATTACTGACGATCTTCTTCGGTCTAACTTGCTGAAGAATTTTAACCGCTTCAATATAATCTTTGCCGATTAAAACGGCGGGGAACCAGGGGATCAGTTTAGGGTTAGCCTTGAGGATGTCGCTGTATTTAGGCGATTCTTTTTTATAACTTTCCGGCAGTTTGAAGTACACATCCGCATCGGTGGCATCGGTCAGATAAAAGTCTTTTTCATCACTGATCAAAATAGACAGCGTTGGTTTGTTACCCGGCTGGTTATTTTTAAGCTTAGGCTGCGAAACCAATTTAGGCAGATCAACCGGGGCGATCACTGCTGTGTCACCGTTTAATTTGTAAGCCACTTGGTTTCTTAATACCGTCAACTCTTTAAAAGGCACACTTAAGCCTTCATCCATTTCATTAAAGTTGAAAGACTCGATGACATAGTCTGAATTATTAAAGATTTTAAAACGCTTCTCTAAAGTGGCTTGATCTAATGGTGACTTTTCAGAGCGGATTAAAGTTGAAGTTGATGTCACAACAATAGGTGCATGTCCTTCAATACTAACCGTGACCGTTAATGGCAGGTTTAGCGCGCCAGAAAACTTAATAGTCAGATTTTGTTTGGCAATGCTAAGGTACTTGATTTTATCTTCAAGTGTTGCGCCAAGTGCTTGTTTATCTGAGTAAAGTTCTTGTGTGACATCATGAATTTGCACGGCAGAAATTGCATTACTACTCTGCACCGCGTGAATCACACTGTGATCACGAGGGTTGTCGATAAACATGTCTTTTCGTAACTTACCGGTCAAGAAAGAATTGGTGAAATCGCGATTGAAGACTTTATGTAGGTTAGAATCATCGTCATGTAATTTACCGGTTTCGATAAACTGATTGATATTCTGACGCCAGCTATCAACCACCGTATAAACGTAGTGAGCGCCTTTAATACGACCCTCAATTTTTAAAGAATCAACACCGGCTTCGACCAACTGCGGCAAGTCAAAATAGGCTGAGTTGTCTTTTAAATTAAGTGGAAATTTATTACCTGTTTTACCCGGTACATATTCATCGCGACAAGCTTGGCTGCAACGACCACGGTTGCCAGAATTACCCACACTGACTGAACTTGAATAACACTGGCCAGAAAAGGCAATACACAGTGAGCCATGGACAAACACTTCAGTTAATACTTGGTTTTCATGGGCGAGGGCGGTTAAGGATTTAATCTCTGGCAGGTTTAGCTCTCGAGACAAATTAACACGAGTAGCGCCCGCTTGTTTTAGGAATAAGATTTGTCCTGGATTGTGCGTGGTCAACTGGGTAGATGCATGGATATCTAGTGTTGGGAAATATTTCTTAACTAAGTTAAATACACCTAAATCTTGCACAATAATGCCGTCAATGCTGGTATTCACTAGTTTGTTGAGTAACTTAAACAATCCCGCCATTTCTTGCTCGAGAATCACCACGTTAATGGTGAGGAATACTTCACAATTGTATTTATGAGCTAGGCGCAACACACCTGTTAGTTCATCAAAAGATAGATTGGAGGCTCGATTGCGGGCGTTGAAAGTATCCAAACCGCAATACACCGCATTGGCGCCAGAGACAATGGCGGCCTTAATGGCTTCAACGTCGCCACCGGGGGCTAATAATTCGATCTTTTGTGTTGCTGTGCTCATAAACGGGTGACACCTAATTCTTGATTAAACAGTAGAGTATTATTGGGCGGGAATTTTAGCTTGAAGTGGCAGGTATTGCCATCTATCTCTAGGGATATCGGCGTTATTAGCAGGTAGATTTGTTTATCTTTCAGCAGATCTAATAAAGCCATTGCAGATGGAAGGTTTTAGAAGTGATTGGTGGTCTGAAACCATCTAATACTGTAAATTTTTTGTGATGATTTTGGAGTACAAACCTCACAGCCAATGGAAATAGTTTAGAGTGACCACCAAGCATTAAGTCCCTGAAGACGATGTAAAAAAATAGGCACTATGATCTAATGGGCAACCCTCAAATCTGAACACAATCATATAGAGAAAATTTGCATGACGAGTACCAACATTTCCACATACACGATTGTAGATGATTTTGTGGCACCCCCCTGTGATGATTTTGTACAAATTATCTATCAAGATGACGATATATTATTGATCAACAAACCGAGCGGTCTGTTGAGTTTGTCGGGGAAAAATCCTCTTAACTGGGATTCAGTCCACTACCGCTTAACACATGGGCAAGAGGGGGTAAGTCCTGCATTTGCTGAGGCAAAGTTAGTGCATCGATTAGATTTTGGCACCTCTGGCATTATGCTGGTAGGGCTTAATCCTCAATCGTTGAAACATCTCAATAAACAGTTTCAAGCACGTACCATTCAAAAGCGTTATATCGCCATCTTGGCAGGCTGGCTTGATGATGATCAAGGGCAGATAACAGCGAGGATAGCGAAAGATAAAATGCTTTTCCCGCGTGTCAAAATTTGTGCTGCCACCGGCAAAGCTGCGGTGAGTGATTATCGAGTATTATCACGTTTAGAGCACCCACGTAGAAGCTTAGTCAAATTCACTCCGCTCACAGGCCGCACCCATCAATTACGCATTCATAGCAGGGCAATAGGGCACCCAATTATTGGCTGTGATCTTTACCACAATGAGTACAGCGAACAGATGGCCACCCGTTTAATGTTGCACGCTAGTGAATTACTTTTTAAGCACCCAAAAACAGGCAATGGGATTAATGGCCAGTGCCCATGTCCATTTAATGAAGGAGAAAAATAGACGTGTATCAGTTGGATGCGAATATGGTTATCTCTGTACATTTATCAAAATGGCATAATAACGGTGTTTGATAAGGGAGTTTCAGAGTGAGCTATTATGCAATTCCGCTAATGATTTGTGGTGCATTTTTTCGAAAATACTCAATCATTTTTTGTACCGGCTGTTTCTCTCCGGGTACCCACTTAGCTTGGAATTGAATGATGGCAGGTTTACTCTCGTTGTAGATTTTTTGTTTATTAATATGTGCTGCTATTTTACTTTTAGGTAAGATAGCAGATCCCAACCCATTGCTTGCCCAATCGGCTAGTACTTGGTAACTCATCGCTTTTCCCTCGTACTCGATGATGTCCAATCTACTGGTACGTATTAACGAGCGAGTGATCTCTGAGAGGCCACAAGAATCGGGTACCATAACAAAGGTATCGTTAGCGATGTCCGCGATTTGGATATCAGCTGCGTTATTATTCTGCTGATTTTCGATATAAAACAGCGCTTCTTCATAGAGAAATATGCTGCTTTTATCGGCTCTAGAGTGAATGATGGGGATCAAAATAAGATCTAACTGATTATTTTTAAGCTTATCTTCCAATTGGTTTAAATTATCTTCAATCAACAAGATTTCTACGCCACTATTTAGATTTTTATAGGCACTGGTTAAAAGTGACACCAGATTAGCATTGAGTAATGGCGACATGCCTATTTTAAACACTAAGGTCTCTGGGTTAGAGAACTCTCTTGCCTGCAGGTAAAGCAGCTGCTCTTGCTTTAAAATAGACTCTATAGTGGGCAGTAGCGCTTGGCCAAAGGAAGACAAACTCACCTTGCGGGTGGTGCGTTCAAATATCTTACCTGCGAGCTGCCGCTCTAACTTAGCGACACCATTAGAGAGTGTCGGCTGTGTAACATTGCACAAATCGGCGGCCTTGCTAAAAGATTCTAATTGCGCCGTAGCAATAACAAATTTCAACTGGGTTAAGTTCATAACAATCCTTATTATTCATGAAATCTATAGATAATATTTTTTAAATCAATTTCTCTATTAACGTTAATTTAAATATTATTAACACAGTAGACAGCATCTAGCGAATCTAAGAGACCAGCAATGCAGACTAAGTTTTAAAGGGTAATCACAGTGCTAAACGAGAGGTAATAGCAAATGTTAAACATGAATTTTGAGCAACGGGTCGTTATAGACAGTAACCAACAACCTTGGCTGCAGAGTCCTATGCAAGGTGTTTGGCGCAAACCTCTGGCGAGAGAGGAGGCGGAGCGCGGTCATGCCACCAGTATTGTGCGATACGAAGCTGGGGCAAGTTTTGCAGCACACGGCCATCCTCTAGGTGAAGAGATATTAGTGATCAATGGCGTTTTCTCTGATGAAAATGGTGACTATCCCAGTGGCACTTATCTACGTAATCCACCAGGTTATAGTCATTCACCCTACAGTAGTGATGGGTGCGAGCTGTTGGTTAAATTGCACCAATTTAAAACAGGTGATGATCAACAAATCAACATCGACACTAACAGTGCCGATTGGCATGCGGGAATTGGTAATTTAGCAGTAATGCCATTACATCACTTTGACGGAGAATCGACCGCGCTCGTCCACTGGCCGGCAGGTGAGCATTTTCAAGCGCATTTTCACGCAGGCGGTGAAGAAATTTATGTCATAAAGGGCGAGTTTATCGATGAATACGGCCGTTATCCTGCAGGCAGTTGGATAAGGAGCCCGCACATGAGCAAACATGACCCTTATGTCGAGCAAGATACCGTTATTTTGGTCAAAGTAGGGCACCTAAGATGATGTTGTTAAGTCTAATGCTGCTCTCTCTAAAAAATGGAGATCTGTCCTTCCATACGACCCGGTAATCACTTTCCTGTCCTTGTAAATGTTTGATCACAATGTACAGCTGGCTACTTATTGAAACTTGCCTGCCTGTGATTATTGTTTAGCCGCTAATAGAAAAAGTGGCGGTCAAAGACATCGTCGTTATCATTAAGTGCAAAAAAGTAAACTATTACAATTAGATGTGTATTTTTTACAAATATTTCTTATGGCTATCAAAACAGCATAACCATATGATTCTCAGCTAATTTTTTAAACTGATTAGATGAATTTCTAAGATTTTATTGCAAGACAAAATCGACGCTAGGATGGTGTTGTTTTGTTATCTAATGGATGAAGAAGAATGTCTTAGTTTAAGTAGAAAGTATGGAGATTTAATGCATATAATCATTGGAATTATTACGGCAATAGCGGGTTTAATTTGGGCTTTGCGCAGTTTGCAGAATGCGGGAGTTGATCTCAATTCGTTTAGCCCTTTTACTTGGGCTAGGCGCAGACGCTGGGAGAAACAACTGGGTGTTAAGCCTATACATGCGTTGACTGATTCAATGGAAGTCGCCGCATTGTTGGTGGTTGCTATGGCCAAAACAGAAGGCGAAATAACGCGTGAATCGAAGATGGAAATATTAGCTATTTTTGAAGAAGAGTTTGCTATACAACGTAAAAAATCGATTGAAATGTTTTCTTCATCCGCTCACATGCTGCAAAACATAATGAGTATGGATGAAGAAGTTAAACATGTACTCGCACCATCAATCACAGACTTTCAGGAGTCTCATGTGCAAAAACTGTTAAAGATGCTTAATAAAGCCGCCGCGCTTGAGGGAGAGGCAACTGCAGCACAACTAGCCATTATTCAGGCAGTAGAAATGCAGTTTAATAGTGCTTTTGAGAAAACCGATAATTGGTAAGCCTAAGTCGTTCCATCCAGAAACAGATGTCTACTGCGAAAGCCCCACTCGCTCGATCTGCTCACTACTAGATGTCGTTATTTGGAATGACCAAACGCCCACATCTAGTATCGTGCATCTCAAGCAATTGGATCTCCCTCGCGACGACCCCGTTTCTGGATGAGAACTAAGTAGATTTGAAGGGCATCAATAAGCCCCGCAGAGTCAGCTTTTCGCGCTTAAGGTAATTCGCTCCCGCGCGCTAAAGTATAAATTTGATACCACTGTTCGCGGGTTAAATTTATCGAAAGCGCTTTTGTACAAGCGCTGATGCGTTCAATATTGGTTGACCCTATAACCGGCTGAATATTAGCGGGATGATGCATTAACCAAGCCAGCACTATCGCCTCAGTTGAAGTAGCATATTGTTGTGCAAGTGTTTTAACGTACTTGGCTGTCTCTTGGATGGTGATAGATTCCCCCGATACATCACGGCCACAAAATAGGCCTTGGCTTAAGCTTCCCCATGATTGAATTTGCATGTTGTTAATACGCGCATACTCTAAAGTGTGGCTGTTAAAGTTTATATGTGATCCTTGTGGGTTGCCTACATATACACCCTCTTCAAGCCAATGTAGATTACTAAGACTCAGCTCTAACTGGTTTATAATAAAAGGCTGATCAATCGCTTGTGCAATGTAGCTAGCTTGTGACGAATTCATGTTGGATAGACCAAAGTATTTTACCTTGCCACTGGCTTTTAGCGCAGATAAAGCACGGGCGATCTCGTCTGCCTGCATTAATGGGTCTGGGCGATGCAATATTAATACATCCAGGTATTGTGTATTTAAGCGAGTAAGAATTTGATCAGTGGATTCTGTAATCCACTGCGCCGATAAGTCATATCGCTTGGGGCCACTGTTATCTTCAAAACGGATGCCGCACTTAGATTGAATGATCATTTCATCTCTAAGGGTAGGATTATCTTTTAATATTGTGCCAAAAACTTGCTCAGCTTTACCAAATTGATAAATATCGGCATGATCAAACACGTTTATATTCGCTTCTAAAACATGCTCTACTACTTGATGAGCCTTTTTAATATCTGCTTTACTAAGAGAATCTTGGTTCCAGTTGCCTCCAAGACCCATACAGCCGTAAACAAGCTCGCTAGCGCCGGGTAAATATTGATGTATTGGTAGTTTTTTCATGATTCGCCCCTTAGCAATTAGATTCAGGCGCATTCTAATGCTTCTATCTGTTGTTATCAGCTATCAATAATGAATTTACTATTCGGTATACCGAACTATAATGAGGTTCATTAAATTTTATGACCTTTAAGGATACTAACTAGTAGTCATGAAAGAGCACAAACGAATAGAGCGGCTGATGTTATTCAGGCATGTAGCAACAGAACTTAATTTCTCTCGGGCTGCTGAGCATTTAAGTATTTCAAGAGGGCATCTCTCTGAGCAAATAAAGCTACTGGAACAAGAGCTGGGCACGAGTTTACTGAACCGTTCAACGCGACATGTAAGTTTAACAGCTGAAGGCAAGCGAGTGCTCAAATGCATGGAATCCATTAGTAATAAACTGCTGAATATGGAGCGGGATATTCTGCATGAAAAAAATGAACTTGAAGGGGAGTTAAAGATTACCGCACCTGTTTTGTTTGCCTATCGTTTTTTAAATGATATTTGTGATGAGTTTCATCAAAAACACCCAGAAGTGACTTTTAGTATTAACACCAGTTACGAAACTTATGATTTGAATAAACAAGATTATGATATTGCCTTTCGCTCCACTAAAATTTTGCCACAGGACATGATAGCAAGACCTTTATTAAACTATCGACATGCGATCGTCGCTGCGCCAGCATACCTACAAAAACAAGGTCAGCCGAATACAGTGATGGAGTTAGCTGAGTATCAATGTTTAACAGGTGAGCGCCAAGCGCAGTGGCTATTCAAAAGATCACAAGTGGCTGTGAAAGGTTGGATGACGTCCAATGATAATTTCTCGATTTTACACCAAGTGTTAAATGGCAGCGGTATTGCGCGTTTTCCTGATTATTTCATAGAGCAATATGTTCGCGATCAAAAACTGGTAATCCTGCTTGATGATGCAACGCCGATAACCCATCAAATATATTTAATTCACCCTCCTAAAATACAGCAATCAGCACGTTTAAAAGCGTTTGTCTGCTATGTCACAGAGCAAATTACACTGCGTTAACTCTGCTACAAATAAAAGGCGCGTGGCATGTCACTATTAAACGTTGATAAAACTCTTAAAGAGCTGTTGCCTATCGTCGATCACTGCATTATTTTGTAAACAGGCGCTAAGGTTTTCCTGGGCGCGGAGATACCGAAATTAAGCTCTACATCATTCAAGCCAAAAGAGGAGCCTCAGCTCAAAAACAATTCCAGCGGCAATTTCCTGCCTGCTGATAGGTAGTATTAAGAAACTTTGTGCTCAGGTTAATGATGTTGGCTCATTTACAAAAAAAGTAACGATCTAAGGGATTGGTATTTCGACTTGAACTCACTATTTGTGAGCTTATTAGATGGGTTGATTAATAAAGATAGACAAAAGATAACAGAGGCTAATTAGCCTCTGTTATATGACGTAAATGCAGATCTATTACACCACCATATCAACCTGTTGGACAGTACCTACATCACCCGCCTCGGTTAAATAAAAACTAGTGGCTTGTACTTTACCGTTAAATTGGTTGCCCTCTCCTTTAACATCAAAAGGTGTGTCACTGGCACCTAAGTAGATCGCCCCAATATCCATACCGCTTAGGTCAGTTAGGATGTCCTGGTCTGCGGTTTTTGTCCAAAGTTTCAGCTCTGAAAAAATGCTGTCAGCTTCATCAATATAGTTATTACCGTCTTCATCGTAAGCGGCTAAATCCGCAAAGCCGTTACCTGAGAGGGCGCCAAATAATTCGCTACCATCGTTGATGATACCATCGTTATTTTTGTCTAACGCGAGCATAGCGCCACTATTGAAATAACTGATTAAATCATCATTACCATCGGCGTCGATGTCAAAAGCAAATTTTTCATCACTTAACTCTGCAGAGGAGCCTGGATAATTAATCACGATAGGATCCTTAAACAAAACACTTTGCGTAAACTCATTAGTTTCTGTATAAGAATATTCGCGTTGCATGCTCATTTCCAAATCAAATGAAATGGTTTTTCCATCGGCAGTGGTGACAGTGCCTGCTGAACTAAAGTCCGTTTTTTCACTTTCTTCAATGGTGAATGTGCTACTAAAACTCATTTGAATACGAATGCCTTGCAAGCCTGAAAATCCAGCCGGATCATTCGGGGTATCGACATCTGCAACTTGGTCAGTAGGGGTGGTTTGCGCTGCGTTTTTTGCCTCTTCTATATCAGCATTGTCGTTGTTGTATTGATAGCCATATTGCTGGGAAATGGCTTCTAACAAACGTCTAAACATCTTAATGGTGGCCAGTACATGGTTTTCTTCAATAGGTAAGTCATCATCTGCGGTTCTGAATTTAAAGCCTTCTTTGGTCATGACCAAAAGGGAGGGCGTTTCTGCTTCGTCATTTTCAGCCTCTGCTCCAGTAGTGGCATTAGCGCCAAAAAATTGATTGAACAGTGCTTCAAACTGACCATTACCGCTGATTTTTTTAGCTTCTACTGCATTCAGCTCAGTGATTATGTCACCAAACTGTAAATTTGAACTCATTGCAAAAGATCGGGATTCACTTTTTTCGTGAGTTGCATTCATGTGAACTTCACTGGATTGAATAATCATAAATATTCTCCATTAAAAAATAATTATTTAATTAAAAACGGTAAAATCTGACTGATTAAAATCATTATTCACTATGAAACATTTTGATTAAGTTTAATCGAACTTATAAAAGCAAAAAATATTTATAAATAAATACAGAATAACTTACCCAATAAATGAGTATTATTATTTACAGTAGTTATTTATAATAAGCAACACTTTAACCTCAAAATATATTTGATGATTAATTTATAAATATTATTTATATAGATAATCAATGGTCACTTCTGTAAGTTCCTTTGAGATAAATGGATGCCAAAAGTAGCACCGATCTTTTTATCAAAGAAAAAATCCATCAAAAACCGTCAGCAGCTACATGATGGCTCACAGAACACCAAGTTCCAGCGTAATATTAAAAGCTGTAACTGATTGATACCTAATGTATTGCTTAAGAATAAGCCTTGTTAATTAACTTAGAGCTTAAGGGTTTGCTATTTAGAAATAATCGTAATGCCACCTGCTCAAATAAATAAGGTACGCATACAAGCTCAAGCGAGTTGGCTTGAAAAAACGTACGTTAGTTTATTTTTAATAAATATTAATTTTAATACGCGGATTAAAAAGCAAGATATGTGCCAATGATTAAAAACAACAAACACACAAATAAAAATTTAATTTATCAGAAGTTATAAAGGTCAGAGTTATAGGTATTAAGGAATAAAATAAGAACATAATAAAGTTTTTATTATGTGTGTAGTTTGAGTATGCTGATAATATGTTTTACGTGGTAAATCTACATTTAATAGTTAAGAGGCAAGAAAAGCGGCAAAGTATAGCCCTTTGTTAAAAAGGGAGGTTAGTTCAACAATGCCGTTAGTGGTATCAAAATTTGTTGTTTTGATAATCCTGGTAGGCTTGCAGCACTTCTGCTTCTGTATTCATCACAAATGGGCCTCCTCTTGCGACCGCTTCATGGAGGGGTTTACCAGAAATTAATAAAAAATCACTTTCTTCAGAGGGTGAAGTGTTATTGGTGGAAACGGTGACTTTGTCGCCTGCGGATAATATACCCAGTTGGTTTTCGCTCAGTAAATTACCCTTGTTGCCCACTGCAATACTGCCTTTGATGACATATATAAAAGCATTGTCAGTGATGGCTAAGGATTGATTAAAGCTCGCACCAGCAGGTAGATGCACATCCATATAGGTAGGCGTCACATGAGTATTAATGACAGGCCCGGTAAGGCCCTTGTCGGTAGTACCGGCGATAACTCTTATTTCACTGCCATCATCCGCGTATTCGATGGGTAATTGGGCTGCTGAAAATTCCTGATAGGCAGGTGCTGTCATCTTATGGGATTTAGGTAAATTGACCCATAGTTGGAAACCTTTTAATAATCCAGATTCTTGTTCTGGCATTTCAGAGTGAATAATACCGCGTCCAGCTGTCATCCACTGCACGCCGTTGGCCGCTATTACCCCTTCATTCCCCGCATTGTCCTTATGCCGCATCTTTCCTGCCAGCATATAAGTAACTGTTTCAAAACCTCGATGGGGATGGTTGGGAAAGCCACCCATGTAATCATTAGGTTGATCTGACTCAAAATGATCCAGGAGCAGAAACGGATCAAGCATATCTATCTGTTGGCTGCCGATTAAACGGGTGAGTTGTACCCCATCGCCATCAGATGCACGTTGGCCTTGAGAGATGTTGGTTAGTTCTCTAATAGAATTCTCATGATTATTTTGCTGCATATGTCGATCCAAATAATGTGAATAAATATCTGTTAAATAGTGATGAATTAGGCGACGCCTGAATTATCAAAGGCTGATTTTCCGCTCGTTGGGCGTGAACTTGTAGCACTCAATGAAACGACCAATATCCGACATCAGTCAGTTAGGTGAAGCGAAGCGATTGGACTTTTCTCGAGGTTTTATTCATGAAGTACTGATTGAAACTATGCTGAGTACAGCATAGTTGTTAACCTTAAGAGAATAAACAGCAGTAAAGAGAATACATAGTTACCCAAATTGAAACAATTAACCTGAATATAGAAGAGTGGAGTAGCGGGAAGATGGGACAACTCGAAGACATGCATATATTTGTGCGGGTAGTGGAAGCGGGTAGCATTACCAAAGCAGCTGAACAAATGAATATTGCTAAATCGGCGGTAAGCAAACGATTAGCACTGTTAGAGCAGAAACTAGGGATTAAATTAATTCACCGTACCACCCGCATGTCTAGCATCACTGAAGCAGGTCAGCTGTATTATCAACGCAGTAAACTGATTTTAGATGAAGTTGAAGAGCTAAATTGTCAAACCTCTAGTAGCAAAAGAGCCATAGAAGGGACCTTAAATATTGCAGTGCCATTATCTTTTGGTCTCAGTCATTTGGCTCCAGCGCTGGACTTGTTTTTACAACAGCACTGTAATCTAAAATTGAATATTAAATTCTCTGATGAAAAAATCGACATTGTTGAGCAAGGTGTTGATTTGGCTTTTAGAATTGGCCAGCTTGATAACTCTAGGCTGCAAGCGAGAAAAATAGCGCCGATAAAACATCTGCTTTGCGCTAGCCCTGATTATTTAAAAGAACATGGTGAGCCTGAAACACCACAAGATTTAAAACAACATAACTTTCTGAAATACGGCGGCAACGATCAAAGTGGCCTAAAGTTTGTAGACAGCGCAGGCGAAGCGCAAGTGGTGTATGTTGAGCCGCATTTTATGGCCAATAATGGAGATTTTCTTAAAGCATTGGCTGAATCCGGTCACGGTATTAGTTACCTGCCAACGTTCATTATCTGGCAGGCACTCGCGACTAAAACGTTAGTACCTGTGCTGGCACAGTACCAAATGCCAACGATGCATGCTTATGCGCTTTATCCGCCTAACCGACACTTACCTCTCAAGGTGCGTAGTCTGATTGATTTTCTGGTAGAGCGTTTTGGTGACAAGCCGTACTGGGACCAGTGAAAATAAAATAGTAGAGATTGGTATTAGTGATCCATTAACCCTGAGCTGATTCAAATGATTTTGATATAAAAGCTGTGGTCAAACCTCCCTAAGCTGCATATTGCATACAACCAGCTATCATCACACAATGGTATGCAATATTCTGGCTAAACTACAATATCTGCTTGCCATCCTTTTAGTGTGAAAATACTGTCAATAGCCCTTTCTGCGGGCAAAAAACCTAGCTGCCGAAATGCCCTTATTGTTTAGATGGACTGATATTTGGCAGTGGTGGATTATTTTAAGATAAATATCCTATTGTTCTCTAAGTGGAGATAATGTTTTCTCTATTTCTATGTTTATCCTGATTATGATAACTAATAGCATGGTCACATCAGCAACATAAATGGGTATTGAGCGGTAATCGCATTTCATTATCTAATAAAGCTTAGGAGAACAGCATGGGACTTTTAGTCGCGGGGAAATGGCACAACGAATGGTACGACACTAAATCAACGGGGGGACGTTTCGAGCGTAAAGCGCCGAGTTTTCGCAACTGGATCACAGCCGATGGAAGTGCGGGGCCGACCGGTACTGGCGGATTCAAAGCTGAACCTAACCGCTATCATCTATATGTATCACTCGCTTGCCCTTGGGCGCATCGCACTATTATTTATCGTAAATTAAAAGGCTTAGAAGAGATGATTTCTATGTCGGTAGTGAATGCTTTTATGGGCGATGAAGGTTGGACATTTACCCCGGGAGTGGGGGTAGTGAGTGATCCAATTTTGCATGCTACCCATGTGCATGAAATATATACCGCGGCACAAGAGGATTATACCGGACGGGTAACAGTGCCTATTTTATGGGACAAACAAACCAATACCATTGTTAGCAATGAATCCCCTGAAATTATCCGCATGTTTAATGCAGCGTTTGATCAAGTCGGTGCGGTTGCGGGGGATTTCTCTCCTGCCAATTTGCTGACACAAATAGACGAAATGAATGACTTTATTTATCCAGCGATTAACAACGGCGTCTACCGAGCGGGTTTTGCGACCACCCAAGAGGCCTATGATGAAGCGGTTGTGGAGTTGTTCGATGCATTAGACTCCATAGAGCAGCGTTTAAGCACCCAACGTTATTTGATTGGCGACACTATCACCGAAGCGGATTGGCGCTTATTTACCACCTTAGTGCGTTTTGATGCTGTCTATGTCGGCCATTTTAAATGCAATTTACGGCGCATTGTAGATTACCCCAATATCTGGGGCTACTTACGGGATTTATATCAAGTGCCAGGCATTGCAGACACTGTCGCTATGGGCTATATCAAAGCGCATTACTATGGCAGCCACGAGAGTATTAATCCTACCCGTATCGTGCCTGCAGGGCCTGATATCAATTTCAATACTGAACATGGTCGTGCAGGACTGACTTCAGTCAATGCTAAAGCGGGAGTTTAATCATGGGTAAATTAATCGATGGGAAATGGTTAAACGATATGCAAATTGTCGCTTTTGAAAAGCAGCAATATGCGCAATCACAGGGACGGTTTCAACGTGGTACTGCCCAATTTAGGCATTGGATCACCGTAGATGGTAGTGCGGGTAAAACTGGCGATGCTGGATTTAAAGCAGAGGCGGGGCGCTACCATTTGTTTGCGGCGCTTAACTGCCCGTGGGCACATCGCACCTTACTATATCGCAATGTAAAGCAGCTTGAAAATGTCATATCGCTGTCGTTAGTTAAGCCATTGAGGACAGAACATGGCTGGGTATTTGCTACAGATACTAGCCATAGTGACTCAGCAGCAAATAACACCCGCTTTAGTGACCCTTTGTTCGGTTTAGCCGCATTACATGAACTCTATGTGAAAGCGGCTCCACAGTATAGTGGTCGAGTTACAGTGCCGGTGCTTTGGGATAAACAGCAAAATACCATTGTCAGTACAGAATCTGCAGACATTATCCGTATGTTTAACAATGCATTTAATGACATTAGTGGTGATAAGCAAGACTTTTACCCGGATCTATTAGCTCAGGAAATTGATCAGCTTAATGATTATATCTATGAGAATTTAAATAATGGGGTGTACCAAACAGGTTTTGCTAGAACACAACAAGCTTATGATGACTCAGTAGTCAAAGTGTTTGCCGCTCTGGATCATTTAGAGTTACGTCTATCCACACAAAAGTATTTGTTAGGCGAGCAAGTAACAGAAGCGGACTGGCGATTGCTGCCGACATTGGTGCGTTTTGATGTGGGTTATTTTACCGCTTTTAAATGTAATCTGCGGGCACTAAGAGATTACCGCCATTTATCAAGATACCTACAAGATATTGTCAATTTGCCTAACGTTGGTAGAACCATTGAACTTGATGTATATCGCCGTGGCTATAATTCAGTCAGTCCATTGCGTAATCCACATGGCATTGTCCCAATAGGGCTAGAGCCTGCTTTTAGGATTAGCCCTTAATGAGCAAAACATCTTCACGAGGATATGGATAGAGAGGTTTAACCATGAATAATTTCCACCCAATCAAAGTACCTAATTTTGTACCATCCGCGCAAGTTTCTGACCTAGTTAACAATGAAATGTATGACGATAGTTTCTTTCATCCTAATTTAGGGGGCGTTACTAAAGGCGGCATGTCCAATCATTATCCAATGACTATGATGTCCTTGGCAGGCTTAGGCGCTAGTGATACTGAAATTAAACGGTTTAGCCAAGCATGGCCACGATATCGTACAGATATTGAAACTCAACTGCATTTAGTGGATAGCCAAGAAGTCACTTTACAGAACTGGCAAGAATATTTAGGGCAACCTAAACGTTTGTTGGAGTTTCGCCGCGTATTTGGCCAGGCTGTTTTGAAACTTGGCGTAACAGCGTTTGTTAGCGAGGCTCTGGATACCCTGAAATTGGGTTTGCCGATGGGTTTGTTTCATCCGCTGATTCAACTCAGTTTCGCCGTCATACACGCAGATACACAGCTCATTGCCAATGCTTTGGCATACTTTGCTATTCGCTATGAAAATTTATATGGCCAATATCCGCAGCTATTGTTGTCAAATACTGAAATACCTGCTGGTACCCAGTGGGCAAATGTTAGTCGCGGAAAACCGTTAAAGGTGAGTTTTAATCCAGTGGGTGGCAGTTTAAATATTTGTGAGCAGCTCTGTGGTGAGAGCCAAATCCAACAACTCGCTTTTAACAGTGGTTTTGTTATTAATCGACAAAATTTAGTCGAGAAAATAACACAAATATCACAAATGGCGATTAAGTTGTATCTCTCACAGCCAGCATTGACTACCTTGCACGCTGTGACTTCTTGTCAAGCTCTAGCAGATTTAACGTTGCGCTTAGGGGGAGATAACAGTCAGTCTGAAATTTATGTGAAACTATGGTCATTGTATTGGATTTGGCTGACAGGGTTATATATTGAAAAGGGCGCTACTAATGCGTTACCGAGCGTAAAGTTGGGTAATAAGGGGTTTGACAGCTGGGAAATTATGGCAGAAAAAGCGCGTAATATTCAAGAAGTTCATCTGATTAAGATGGTTTATAGCTGTAAGTGGTTATATGAAAATATTGATGACAACGAGCTATATCGCTTGGCATGCATGAATATTTTGGTTGAGAAAAATGCGCATCCCAGAGAAATAAGGTGGTCTGAACTTGAACCTCTCGAGTAGTCGATAGCTTGTAGAAATAACCCTTTTTTGTTTATTATGTAGCGGTTTATACACTGGCCTTTTCAGCACTTTGATTGCCGAAAAATCCTAAATAGTTTCCATCCAGAAACAGATGCCTACTGCGACCGACTCACTGGATCAATCTGAGCACCACTAGATAGCGTTATTTGGAATGACCAAACGCCCATATCTAGTAGCACGCACCTTGAACCATTGAGTCGTTCTCGCAACGGCCCCGTTTCAGGATGAAAACTAAATAGCAAAAGAGATAAACATGACTGTAGCAATAATAACGACCGAGCGTTTAATGCTTAGGTCTGTTAATGAAAAGGATTTTGAGCCGCTCTACGCGCTAGTGTTTGGTGTCCCTGAGGTAATGGCCAATGCCTTTGAAGGCAAAACTTTCACTAAAGAGCGGGCATGGACTTTTTTTACCGATCAATTTGATGGGGATGGAAATGGCTTGCAGCTCGGTGCATTAGTCCTAAAAGACTCAGATACCATTATTGGTTTTGCCGGCCTATTAAGTACTTCGGTTTTAGGTTGCAATGATTACGAGTTTGGTTTTGTACTGGGTTTAGAGTATTGGGGCAGAGGGTATGCGACAGAGATAGGCCGCGCACAAATAGAATACGGATTTAATACTAAGAAATACAATCGGTTACTGGCGCTTGTTGCTGACAATAATAGAGCGTCGAAAACGGTGTTGGAAAAACTAGGGATGACCTTTCATTCCTCTATAGTTACACAGCCTCGCGGTAAACGGGATATTTATGTGGTGCAAGTTCAATCAGAGCCAATAGCCATTAACTAATACTCAACAAGTCCAGATCAGACAAGGAGTCATATGAGCGGATACATTATTCATCATTACAATATCACTGATCAAAGCAGGATAGATCAATTAGGACCGCTATCACTGCCCATTGTAGAGAAGTATGCAGGGCAGTTGTTGGTCGCAAGTCGGGTGCAAGTATTAGCCCGAATATTGCACCCAACTGCTCGTGTCCTAGCTTGCTCCTTGTTTTTACAGGCTTTTCTTTCTCAATCAACCGGACACACCAGTACGGCGTTCAATCGAAAAAAAGCCTGTAAAAACAACTAGCCTTCGATGGTGGTCAGTATTGGTTTTTATCCGGCAGATGAGAAATAACGAAGCTAACAGGGTGCCTTTGTTTTTAGGTAAGTGAAGTAGTCGTTGGAGACAAAATGAGCAGCAACAAAGAATGGCCTATGGATACACGCCAACAGCGCTTTGATTTTATATTGACACAAATTCATTCAAGTAATACCTACCCTAAATTTTGTAATGAAGTTCATGGTGTAGATCTAAGTCAGTTGAATATGATTGATGCTGAGCAATTACAGACGATTATTAATCTCAGTGAATTAACCCATAAAAAGACCTTTTTGGATGTAGGCTGTGGTGTAGGTCAACTGACTAAATATATTCAGTCCTGCACCGGAGCAAGCGGGCTCGGAGTTGATCTATCTGAACAAATGATCACGGCATTAAAGACAGAAAACCAGCGTAATCTTGAATTTATGCAGGCCGATATTAATGATTTCAGTATTAAACGAATATTTGATGTCATTTTTTTCATGGATAGCTGGTACTTCATTACCGATCAAACTGCTGTGCTGATGCACATGAAACAATCCATGAATTTAAACTCTGTGATGTTAATCACCTTATCAAATTATAAACCATTAGATGATATGGAAAAATTTCATATGCAAAAGACTAATTTGGCACAGTTACTCGATAAGTGTGGTTTTACATTTGAAACTATCGATTTTACAAATAACGATAAAATACTTTGGAAACAAGTGAAGCGGTCACTGGATAAATATAAAAAAGCATTTATTAGTGAAGGCTGTGAAATCCTGCACCAAGTACGCGCCACTGAAAGTGATCTTAAAAATACAGAAATCACTAATCCCTATCACTATAGATATTTGTATATTGTAAAGGTCAAAAGATGAGCTTTTTTCTTACGTAGTCTGTTTGATTTAGCTGCTATTTGGCGTTAATGATAGCCATTTTATGGTGCTATCTTGTCGTTATTATTGGCAATTACCCTAGGTAAATTTCACAAACTCATCGGAAAAATAAGTCTATATTGTCGCCGAATAGCGTCAAAATGATTCGATCTTCTTCCAAAAATTATTGTAATACAGTTTACTTCCCGATAAAACTCTGCTGAACCTTCTGTCCTTTGATCCTAAAAGGCACTTCTATCGGCGATGAAATATATATTTTACTTATCGATATAAGCATAGGTTATTAATAAATTTATTAATAACTTTTGGTGTGAAAACGCTTGCCAGTCACCTCCGAATCTAATAATGTCGATTTCATTAAGGCCAATTATTGACCACGAAAAGTGAGAATATGGATATGTCTCAAAAAGTAATTTTGATAATTTTAGATGGGCTCGAGTATAACGTCGGTGTGCAGTGCATGGGTTTTTTACAAGCTTTGCGCAAACAGGGACGCGCTACTTTATACAAATTAGAATGTGAATTACCCTCAATGTCACGACCGCTATATGAAGCGATACTGACAGCAGTACCGCCGGTAGAAAGCGGCATAGTACACAATCAAGTACAGCGGCTATCTAAAGAGCAGAGCGTGTTTAGTTTAGCCCGAAGTGCGGGGTTAACTACTGCAGCAGCAGCTTATCACTGGTTTAGTGAACTTTATAATCAATCGCCTTACAGCGCCAAACGCGATCGAATTACTATCGATCCACAAAAGAACATTCAATATGGCTGTTTTTATCATTTAGATCACTACCCCAACGATCATCTTTTTGCCGATGCAGAATGGCTGCGTCGCAGTTATGATCCAAATTTTTTGTTAATCCATCCGATGAATATTGATAATGCAGGGCATCTGGCCGGTTGGGATAGCGCTAAGTATCGCAATACAGTTAGGGGCACCGATATGGCACTGTCGGAGTATCTCCCTGATTGGCTCGAGGCCGGTTATCAAGTACTAGTAACCGCAGATCACGGCATGAATAATGACAATAGTCACGGCGGGACACTTAAAGAAGAACGGGAAATACCTCTTTATGTATTGGGCGATGCTTTTAGCCATGATACAGATGCTAAACCTGAACAATTACAACTTTGTGGCTCTATTTGTCAGTTACTGGGTGTGGTTGGTCATGGTAAAAGCATTGCACCTGAGTTATTGAAAGAGCGTTTAGATAGTTAAGTCCGATAGGACTCCTATGCTAAAGAGCGCAATAAGGCGGTTACTTTACAGCTGCAGAACAAAATACAATTATTTAGGCGACAAGCATGACTTTGGTGATTTTCGATCTAGACGACACTCTACTCAATGGCGATAGCGCCACTTTATTTTGCCAGTTTTTGGTTGATAAACAATTAGCGGCACCGTCTCTTATGCAGGGAGATGAAGACTTCTATTTAAAATATCAAGATGGCAGCCTTTGCATCGCAAGTTATGTACGTTTTATGTTGGCGCCTATTGATCATTTATCTCAAGTGGAAATATCGGTGTTACTAGCCGAATTTGTCAGTGATTATATCGCGCCCAATATTTACCCTCAAGCGCATGAATTATTGGAGCAACTTGCTACCCAAAATGAACGGGTTTTATTAATTTCGGCAACAGTAGAATTTATTGTCAAAGCCATCGCTGAGCATCTTGGGATAGACAATGTGCTGGCAATTGAACTTGAAGCTAAAACAATGGCCACCAATGGATGCTTCGGATATAGCGGTGAAATAAAAGGTGTGGCAAGTTTTAGAGAAGGCAAAGTAACCCGTTTATTGCAGTGGCTTGATAATACTGATGAAGGTTTAATCGGAGCCTCTTTTTACAGCGATTCATATAACGATTTGGCGCTATTGCAATTAGTAGATAACCCAATAACGGTCAACCCTGATGTTAGCTTGCGTGAACACGCTATTAATAAGGGTTGGCCCATCATTGATTGGCGCAACAATTAAACTCAAGAACGACATAAACGTAATAGAAAATGGAAAAAGTACCGTGTGAGGCCTTGTAAAGTCAGCAGTAACTGCCTTACTTAAGATGAAAGCTCAGCGTCACTAATACGATCGATAATATCGACATGAAAGCCGGTTCAATACGCAAAAGCGCAGCACATTGATTTCGCTGTTATCGGATTGTTCCCGTCTTATTATTTGCTCGCTAAGTAATGCAGAGACCTCAATATAACAATAATAGGGATATTAATAATGAAAAAATTGCTAATAGCTAGTGCTTCGGTACTAATGTCAACTCAACTAATGGCTGCTTGCCCACCGCTTACCGGTGCCGATGCCGGTGGCAAATACCCGCATTTATTTGAGCGGGCTGAGTATGAAAAAGCCAAAGGCTGCACCATGGATTTTGCAGTAAATCCTATGGCCAAAGCATTAAATGCACGTATTGGAGGTAATCCTGCGCTGTTACCGCTAGCCACACGTATACCTACGGAACCATTGGTGGTGGTGCCCTACAAAAAAATCGGTAAATATGGCGGCGTTTTAGATGGGATATCTAAGGCCACAGAATCGGGGACCTCTGATCTGCTTTCAATACGCCATGTCAATTTGACGCGTTACAGTGATGACCTGCAAACTATCGTGCCCAATGTGGCGTCTTCTTGGATCTGGAATGACGATTTCACCGAGCTGACGGTTAAATTACGCCAAGGTCATAAATGGTCTGATGGTCAACCTTTCACCGCCGCCGATGTGGTTTTTTGGTATCACGATATGCTGATGGATACCAATATCATTAAAAAGGCTAAAGATCGCTTTTTGTCTGATGGCAAGCCGATGAAGGTCGAAGCGGTAGATGAAACGACCGTACGTTTTAATATGGGTACGCCAAAGCCTGGTCTCATTGCTATGTTTGCTCAAGATTATGCGCAGCCATTTCAACCCAAGCATCTGTTGCAAAAATTTCATCCTAAATATAACACTAATGCCGATAAAGACGCTCAGGCACTAGGTTTTGAAAATGGTTATGCGCTGGTTAACTTTTATTACGGTCAGTCAGATTGGAAAGATATACCGACACCGCTACTCAAAGATAAAGTGGCCTCAGATCGTTTGGTCAAAGCTGGTTTGACTGCGATAGCGCCTACCTTAGAATCCTTCATTGTGGTAGAGGAGAGCTTAGAAAGACGTCATTTAGTGGCTAATCCGTACTTTTTCCAAGTGGATACCGCAGGTAACCAACTTCCCTATATCAATGAAATTAATGAAGTGTATATCTCGGATGAGAACATTCAGTTAGCGAAAATGATCGCAGGCGAAATTGATTATAAATCGCAGGCCGTTAATTTGCCTTCCGTCCCCGTTCTGTTAGAAAACAAGGTTCAGGGAAAGTATTCAATTTCGCTGCGGCCACAGATTAACCAAACCACTTACGCTTTCAATATGACAGATAAAGACCTTGAGAAACGTGCGGTCTTTAATGATATCAACTTTAGAAGGGGGATGTCAGTAGCGATTGATCGTAACAAAATAAATGAAATTGCCTTTTTTAATCTTGGAACACCCACCCAGTTCACCGCAATTGATGCAGATACAGCTCCCTTTATCACCGATGAGTTAAAAACTAGCTGGATTCAGTTCGATGCTAAGCTCGCCGCTGAACTACTCGATAAAGCAGGGGTGATGGATAAAAATAATGATGGTTTACGTCAATTACCTTCGGGTAAAAAGTTTGAACTAACTTTCCAGTACTCCACTCAGGGGACACCGACTGAATTAGCAGAAATTATTGCGGCTAGCTGGACCAAAATTGGTATAAAAACCAATATTAAAGAGATTACCAGTGACGAGTACCGTAATTCTCAAAGCGCCAATGCTTTAAGTATTCTGTCTTGGGGTATGGGTCGTCCGCTACCGACCGTTGCGACTAAAACCGAAGATGTGCTGCCACCTTATGGGACTTTTTTCGATTTACGTACCGGCATGTTGTGGGATCAGTATAAGGTAACAAATGGAGCTGAGGGCGTTAAGCCACCGGCGACTATATTGGCCATGGAAAAACTGGCTAATAAGTTTGTCACTTTAAAAATTGGCACTGATGAATCTAACGAAATCGGTTTGAAAATAGCGACAAGGATTGTTGATGATCTGTTTGTAGTTGGCACTGTTAAAGCGGTGCAACCTATTTATTACAGCAACAAGTTAGGTAACTTTAAAGTGCAAAAAACCCACTCCTACGATTATTACTGGGTATATCCTTACCTTCCCACACAGTGGTATTTGGATGAGAATGGCGCAGCTAACTAACTAACTGACTATAGAGACGACTGTCAGTGAACGGCTATCAGGGAGCAAGGCTATTTTATCAAATAGGCTGGTTCGCAGTAGATCAGTATTTCTCGACAGTTTCCTATTATTGTCATTGAGAGGGGAGCAATCCTCTCTCTTTTCTAAATGTTGTGTATGCAGAGTCCAAGTTGATCGATATAAAATCAGCAAGGTTATTTTGCTTCGTTGTACAGCAAATATAACAATATGAAAGCGGCGGTACTCTAAGGTAATTGTGATTAGTCCAATATTGTCGGTGTACAGGTTAGTGCCCATCCTCGGGCGAAAATAATACATCTACAAGAAGATATCTATTCATCGTCACGGAGCTAAGACCTCCTTTCATTGATATCTAAATCTAGCATTTTTCTTGCATTAGGCTCTATAGGTTGGAGCATGCTAAGCGTTTGGACAGACTCACAACTTCCCTCACAATGGTACAAGTACCAGCGGCTTTGAGGACTATAATTTAATGGCTAACTTTTTTTCTAACACTTGGCTGCTGTGGCTGCTAGTCGCAATTGCAGCAATGTTTTATTGGCGGGGACTCACCAGTCAATACTTTAGTTATGTATTGCACCGCTACCTACTGGCACTTGGCACACTATTAGTGGTCAGTGCGATTGTCTTTTCACTAATGGAAGTATTACCAGGAGATTGCGCCGAAAAGTACATTGCCTACAAAAGCACTCAGGGAGAGACTATTACTCAAGCAGATATTGATGCCGAGCGGGCGCGTATGGGGTTAGACAAACCTTTAGTCATACGCTGGGCTAAGTGGGTTAGTAACCTGGCTCTGCGAGGAGATCTTGGTTTTAGTTGCGCCAAGCGTCAGTCAGTTAATCTAGCATTGGGCGATCGCTTTTGGATGAGCTTTTGGTTCTGTATGGCCGCGCTGTTCTTCTCTTATTTAATCGCGGTTCCCTTCGGCATTTTATCGGCATTTAGTATCAATAAATCTTGGCTTGATAAAAACCCATTGAACAGCAAACGTGAAAAAATCATTAACAGCATTGGTCTGAGTTTTAATAAATTTCTCGATTTACAGTTGCGGCTTATCAGTTATTTAGGCTTAGCGCTTCCCAATTTCTTACTGGCATTATTCATCATACTACTCTACGTATTTGCAGGTGAGCCTGCGCCTACCGGACTGTTTTCTGATGAATGGCGTAATGTACCTTGGTTTGGCAACAGTGGTTTTGAATTTGACAAGCTGTGGGATTTCTTTGGTCATATCTGGCTACCGATCTTTGTTATTGGCTGGTCAGCAACAGCACTGCAGCTACAAACGGTCAGGGCACTAGTGGTTGATGAATCCAATAAACTCTATGTGGATGCAGCCAGAGCACGTGGTGTGACAGGTATGGCATTGTGGGGCGGTTATCCAGTTCGCCACTCGATTAGTCCATTGTTTAACAGTGTTGGTTTTGACTTTCAGCGCGTCTTTAATGATTTGCCGATAGTGGCGGTCGTGATCGGCTTGACAGATTCAGCGGCATTGCTCATCGAAGCACTGGCACAAACTAACGATCAAGAACTGGCCGCGGGAATTTTATTTTTGGTGGCGCTGGTGGTTATTACAATGAATTTTATTACCGATGCAGTATTGGCGGCAGTTGATCCGCGTGTCCGTATTAGCGTACTGGGGAGTTAAACATGGCTATCATGCAATTTTTGGCCAGGTTTGGCCGTAAAACAAAACCACAATCGGATGAGTCCTATTATACAGCGGGGCAGTTATCGCTGATCAAGGATAGATTTAAAGGTAAAATATCGGGAGTGGTTGCCGCTTGGATATTGGTGACGCTAATTTTAATAAGCTTCTTTGCTCCCTTTTTCTCGCCAATTGATCCGACCATCAACGGTGCCGATAGTGACTATCGACGCGGCTCTCCACAGTGGATTCACTTCAGTGATGAAAATGGCTTTTCACTGCGACCTTTTATCTATACATACACGAAGGAAAAAAGCGGCTTTGATTTCACAGCGCTGGCATCTGGTGGGTTAGACGCTCTAGATGCTTTAACCTCGAGCAACGCACTGAGTTCTTCTAATCAAAATAAATTTATAGTCGATAAAGAACAGCGCCGTTACTTACAATTTTTTGTACAGGGGTGGGAGTACAGTTTAATTGATTTGAGTTTTGCTGATTTTAATTTAGATTTGCGCTCGGATCGTCACTTATTTGGCGTGGAGCAAGGTGAAATTCATCTGATAGGTACTGACGAAGATGGTAAAGATGTGTTTAGTCGCTCACTGCATGCCATTTGGGTAACGATCAGTATTGCGGTGGTCGCGCTGGTGGTGAAACTATTCTTCTCACTATTGGTGGGTGGGGTCAGTGGCTACTTTGGTGGCAGAGTAGACGCGGTGATGATGAGCTTTACCGAGGCGGTGCGAGTAATTCCACCTATCCCGATATATCTTGCCTGTGCGGTGGCGTTGGCGGAGATAGATTTAACCCCGGTGCAGCGCTACTTTGCTATCGCAGTGGTGATAGGGGCACTGGATTTTGCAGCATTGGGGCGACGTTTGCGCACTCATATTCTCACTGAGCGCAATCAGGATTACATACTCGCGGCACAATTGTGTGGCTCTAGTACATGGCGCATTATCTGGCGGCATTTAGTGCCGAGCTTTGGTAGTTATATCATCGTCGATACGCTGATTAACTTCCCCTACGTGATATTGGCTGAAACCAGCTTAAGCTTTTTAGGTTTAGGATTGACTGAACCGGTGAATAGTTTGGGTGTGTTACTGCAAAAGGCTCAGGACCCAGATATCCAGCAAAATATGATTTGGCAGTTTTTTCCCGTAGCACTGTTCGTACTTTTAATTATGACCTTTGTTTTTGTCGGCGATGCGCTGCGTGATGCAGCCGACCCCTACGCGGAGAAAAAATAGATGAGTATGTCTAATAATCCATATTTACTTGATATCAATAATTTAACCATAAATTTTAGCACTGACGAGGGGCTAGTTCACGCCGTTAGAGACGTTAGCCTCAATGTGCGCCCCGGGGAAATCATGGGGTTAGTGGGGGAGAGTGGCTCAGGTAAATCAGTCACTGCAAAAACGATTATGCGCCTCAACCCTAACAATACCTTAATTGAGCAGCCGAGCCAGATTATTTTTAATCATAATGGCAAAGATATCAATGTATTAAAGCTTCGAGGTAAAGATTTATCGGTGGTGCGTGGCGGTGCCGTTTCGATGATCTTTCAAGAGCCAATGGCCAGTTTTGCACCAGCCATTCGCATCAGTGATCAAATTATCCAAACCATGCAGATTCATTTAGGGATAGATAAAAAAGAAGCGAGAAGACGCGGTATCGAACTCTTTGAAAGAGTCGGTATAGTACAGCCAGAAAGCCGCTTTGATCAGTATGTGTTTGAGCTTTCAGGCGGCATGCGACAACGGGCGATGATTGCCATGGCATTATCGACTCAACCTAAATTGCTGATCGCCGATGAGCCAACCACCGCATTAGATGTGACCATACAAGCGCAAGTATTAGAGTTGATGTTAGAGCTTCGCGAACAGTATGGCATGGCGATGTTGTTCATTACTCATGACTTAGGCGTCATCTCAAAAATTGCCGACCGGGTAACGGTGATGCAAAAAGGAAAGGTTGTCGAAGCGGGCTCTGCGCACCAAGTGCTGTTTGATGCACAACATAAATACACCAAAAAACTACTGGATTCACTGCCCAATCTTGATAACCTACCAGAGGCACCCAAAGAAAAACCCGCGCCTATGGTCAGTATGGAAAACTTATCAGTGGCTTATAAAATGTCTAGTATTGGGCGCAAGCCCGAGCTGTTTAGAGCAGTGAAAAACATCACCTTGGAACTCCCTAAAGGCCATATTATCGGGCTGGTCGGAGAAAGTGGTTCAGGCAAGACATCATTGGGTAAAGCGCTGTTGGGTGCATCGCCTATCAGTGGCGGAGAGGTTAGGTATCACACCGGTACTGGCGGATTAAGTTTTGATAAAAAACAATCCTTCAAGCGTAAAGATCTCGCTAATATTGCCCAGTTAGTCTTTCAAGATCCCTATAGCTCACTCAACCCGCGGATGACGGTGCGTGATATTATCGCAGAGCCATTAGAGGCGATGGGGCTGACCAAAGATCGCAGTGAAACAGATAGACGCGTTTTAGAAATAGCGGAAAAATGCTATATAGATATCAATCATTTACGGCGTTTCCCTCATGCGTTTTCAGGCGGTCAACGACAGCGGATCAGTATTGCTAGAGCACTGGTGTGCAAACCTAAGTTTATCGTGGCTGATGAGTCTGTTGCCGCCTTAGATGTTTCGATTCAGGCGGAAATTTTGACGCTACTCAAATCACTGCGTGACGAGCTGGGGCTGACAATACTGTTTATATCCCATGACTTGAGTGTGATCGCGAATTTATGTGACTGGGTATGTGTAATGCGTTATGGTGAGCTGATTGAACAGGGCTCTGTGCGACAGATATTTCTAGATCCGCAACAGAGCTATACCCAACAACTTATCGCATCTATACCACTATTGGAACATCCAGACAAAGTTTTGAACTCTGTGTCGGAGGTTGAAAATACACAATAGGTGTGACTGTAAGACGTTACTTAATGGATATAACCCTCAGTGAGATTCGCAGCTTTCATGCTCTGGTAAAATATGGCAGTTTTACCAGGGCAGCAGAGCATCTAGGTGTCAGCCAACCGGCAATAACCGCACAGGTCAGGCGGTTGGAAGCACGTACCAAACAGGCGCTGTTAGAGCGTTACCGCAAAGAAGTGAAAGCGACCGCATTTGGCATACAACTCTTTGAATTGAGCTGCGAGTACGTCAATTTAGATGCAGCCGTTGATGAACTGTTTAACAGTCAAACCTCGGCGGAGGATTTTGTGCTTAGAGTGGCGACCTCTTCAACGATTATTTTTATGCCGCTGATGGCGGTTTTTAGACAGCATTACCCAAATTCTAGACTGAAGGTGATCTCTGGCACCACGGAATTTTGTCGTGCTGCGGTGTTAAATAGAGAGGCTGATATTGGATTATTCCCGATGTTATCTGCGCCTAAAAACATAGACACAATGCCGTACCATAAACACAGCCTTGTGGCAGTACTTAATCCAACTCACCCTTTAGCACCTGCAAAATCAGTCGATATTAGTGCTTTTTTTGATGAGTCTATTATCGGCGGTAAACCAGACTCTTTCACTCAGCAATATACCAACCAACTGTTTAGTGAACATGGTTTTACCCCTAAAATTGATATGCAAATGGCTCTGTCTGAACAGGTTTGTGATGCAGTAGCGCTTAATTTAGGCATTGGTTTTTGCCTGCGTGATGACATACGCCGCGATGACAGCCGTTATAGATTAGTGCCTATTAATGGCGAAGAGGATATTATTGAACACGTATCTTGGTTGAAGCTGCAAGCTAAAAAAACCGGTGTGGTGGAGTTTCTAAAAGTTGCTAAGGCTTTTAGACAAGTGAATGTTGAAATGACAGAACCTGACTCTATAAAACTTAATATATAATTTTCCTAGGAGCCTGTCCGAGAACTGCGACCGTAGCGAGAACAAGGTTATTTGAGGAAGAATCAGAGTTAATTATAACCAAATAGACTTGGTCGCAGCCGATTAGTCTGTTCTCGGACAGGCTCCTAGAAGCGTATCCAATTTAGGAAGATCAAAAAGGAATAATAGTGGCTTTCAACCATATACAAATATTTATCGACTACTTAGAGCAACTGCGTGGCTTACTAGTAAAAATTGAAGCGAGTGTCGGTGCTGATTTATCAATATTGGATGCAAGATTAACAGATGATATGTTTCCCCTGTTTACACAGGTTGCAATAGCGGCGGGTTTTTCGCTGCGTGCTTGTTGCCCTATGGCAAATGATCCTGTGGTTTCTTTTGAAGCGCAACAACATACTTTTATGGGATTACAAACTCAATTAAAAGACACCATTGCCTATCTAAAAAAACTCAATAACAGCAAGATTGAAATAACCAAGAATCATATTAGTGATATGGCTGGGCCGGTGAAGGTGACTTTACCAGCCATGGAGTTTCTACACCGCTTTGCCTTACCTAACTTCTATTTTCATATCAGCATGGTATACGCCATTGCCAAAGTTAATGGGATAGCGGTTTCAAAAGGGGATTATGATGGTTTTCATCAATATCCTGCTGGATTTACTTTTGAGGATGAATAGGCATTCGTTTAGTAGGTATTTTCGCTGTGATTATTGCCTGATTTAATAGAGATGAATTAGGCGGAGCCTAAATCATCAAGGGTATCATTCCCCGCCCCTTGGAGGGTGTCGCAAAAGGTAGCGAACGATGATAAGGCAAGGAAAAAACTGGCGAAATAGCGGAATTTATAGTTATAAATGAGCATTTTGAGCCAGTTTTTAACGCCGAATTATCGAGTGCAGTACTTTTGCGACACCTTCCTTGGGTTCTTTATTATCAAACATCCTTCACAGCGTCATATAAATCTAGTCATCACTCAAACAGCAGATCTGTTTTAGCGGCGCAGATAAAATCATTGTTATGTAAACCGTTAATCGAATGTGTCCACCAAGTGACGGTTACTTTACCCCAAGAGGTTAAAATGTCAGGGTGGTGTCCTTGCTCCTCAGCCAGTGCGCCGACTGTATTCGTAAAAGCTAAGGCTAAACGAAAATTCTTAAAACTAAACTCTTTGTGCAAACGATCAACCGCATCGATATTAATCACTGACCAGTCATCCAGTTGCGCTAACATAGACTCTAACTGTTCTGGTGCGACAGAAGGAGCACCGATTTTACAGGCCTCGCATTGCTCTGAACTCAAGTTGTTATTCATAATAATCCTTTGGGTGTGCTGGTGATTTTTAATAGGTATTTTTACAGCCTAAATCCTTTAACTAGCGTGTTCTAACTCTGGGTACAGCGAGCGGTAGGGTCCAAGTTTTTTGGCCTGAGCCACTAATTCTAATAAATCTAATTTCGATATTGCTGATAGATCCGCCATACTGCCGATTTTAAAATAGATCGCCTGCAGCACATCGATTCGATAGGGAGTACGCAGCACATCTAAAGTGTTAAACGCTATTTTTAGCGCTTGTTCTGATTCAACAGCATACAACACTTCCTCTTTTGAGGAGAGAATGCCACCGCCATAGATGCGCAGTCCTTTGGCGGTTTCAAGCAAGCCAAATTCAACCGTAAACCAGTACAGCCTCGCTAAATATTGTCGTTCTTGTTTGGAGGCTCGCATCGCCAATTTTCCATAATTTTCAGTGAAACGAGCAAAGTCTGGATTGGTTAGTAGTGGACAGTGACCAAAGATCTCGTGAAATATATCCGGCTCTTGCACGTAATCAATTTCTTGTCTGGTGCGAATAAAGGTCGCCACTGGGAACTTTCTATCGGCGAGCAGTGCAAAAAAACGATCAAAATTGATCAGCGCTGGTACCGCTGAAGTTTGCCAGCCGGTTTCTCTTTGTAGGGTCGCATCAATGTCGCTAAGTTGCGGGATACAATGCAAAGGTAAGTTAAGTTTATCGAGGCCTGTGAGAAATTCATCACAAGCTCTATGTTTAATCAATTTCAATTGACGCTTAATCAACAACTGCCATGTGTTATTTTCTTCATGAGAGTAGTGGATGATTCCATTTTCATCGGGCTGCTTAGCTTTGTAGTGAGTGGTTTTTGTCATTACCTTTCCCTGTTGTCTGGTCATTGCTTAACTTAATTCTAAAGCGCACAATGCTACCTGTACAGATGTAATAACTTGATAATAAAGCCAGTACAGATGGGTGATTACAAACTCTGTCTAGGTGCTATTGATCACCAACTGTACTGGTTTTACAAAAGCCAAGCGGTTTTCACTAAGTATTGCATTGCGGCATAACAGCAAGGAAATTTAATGACATTGTATGAGCAGTTAGTACAGAAAATATCCCAGCAAATAGAAGAAGGTATCTTTAAAAGCGGCGATAAACTGCCCTCAATTAGGCGCCTGAGCAGGCTAAACGGCGTGAGTGTAGCGACGGTGCAAAAGGCTTATGCAGTGTTAGAAGATCAACGTATTATTGAGCCGCGGCCGAAATCAGGTTTTTTTGTCAAAGCGCGCGAAGTAGCCCCGCTTAAAAGGCCTATTCAGGCTTTGGGGCTACCTAATGAGGTGGCTATTCACGATTTAGCCATCCAGACTTTTCATGCTTGTGAAAACGCCGGTATCGTTAATTTTGGCACCGCTTACCCCTCAATAGAATTTCTGCCGTTAAAACAACTACAGCGTATTATGCGCAAACTGATCCAATTAGAGATGAAGGACCTACTCACTGCGCATTTTTCAGGCGGACATCAATTTCTAAAACGACAGGTCAGTAGACGTTTAGCCGAGACCGGCTGTCATATCGCTGAAGATGAAGTGATAGTCACCAATGGCTGTCAGGAGGCGCTGATATTATGTCTGCGTGCCGTGGCGAGCCCTGGGGATACTATCGCGATAGAGTCACCAGCCTTTGTGGGATTGTTACAGGCAATTGAGTCATTGGGTTTGAAAGCCTTGGAAATACCGGCAGACAGTAATGATGGCATTAGCCTTGAGGCGATGGCGTTAGCACTTGAACAATGGCAAATAGCAGCAGTGGCACTTGTGCCGGCGTTTAATAACCCTAGTGGCTCTAATATGTCACAGGCCAACAAGAAAAAGCTGGTTGAGTTATTAGCAGAAACTTCAGTTCCTTTGATAGAGGATGATCTATTTGGTGATTTGTCACACAGTGCCACTAGAAATGCACCCGCTAAAGCCTATGACAAAAATGGTTTGGTATTGTATTGCTCATCGATATCAAAATCAGTGGCACCGGGTTTTAGAGTAGGCTGGGTATGCCCGGGAAAATATTTCAACAAGATAGAATATTTAAAGTCTTTTACCAATGTTAGTGCATCAAGTATGGCGCAAGCGGCAGCGGCAGAGTTTTTATCGACAGGGGCCTACGATCGACATATTCGACAGCTGTGCAACATTTATATGCAACATATCGACTGGTTTCAAAAGAAAATAGCCTTGCATTTCCCCGCGGGAACCATCCTGAGTCAGCCCAAAGGCGGCTATATTCTTTGGGTTGAATTGCCTAAAGGCTGCAACACCACTGCCATGTTTGATAGTGCAATCCAGCAGGGGATAGCATTTTTGCCAGGACAGCTATTCTCCTCGAAAGGCAAGTACCTTAACTGTCTACGCATTAATTGCAGCGTCTCTATTGATCAGAAAACCGAACAGGCGATTCAACAATTGGGTGTCATAGCTGAACAGAACATACAGCAGAGCATTAATTGAAAACCTTAATTGGAAGTCTTAAATGGCAGGAATTGAATTAGTAACCATCGATACTAAATTCGATAACACAATCGGCAAAGATATTGTAAACTATCGTTTTGGCTCCATTGAGAGTATGTAAAATGTCCAGCGATAGTGAAACCCAGTTAGATCTTAAAGGTTTTTTCCCCTACCAATTTTCTATCTTAGCGCAGCAAATGAGCGAGTATATTGCCCAGATATATAAAAAATACGACTTATCCAAAATGGAGTGGCGGGTGCTAGCGACCATTGGTCAGCACACCGATATTTCGGCACGCGAAATATGTCAGTTTACCCATTTCGATAAAATGCAGGTGAGTCGAGCAATCGCTAAATTGATGGCGGCTGAGTATTTATCACAGCAAATCAGTGATACAGATCGTCGTACTATTAGTCTTAAATTATCAAGTAAAGGTATTGATTTATATCAAGAAATAATCCCTTTAGTGCGTGATCAAGAGCAGCGTTTGTTGCAGGGATTAACGGATTCTGAGCGCCAGATGTTACGTCAACTTACCCTGAAACTGAGTGGCCATCTAGCATCATCTGATGTAGAGGAGAAATAAGAACACATTTTGAAATTATATAAATAAGTAGTTGGTCAGGTGCTGTCGAAGGAATACAACGAAAAAAATTTTGAAGATTAACCTAGTGCTACTCTCGAATTCATTTTAATTCATACAGTTAGGCAACCTTTACTGACTTATATTATACTGCAAATTTATCGATAGCGTGCAGGCAAAAAAGATAGGTTGCAATTTTTAGAGTACTTTTAAATTACAATGTTGGCATGATTTTAGTGAATATAGTTTTAATGAAAATCTGCCAGCACACAATTAAGCTATTACATTACAAGGAAGTAGCATGAAATACATTGGCATAATATTAATACTTACATTTAGTGCGTTCTCCAGCGCTGTAGAATTTTCCACTGTCGAAGTGCTCAATGGAAAAGTTACAATTGATATCCCTAAAAACTTTACACAAATGACTAAAGAAGTTTTAGCGCTCAAATATCCTAACTCTCGTCGACCGACTGAGGTGTTGAGTGATGAGACAGGTGGTATATCAATAGCATTCAACCATACGGCCTCGAAAATACAACCGTCACAAATAAATGATGCCCATATTGCATTTTCAAAAATGTTCCATAATCTGTATCCCTCCGCTAAATGGATAAGAGATGAGGTGATCGAACAAAATGGAAGTGCTTTTATAATAATGGAGCTAATTACACCAGCTATCGATACAAAAATTCACAATATTATATATGGGTCTTCTGTTGATGGGCGGCTTTTATTTGTTGCTTTCAATACGACTGTAGAACAATCTAAAATTTGGCTGCCGATAGGAAAGAGGATGATGTCCTCTTTGTCTTTAAAATAAACTCTAATGGAACAAATAATGGCACGGCGAACGCTTTTCGCTGCTTCCTACTACAATCGTCTTGTGCATGATTACCGCTGCCAGATGAACCCTGTTACTTTAGTGGTATCTTGATCTTAGGTAAATAATCTGGATGCGCCTTAGCAAAAGCATCAATAGCCTGACAATTACGATCAATGTCCAGCAACAAAGGGTACTGACTCATATCAACCTCAAAACGTTTGGCATTATATATCTGTGGGATTAAACAGACATCCGCGAGGGTGGGTTGATCGCCAAAACAGAAGGGACTTGTGTTAGTGCGCTGCGACAATTGTCTTTCTAAAGCAGTAAAAGTCGTGTTTACCCAATGTTGATACCACTGCGTTTTAGATGCCTCATCTACTTTCATATCAGCTTGTAGATACTTTAATACTCGCAGGTTGTTCACGGGGTGTATTTCACAGGCAATTGCCAACGCAAAAGCTCGAATGACACAGCGTTGCTTGGGGTTGCCTGTTATCAGCGCAAAGGATTGAGGATAGGCTTCATCCAAGTATTCACAAATTGCTAAAGATTGCGTTAAGTTAGTATCACCATCAACCAATACCGGTACTAGTTGCTGGGTATTGAGTTGTTGATGGGCGGTTTTAGATTGCTCAGCGGCCACTAAATTAACTGGGAGCTGTCGATAGCTTAGTGACTTTAGATTGAGCGCAATTCTAATCCGGTAAGAAGCGGAGGAGCGATAATAATCATATAAAATCATGTTGGTATGCTCCTCATGGCCACTTTTAACCGCCTGTTTTAATCACTTTTTGTTTAATCTGACCAAAGATAGATTGATTGTTTTGATCGAGCATTTCAATCTCGATGGTATCTCCAAAATCCATAAACGCAGTGCTAGGAGCACCTTGTTGAATGGTTTCGATCATGCGTACTTCAGCAATACAACTGTAACCGACGCCGCCCGCATTAACGGCTTTACCCGGACCATCGTCAAGTTTATTAGAGACAGTACCAGAGCCAATTATGGTCCCTGCTACCAATGCCCGAGTATTAGCAGCGTGGGCAATTAATTCGCCAAAGTGAAAAGTCATATCTATGCCGGCATCGGGTTTGCCAAATAGCTCGCCATTGTAATGGGAGAGTAGCGGTAGCGATAACTTACCTAATTGCCAAGCATCACCTAATACCTCAGGCACCACACATACGGGGCTAAAAGCACTGGAGGGTTTTGATTGAAAAAATCCAAAGCCTTTGGCGAGTTCACCGGGGATTAAACCGCGCAGTGACACATCATTAACCAACATAATCAAGCGCACATAGCCAAGAGCTTCCTCAGGGTTAACACCCATCGGGACATCGTCAGTTATCACGGCGATCTCCGCTTCAAAATCAATACCAAAACCTGCACTTTGCGGCATCGAAATGGGCTCAAATGGTGCTAAAAAAGTATCGGATCCGCCTTGGTACATTAATGGCTCCGTCCAAAAAGTGGCGGGCATTTCAGCCTTGCGTGCTTTGCGTACTAACTCAACGTGGTTTACGTAAGCACTGCCATCTGCCCATTGATAAGCCCTTGGCAATGGGGATGCACAATGACTTTGATCAAACGGTTGTGTATCTAGCTGTCCCGCTTGCAGTGCTTTATAACGCGCCAGCAGCAGCGGCGCGATATTACTCCAATCATCTAATGCCGCTTGTAGGGTAGGGGCAATATCTTCTGCCGATACCATAGAGGATAGGTCATCACTAACGATCACTAAAGCACCATCACGTCCTGATTTTAAGCTGGCAAGTTTCATTGCGTTTTACCTTTAGATTCATCGATTGATTTAGTTTTGCTGATAAATGTCTCGCCACTGTGTAACCAAGCGGCGTGCTGAGGCGCTTTTTTGGTGAGTGACCATTCATCCAACATAGCGGGAGCGACACGTTTAAGTTCCTCTAACATGCCGGGTTGCGCGGTATTAACCGCTAATTCTAGTCGGTGTCCGTTGGGGTCAAAGAAGTAAATGGATTTAAAAATAGTGTGATCGGTGGGGCCCAATACATTAATGCCCGCTGCGGAGAGTTTGTCTTTAGCCGCTAATAATGTCGCCATAGAATCCACTTCAAAGGCAATGTGTTGCACCCACTCTGGGGTGTTTTTATCTTTGCCCATAGGTTTGGCATTAGGTATTTCAAAAAAAGCCAGCACGTTACCTTGCCCTGCATCTAGAAAAACGTGCATGTACGGGTCTGGCTCTTGTGTGGAGGGCACTTGATCTTCAGCAATGGCCAGCAGGAAATTCATATCCAGCAGCTGAGTATAAAAAGTGACGGTTTCTTTAGCGTCTTTACAGCGATAGGCGACATGATGAATTCTTTTAATGTCCATACTTAGGCCTCACTGTTTTTAGCAGAGTCAGTATTACCAATCAGACCGCGCTCAACTTGATCGCGTTCAATAGACTCAAACAGTGCTTTAAAATTACCTTCGCCAAAACCGTCGTCTTTTTTACGTTGAATAAACTCAAAGAAAATTGGCCCCAACAATGTGTCAGAAAATATCTGCAATAACAGTTTTTTCTCGCCATCCTTGGTGGTGCCATCGAGTAAAATTCCTCTCGATTGTAGCTCAGAGGTCGGCTCACCGTGACCGGGTAAACGTTGCTCTAACATTTTGTAGTAAGTTTCTGGTGGGGCGGTCATGAATTTTAGGCCCCGGGCTTTGAGACGGTCCCAACACGCCAGCAAGTCATCACAGGAAAAGGCGATGTGCTGGATGCCTTCACCGTTGTATTTCATCAAATACTCTTCAATTTGGCCGCCTGTTCCCGCTTCTTCATTGAGTGGTATACGAATTTTTCCATCAGGGGCAGTTAAAGCTTTAGAGCGCAGGCCAGTGTATTCGCCTTTAATATCGAAATAACGTATCTCGCGAAAGTTAAACAAATGCTCGTAGTAATTGGCCCAGTGTTCCATACGCCCACGATAAACGTTATGGGTAAGGTGATCGAGTGTATGAAAACCACAGCCTACTGGATTTCTATCAACGCCTTCAATCCAATCAAAATCAATATCGTAAATGGATTTTCCTTCCTGATAGCGGTCGATTAAGTATAAGGTGGCACCGCCAATACCTTTGATCGCTGGTAAGCGTAGCTCCATAGGCCCTGTTTCTATCACTACAGGTTGCGCGCCTTTTTCCAAGGCACTGTTATAAGCATGCTGAGCATCTTTGACCCGAAATGCCATGCCGCAGGCAGAGGCTCCGTGTTCTTGTGCGTAATAGGCTGCGTGACTTTTCGGCTCATAATTAGTGATTAAGTTTATATTGCCCTGCCGCCACAGCTCAACAGCTTTAGAGCGGTGTTTCGCCACGAGGGTAAACCCCATTAATTCAAAAACAGGTTCAAGAATACCACGCTCCAGTGCGGTAAATTCTACAAACTCAAATCCATCTAAGCCCATCGGGTTCTCAAACAAGTCTTTCATTATTATTCTCCTAAACATGGCGACAAGTTAGTAACAAACGTTACTTTTATTAACATTAGTATCATTGGTTACTAAAGTCAACTGCATTGTTTGGCGCCATTATTAGTAGTTTAGCTTATTTGAAATGCCTAATTATTATCATTTTTCACGACTAACAGATGATAACCACAACAAAGAGCGGCTGTTATAATATCTCTCTAGTTGTTATAGTATCTCTTTGGGTTTTATCGACTTTCTGTTGCTTAATAAGCGAAAAAATCCAACAAAATCGTTAAATGTGCATTTATATCCTAAATCTTCTACATCGCTATTGAGAGAATGAAACAATGACAAAACCAAATATTGGATTTATCGGCCTTGGCCTGATGGGCGCAGCTATGGTGGGGCGCATGCAGTCTCTGGGATATACATTGACCGTTAAGGGTAATGTGTCACGACCTAGAATTGATGCCGCAGTGGCCGCGGGCGCTGTAGAGGCTGACAACGCGCGTACTCTAGCGCAAGCCAGTGATATTGTTATGTTGTGCATGGATACTTCAAATTCAGTAGAGAGTCGTATGCGCGGTGTTGATGGGGTGATCGCAGGCCTAAAGCCAGGCACCATTGTTATCGACTTTGGTACTTCTCTGCCAGAATCTACCAAGGCATTAGGAGAAGAAGTGGCAGCGGTTGGTGCGACTTATATGGATGCGCCTCTAGGGCGTACACCTACTCATGCCGTAGATGGTTTGCTGAATATTATGTGCTCTGGGGATAAAGCCGCCTTTGATAAGGTGTATCCTGTTTTCGAAGACCTAGCTGAGAATATATTTCACTTAGGTAAATTGGGCTCCGGTAACACTATCAAGTTAATCAACAACTTCTTTGCCATGACGACTGCCAATGCAATGTCTGAGGCATTTGCGATGGCGGATCAGGCCGGCGTTTCGCGTCAGAGCTTATATGATGTCATGTCAGCTGGACCCGTGCGTTCAGGGATGATGGATTTTATCAAGGGCTACAGTGTTGATGGCGATGCTAGTCAGTTGGCCTTTTCGATCCGTAATGCAGCAAAAGATGTCGGTTACTATCGCCAAATGGCAGCAGATTTAGGGGCTAAAACCATCATGTCAGGTGGTGCCAATGAGGCACTCACTTTAGCGCTTAAACAGGGAATGGGAGACAAACTAGTACCTGAATTAGTTGATTTTTATGCGGACCGATTCAGCAAGTAAAATTGTAATATAAGCACCAGCACAGCTAAGGTGATCTGTTAATCACTTTAGCTGTATTAGTCCATTGGTATCAATTATCTCGCTGTTATTTTTACTTTCTTTACATCATCTAAATTGCGCCGCCAAACTTATAAAACTCCAAATTTCTCACAAGCTCGTTAGCATGAGGAAGAGTACTGGGATAAACTTTATAAATCACCGTAAAAGCATTTATACAGGAGTAATTAATGCTGAGACTACTAGGTTGGTTTATGATCTTTCTGCTACCAACTTCTCTAATTATCACGCTTTATTACCCGCAGTATTGGGAAATACTACTGCTAAATATGGTGTTTTATAGCAAGCTGGTCATTAAAGCGAGCAAGACCGAAATCATCTTGTTTTTGTCTAAAATGACGGTTTTAAAAATTGTGATGTTAACACTTAAACGCTTTATCATGGATAACGTGGTAAGTCGCGCAATCTCCCAACACTTCACCGTGCACGTAGCCCCCGAGGCAAAAAAGTGGTGGCAGAGCTTAGATATGAAAGGCATGTTGCTGTGGTTTATCCCTGCCAGTATTGTCACCGCTGCCAGCACTTGGTTTGTTGGGCTAGCCAATACCACCTTGTTTTTATTTATCAAAACGCTAATCATCGGTTTTTTTAAATTATTATGGTTGATCCTCGCTAAAATATTGTTATTTTTTACTAATAGCTTCTTTGCGCAGCTACTTGAATTATTGGCGATTTCTTATTTGATTGATAAAATCACTAATACCCAAATTTTTCAGAAATGGATAAAGCCCCTAGCGGGTAAAATGGGCCATTTGTTCCATGTTTTCTCTGAACTTATTGAGAGCAAAATACATCGACCTATCAATGATCAAGTCGATAAATTAGGGATTAAAACAGCGGAAAAAATCCGCGAGATACGTAAACGAAAGGACCGTACACCCGTAAAAAATAATGATAAAGAAACAGAGGAAGAAGGGTAGTGGAATATACTTGGGGTGTTGCTAGCCATTAATTAAGAGTCAGGGGAGTTCATAATAAACCAGCGAAAATAATTATCTATTTCACTGGTCTAAATTCATTCGTATTATTTTTAAAGAGTAAATGCCGTTCTGAAACGCTCCAGAGCCAACTCATCATCGCCTTTAGCAAAAGCTTCCATCCCCACCGGGCCACTATAACCCATCTCAAATAAACCTTTGGCAATCCCGGCATAGTTAATTTCACCGGTGGTTGGCTCAAATCTGCCTGGGTTGTCTGCTACTTGTACTTCACCTATCCAAGGCAGGCATTTTTCACACCAACGCAGTAAATCTCCCTCACCAATTTGCGTATGATAAAGGTCTAAATTAATTTTTAGTTGCGGACGGTTAATGGCAGAAACCAGCGTTAAAACATCGTCAGTCGAGTTGAAAGGGCAGCCAGGGTGATCAAGTAAGTTAAGATTTTCAAGAGTAAACACGACCTGTTGTTTTTCAGCAAGATCGCAAATTCTATTCAGTGTATCTTGGGCTTTTAACCACATGGCACCAGTGATTTGCTCATGCTGCCAAACAGGTATGCCGCCTTCTCCTAGGCCAGTACCGTGCAAATTAAGGCGGTGTACGCCAAGTTTTTTACCAATTTCGATAGTCTCTGCTGCGGACTTCAACAGCAGATCAGCGCCTTCGTCATCCGCTAAACGCCCAGCTAAATAACCATTCATGATAGTGAAGGTCGCACCAGTGTCTGCAAGTTTACCAATATCATGTTCAGGCCAGTTCCATAAACCTACCCCAAAGCCCATTTCGTGCAGTCGTGCAGCTCGCCATTCAATAGGTTTATCATTCCAAAGCATTTCTGCACAGGCAGCTAATTGAAAAGGTTGATTAGTACTCATGTTCTATTTCTCTTGTTTAGTGACTGAGCTGTATAAACTCGTTAGCTCGTCTTAGGGTTGCAGAAATTTCCAGCATATTTACTGTGGAATCATCCTTTTTGTTTCTACTTTCTAATAGCCTGTCTCATCCAGTGGGTAGGCCGCCCTGTTTCCTATTACACGCTTGCACCCGGGTGCAAACCTGTCGAATCATGCACTTACCGAAAGAAACTGTCAATACTGTAGTCTATGCACAAGATCCTATCGCCACACAATACTGCAATAAATATAGGCCGTGAATACCGCTTAGCAGCAATGTATGAGAATATGCAGGGGTGATTTAGCTAGCTGAATAGGAACTAATAATGTGCAGAAATATAAAAACGCTCTATAACTTCGAACCAGCGGTGACTGAGGCAGAGCTACAAGGTGCTGCCTTACAGTTTATTAGGAAAGTCAGTGGCTCGCAAAAACTGTCTATTATTAATCAACACGCATTTGATCTTGCGGTGAGTGAAGTGGCTTTATCCGTACAAAAGCTCTTTGATGAGATGGTCACCACGAGTCCAACTAAGAATCGTGAAGAGGAGGCTAGAAAAGCAAAAATACGATCACAGCAGCAGTTTAGTTAGTCCTTTAATCATGGTTGAGTATGTTTATTGATAGGAACTAAGCTACTTGGTTAATCCATAGGCCGTTAATATATCGTGATATTTTTCTGTTTTTATAAATTTTTTTATTTCTATCGAAAATTGTTCCGCTAGTTGTTTTGAATCTGTTTTCACTTTGGAGAATGCAAAATATGCGGGCGCAGCTTCAATGGCAGGGGAGAGAAAGTCTATTTTATCGAGCACACCTTTTTCTTTAGCATGACTGCTAACGACTGCTTTGTTACCTACCCCAATATCAATTCTACCTTTCAACAACATACGAATTAGTTGATTAGAATCAACCGCGACACTCTTGGTTATCTGCGAAGCACTGTCGTATTCAGTACCGTGTGAATAACCGCGAACATTGCCAAAGCGATAGTTTTTTACGCTGTTAATACTGCCGTAAAACTCGATTTTCGAGTGTTTATTAACAAACAAATAACTAGCGTCATGGATGTGCGGGGTATCAGTGTAAATAGCGTATTGCTCTCTCTGTACTGTTTTGAAATACATCATCACCATGTCAATACCTCCCAAGCGAAGGTTGGATTGAACACGTGGCCAAGGGTACGCTTGAAAGACTAAAGTGTGCCCTAATTCCTTAACAATATGCCGAGTAATCTCTATGACCGGACCTTTAAGTTCGCCATCTTGTACAAAATAATAAGGTGGGTAATTGCTAATGCCTATACCCACTTTTAATTCTTTAGCCAGAATAGGTAAAGCAAAAAAGAAGCTTAAAACATACAAAAATAATATTTTAACGATCAATACATGCTCCTTAATGAAGAAAAAACCAGCAACATATATTACTCACCTAAAAGCGTTAAAGTATCAGAAATTGTTGTATTTAATGAGCGCGTTATTGCACTCGTTTTGCAGAGGTCTTTAACTGGTTAAATAGGTAATAGAGACCAGAGATAACAACGTCGATATCAAAATTGCCTTGGCGATTCTGCGGGTGGGAATACCGTATTGTAGAGCGATGACAAAAGGCATAGCGCCACAGGGGCCCGCAGACATAAGCAGGATTATTTTGCTCCATTGTGGGCTAACATCCACACCTTGAATAAATGCATACACCAATATCGGCATCAGCACTACGTTCACCGCAACGACTAACCATGTTGCTCGTCCCACGTTACCTAATGGATTACTGGCTAAGATGACGCCGAGTGAGAAAAGTGAGGCGGGAGCTGCAGCGGCGCCGACAAACGTGGCATAAGTTAATAGTCCACTGGGCATCGAATCTTTAACCAACCATGTTAATGCACCGAGAAATGAGGCAATCAAGAAAGGATTTTTACAGAGTAATTTAAAGGTATTAAACACCGATTTCTGAGTGGAGTTAATCAGATCTAGCGCTAATACTGTGCCACAAAATAACACTAAAATATCGATAATAACCACGCCGGCAATAGGGCGGGCTGCAATAGGGCCGTAGACTCTTTCAGCAATGGGTAGCACAAAGAAAATGTGGTTAACAAAAACACTGGTTAAAGCCAGTAATAAAGCCTCTTTTTTGTCAATGTTGAAAAAGTAATGCAACAGCGCAAAAAGCCCCATATAGGCAATTAATTGCGCCGAGAAATAGACACCCAGCGCTCGATAATCCAGTTGTTCAATAGGCGCATTAGAGATGACATTAAAAACCAGCGCTGGGGTGGCTAAATAAAAGACAAATTTATTGATGATCTGTGCCGCGGGCACATCAAATGCTTTGGTACGAAAAGCAATAAACCCTAACAATAAAATGGTGAAAATGGGCAAAATAGGGTCTATCAGTGTCGATAACATAATAACTACTTACTAAAGCTGAGGGTAGGGACGACGACAGCTACAGTGAATCTACACAGAGCATCATCAAATGGGTGAACATCATACTAGAAATATCAAACATTTATCAATTAACAAAGCCTCACATTTGCTAATAAAAGATGCACTAAAGAGTGTTGAAAATCTAGAAACATATGATTTAATAGAGATGAATTAGGCGGAGCCTAAATCATCAAGAGTTTAATTTCCCACCTCTTGGGGCGTCAACTTGTAAGAACTAAAAGTCACTAGGAATACCCCGCATCCGTAAGTGAAGGCTCGCGACGTGAGAGGGCTTGCCTCGGGGATCGTTATTGACTGTTTTTGTGGGAATTTCTCAGTACTAACTTTCCAGGCAGTTGCTGGCTGCTACTGGCATTTGGATCTTCGATCACTTTTAGTGCTTGGGCAACCATTAAATTTAGCGGTTGGCGATAGCTGGTAAGAGCAAAACTTGTCGCATTGGCCAGTTCAATATTATCAAAGCCAACAACAGCTATCTTCTTACCGTGTTTTTTTATGGCATCTAAAGCACCAATTGCCAAAATATCGTTTTCGCAAAAAATAGCTTCAACATGATCATCACCATGATCAATCAGGTAGCTGTCCATAACGGCGAAACCTCGTTGTCTATCGTATTTACCCGCCTTTAAAACAGCTTCGACATTGATATTACTTTTTGCTAGATAGCTTTTATAGCCCTCAAAGCGGGCCAGCCAAGTGGATTGTGATTCAGGACCTGACATAAAACCAAAGCGAGAAAAGCCTTGAGTCATTAATAATTTCGCTATTTCTTGGCCTGCAGAAATATCGTCGGTGCTAATCACATTAAGATTAGTGATGTCAGTGCTGCGACCGACCACGACAAAAGGGATGTGTTTAATGGTGATAGCCAGCTCGATTAGCTCTTCGGTGATAAAAGAGCCGAGGAAAATCAGTGCATCTACCTGAAATTGATCGGCTTGAGTTAATACTCTAGTACTGCTATTAGCATTGGAAATATTCAAAACCATGGCGATCTTGGCTTTGTTTTGTAATTGAGTAGTCACTTCATTGAGCAGCATTAGCTTGTGTGGATTTTCAAAGTTATCAACCACAATACCTATGATATTGCTTTTGTTTTTAGAAAGGCCACGGGCTAAAAGGTTAGGTTTATAGCCGAGTTCATCCGCCGCTTTTAAAACTTTTTCGCGGCTATGCTGTGAAATTGATGCCTTTGGCGTAAAGGCGCGAGACACCGTCCACTTTGATACTCCAGCAAGTTTTGCCACATCTGAGGCAGTCGATTTTCGATCAGCAGCATTAATATCGGGCATGTTTTCTCCAAAATGTAATTGACAGCGTTTAAATGTTATTTTATTGTCTATTGCAACCGGGTGCAAATATATATTTTTTATAGAGCCATTCGGTTTTTTTTGTAGCTGCTTGCAACCGGTTGCAAAATTGGTCTTTTTAATCAGAGATAATAATAAAATGTTAAAAACAGCATTAATAGGGGCAGGGCGAATCGGCCAAGTACATGCCGCCAACATCGCTAGTAATCCACATTCAGAGCTCAGTGCTATTACCGATATTTTTATAGATAGCGCCAACAAACTAGCCGATAAATACCAGAGTAAAGTACGCACTTTGGAAGAAATACTGACCGATAAAAGTATTCAAGCGGTAGTGATTGCCTCAGCAACAGATACACATTCAGATCTGATAGAACGTGCTGCGACGGCAGGCAAAGCGATTTTCTGCGAAAAGCCTATCGATTTAGACAGTGAGCGGGTGATGCGTTGTTTAAAAATCGTCAAAGAATGTAACGCAAAATTGATGATTGGTTTTAACCGTCGCTTTGATCCTGATTTTGCCGCCTTACAAAAACGTTATTTGTCCGGTGAGCTTGGCGCTGCAGAAGTATTGCAAATTACCTCTCGCGATCCTAGTCCGCCACCGGTTGAATACATTAAAGTGTCTGGCGGATTATTTCGTGACATGAGTATTCACGATTTAGACATGGCGCGTTTTATCTTAAATGAAGACCCAGTAGCCGTGAGTGCCAGTGCCTCATGCATCGTAGAGTCTGTGATTGGTGATTGTGGCGATGTAGATACAGCGCTGATTACCCTTGAGTTTCCCAGTGGTGCGCTAGTCAGTATCTCTAACAGCCGACGCACTACTTATGGCTATGATCAACGCATTGAACTACACGCAGCTAAGGGCATGTTACAAGTCGATAATGTGCGTGAGAACAATATGATTGAAACAACTAATGCCGGTGTTAACAGTGCGAAAGCGGAGTATTTCTTCCTTGAGCGTTACATGCCTGCCTATGCCGCAGAATGGGATCACTTCACGCAAGCAGTGTTAAATAACACCGTGTTTTCATGCACCGCAGAAGATGGCGCTAAAGCACTGGTGATGGCAGAGCTTGCGCACAAAGCTTTAATAACCGGTCAAAAACAGTTCTTTGACTGGGATAGTTTGCGCTAAAGGCAGTGTTTTGGATATTAGAGGTACTGTCTTTAGCAAAATAGTTTGATGACTAACGGTACTCATCATTTATAAAAGAAGTTTTAGAAAAACATCATCAATTAACCGCAATGAAAACAATAAAAGGTATTAATATGAAATTGATAAAACAAAAACTCAATAAACTAGCACTCGCCGCTGCATTGAGTGTTTCTTTGGGGCTTGTTGCAAGCTCAACTTACGCTGATCGTTATGTGTATGTCACTCATGGCCAATCTGCGGATCCGTTTTGGTCTATCGTTAAAAATGGTGCTAAAACAGCGGCCAAAGATTTAGGCTTAGAGCTTGATTATCGCTCTCCGCAACAGTTCGATGCTGTGCGAATGGCGCGTTTAATTGATGCAGCTGTCGCCACCAACCCAGACGGGTTAATAGTCTCTGTACCCGATGCAAAAGCACTGAGTGCCTCGATTGAAAAAGCAGTAAAAAAAGGCATACCAGTCATTACGATTAATGCCGGTGAAGAAGCCTCGAAAAAGCTAGGTGCATTAATGCATATTGGGCAGTCTGAATATGCAGCTGCTGTTAAAGCAGGTAAGTATATGAAGGCCAGAGGGGTAACTAATGGTGTCTGTGTAAACCAGGAGCAAGGTAACTCTTCACTAGATGCTCGCTGTGCAGGATTTGTAGAAGGTTTAGGTGGTAAAGCTGATGTACTTGCTACATCGATGGATCCGACAGAAATTCGTAATGCTATCCTTGCGTATTTGAAGCAGCACCCGGATGTTAACGGTATTTTGACCTTAGGATCAACAGCTGCAGAACCCGCGGTTGATGCATTAGCAGCCTACAAAAAAGGCGACCATGGCATCAAACTAGGTACCTTTGATTTGTCACCTCGTGTTTTACAAGATGTAAGCGACGGCAAGATCGAGTTTGCACTAGATCAGCAACAGTTCTTACAAGGTTATTTGCCATTGATGGTGATGAATAACTACAACAAATTCAAGCTATTGCCATCGGATATTTCAACGGGTCCTAACTTGATCACCAAAGATAAAGCCGCAGCGGTTATTAAACTAAGTAAGGCAGGATATCGTTAATTTGATGCTCAGCTTTACGCTTTAATATCTCTCGTCTTTAACCTATAGGTAATGTTTTACTCCAGTAAAGTATTCAACTTTACTGTTGGCCCTCGCTGAGGGCCTTTTTTTCTCTAAATTGTTGGTGTTAAGCGCGTAGTACCCGCGGCCAATTTTAACCAGTTCGCCGCTTTTTACCAGGGCACTTAATGCCCGATAAAGTGCTTCGACACTGAGGCCAATACAAGCGGCAAAAGAGGTTAAATTTCCCACCAACAACCCTTCATTAATCGCGGCTATAGTTCGTTGTGTCGCACTTTTAATCGCCATTATTTCACGTATTCTGCGGCCGCTTTGCAATTGAAAAGTAAACTGTTTCGCCAGTGCCATTGAAAACTTTGCATTATTCTCAAACTGATCCAGTAAATAGACTCGATCGAATTCAATCAGCTGGGTGTTATTTCGCGCGATAGCATCACAGTGATAGTGATCACAAAACAGTGATGCTTCGGCAAAAAAACTATCAGCCGTGGCTCGATGAATAACAATTAATTCACCATTAGCACTGTGCCTAACCAGTTCGATATCCCCTGTTTTCAGGTAAAACATACCGCCGGTTGTACGGCCTTGCACAAACAGTCTAGCGCCTTTTTCTAACGTTAAGTGCCGACAGAACTGTTGTGGAATTGAATCAAATGGGCTGGATAACATTGATCTTAGCTCCAAAATAAAATTTAGAAGCCTATCCGAGAATAGCGATCGTAGCGAGAACAAGGCTATTTGAGGAAGAATTAGCGGTGATTTAAGGCGAATAGCGTGCTATTTAACGAAAATCAACGTTAATTGTAACCAAATAGCATTGGTCGCAGCCGAATAGTCTGTTCTCGGACAGGCTCCAAGTAACGCTAGGGTAGGTTTATGATTTGAATCATATTACAGGAGATGTGCGCAATGTTAATGTTTGATTACTTTAACAGGTATACATTGAGGTCTTACAGATGAATAAAACAACAAAAGTGGTCACTATTTCACTGCTGGCAAGCGTTTCATTAATGGCACTTGGAGTCCCAAAACATGCTGACCATATGATGACAACTGCACAATCAGTCACTTTGCAACCAACAGAGGCAGGTAATGATGCCTTTGGTACTATCCAAGAAATTATCAATATTTTGCAACGCGACCCTAGTGTAGATTGGCGCAGGGTGAATTTAGAGGCATTGCGAGTACATTTGATTGAAATGCAAGATATGACCTTAAATGTGGAGGTTATTAAACAAAAGCCTATTAAAAATGGTTTTGTGGCCGTTATCAAAGCCACTTCGCGTCGGGCTGAATTCTCCTTAACCAAAGTACTGGCTGTGCATCCTAAAATGTTAGCCATAGAAAATGGTTACAACATGGCCGTGGCCTCTGAAAACAATCAATTCAAAATAACCGTAACAGCCACCAACGAGCAAGATATCATAAAACTACAAGGCCTTGGGTATATAGGGGTGATGGCCCTTGGGAATCACCACCAAATGCATCATTTGGCAATAGCGAAAGGGCAGCAGAGCCATCAAGAATTGATTCCCCGCCCTTTGAGGCAAGACTTGATAGAATAAGTAACTAGATATACCAAACTTCATAAAGTGAAGGCTCGCTAAGCGTGAGGACTTGTCCCAGGGACTTTGAATAATTATTACCGCTAGTAATGAATCGCTAATTAAGCGAGCTGCTGCGTAGTTTTCGGCTGGGATTACAAGGAATTAGGATTAAACCATTAAATAAATATTGAGTGAAATAAAAAAGCCTATGGCAGAACCGCACCAGTGACATCAGTATCATTATAAAGTTAACCAATGCTGTCATTCTTCATAGATCTGTTCAACAGTATTGACAAACGATACAGAAGGCATAAAATACACTTATTCGCATGGGTTATATCTATATAACCAAACGCTATATAAGAGTGATTTATTATGCAACCCTTAGTAACCTCCTTTTTTGATGAAGCAACTTTTACCTTCAGCTACGTGATACAAGACCCGCAGAGCAAAAGCTGTGCGATTATCGACTGTGTATTAGACTTTGATTATGCATCAGGGAAAACGGATACCCGATCAGCTCTGGCTATCTTAGCGTTTATTAACACACAGCAGTTAGAGGTGCAGTGGATACTCGAAACCCACGTACACGCAGACCATCTCTCTGCAGCACCTTTCTTACGTGAAAAAACCGGGGGGCGCATTGGTATAGGTGCACAAGTCACTCAAGTTCAGCGCACTTTTAGCAAGGTATTTAACTCAGATGAGGATATGCAAAGCCTCACAGGGCAGTTCGATTACTTGTTTGAAGATGGCGAGGAGATCACCATTGGTCATCTTAAAGGCATTGCTATGCACACCCCAGGACATACTCCCGCTTGCATGACTTATGTGTTTTCTGATGCAGCTTTTGTCGGTGATACGTTGTTTATGCCCGATTACGGCACCGCGCGCTGCGATTTCCCCGGTGGTGACGCCGCACAGTTATACCAGTCTATTCAAAAAATATTCACGCTGGATGATCAAACCCGCCTGTTTTTATGTCATGACTATAAAGCCCCTGGGCGCAGTGATTTTGTTAACCAGAGCAGCGTGGCTATGCAACGTGCCAATAATATTCATATTGGAGCGGGTGTTAGCGAAGCTGACTTTGTCAAAATGCGCAATGCCCGTGATCAAGAATTAAATATGCCAAAATTGATTATCCCTGCCGTGCAAGTGAATATTCGCGCCGGCAATATGCCGCCTGCTGCTGACAATGGTCAAGTGTATTTAAAAATACCCATCAATATGTTTTAGCGGTAGATCTAGTACAGCACACGGCATCTTTTAACAGCCATTTTGGAGAATTAAATGCAAGTAAATCAATTAACAGCGCAACTAAGTATCAGTGCACAACTAAGCCCCAAAGAGTTAGCGCAAGCTGCAGAAAATGGCTTTACCACTATTATATGTAATAGACCGGATCAAGAGAGTGGTAATGAAGCTCCCAGTGAAATCATGCAAACAGAATGTGAAGAGCACGGCATGCAATGGTGTTATTTACCAGTAACACCACAACAGATCACCGATCAACAGGTAGTTGAGTTTGGCCGATTGTTGGATGAATCCGCTGGTCAGGTATTAGCTTATTGTCGCACCGGAATGCGTGCCGCTAAGCTGTGGGCACTCAGCCAAGCGGGCAACTTGCCATTAAGTGAGATTTTAACATCGGCAAGCTCAGCAGGTTATGATTTAACGGATTTGAGTGATCGCATTAATAATCTAGCCAAATAGTAAAACAGCCCCTGGCGTTAACAGCCAAATATCTGCACACCATTACAACTTGCACTTAGGTAATACCTCTCATGCTCAAACGCTATATTCCTCTATTAGAATGGCGAAAAACCTACAACCGGCACACTTTTAATAGTGATTTAATCGCCGCAATGATTGTAACGGTGATGCTTATTCCCCAGTCATTAGCTTATGCATTACTGGCAGGGCTACCCGCTGAAGTAGGTTTGTATGCCAGCATTTTACCATTGATTGCCTACAGCATTTTTGGTACTAGCAGTACCTTATCGGTAGGGCCTGTGGCCGTCGTATCATTAATGACAGCAGCGGCGATATCCTCTTTAGGGATGCTGAGTATGGAGCAAAAAATTGCAGCGGCGATGGCCTTGGCTTTTATAAGTGGCTTGCTGCTATTAGTGATGGGGTTATTTCGCTTAGGCATGTTGGCCAATTTTTTAAGTCACCCGGTTATCTCTGGTTTTATCAGTGCTGCAGGCCTAGTGATAGCTGCCAGTCAACTGCCTCATCTAATGGGCATATCAGCACATGGACATAACCTATTTGAACTAGGCCAATCAATTTATGCGCAATTTGCAATGATCAATTATCCAACCCTGATCATTGGTGTTTCGACCTTAGCGCTATTGTGGTGGGTCAGAAAATCATTAAAACCGCTATTACTTAACCTGAATATCCCCGACACTTTGGCAGGTAACATTGCAAAAACAGGGCCAGTATTGGCCATTATTCTAACCATATTAGTCACTTGGGGCTTTAACTTAGACGCAAGGGGCGTGGCGGTTGTTGGTGATATCCCGCAGGGGTTGCCAGATTTTAGTGTGCCTGTGTTCAATAGTGAACTATGGCAACAGTTATTTAGTTCAGCGGTATTGATTAGCATCATAGGTTTTGTGGAATCCGTCTCTGTCGCTCAGACATTAGCGGCTAAGCGTCGACAACGCATATCACCGGATCAGGAATTAATCGGGCTCGGAGCTGCTAATATTGCCTCTTCTGTCAGTGGCGGCTTTCCCGTCACTGGTGGCTTTTCGCGCTCAGTGGTCAATTTTGATGCAGGCGCAAAAAGCCCCGCAGCAGGAGCTTACGCAGCTATGGGTATTGCTTTAGCTACCGTGTTTTTAACTCCCTTAATATACTTTTTACCTAAAGCGACACTGGCAGCCACCATTATAATCGCGGTGTTGTCACTGGTCGATTTTCAGGCACTAAAACGCACTTGGCAGTATTCGCGCGGTGATTTTGCTGCAATGTCAGTGACGATTATATTTACTTTAATCAGTGGTGTTGAGCTGGGTATATTGTTGGGTGTGGGTTTATCTATCTTATTGTATCTGTACCGAACCAGTAGACCGCACAGTGCATTGGTGGGGTTATTAGAAGGTACTGAGCATTTTCGTAATATTGATCGCCATCAAGTTAAAACTTGTTCTAAAATGCTCACTCTCAGGATTGATGAAAGTTTATATTTTGCCAACGCCAGATACTTAGAAGACAGAGTTTATGATCTAGTTGCCCAGCATCCAAAAATTGAACACTTTGTATTGATGTGTCCGGCAGTCAATTATATTGATGCATCGGCACTAGAGAGCTTAGAGGCGATCAATACGCGCCTTGGGGACAGTGGCGTGTTATTTCATTTGTCAGAAGTCAAAGGCCCAGTGATGGATAAACTCACCGCGAGTCACTTCAATCAGCAGCTCACCGGAGAGGTGTTTCTTAGTCAATATGATGCCTGGCAGGCACTGAGCAACAAAAAAACCACCCCAAGCTAACTTTTGAAATTTTACAGAGATAGCTTAAGCGCTGTTTTGATCTTTATCATCGGCGCTTACAATCTAGTAAATATGCTTAAATCTTGTTATATGTGTTTGTTTTCTGTTAATATTTTCGATCTGAAAATCTTACTCTAATTATCCTCAACAAAGATGTGTGTTACGACGTTTTATAGCAGTGGCTCTGATGTCTCTAACAGACTGCGGCTTAACTAATAAGATCTTGAAATAACAAGCATAAGCTTGGTAAGGATAGAGTTAGTGTTGTCGTTATGCGAATAAATGATTTTTAGAAAATTTGACCCGTGCAAGGATTGTTCGGCAATGCCAGATTAAATCCGCACAAAATACTCAATAAGTTAAAGGAATAACGATTATGGCTTTTCTAGGTGCCAACGTAGAGCGCTATTTTATTCAAGTGCTAGGCGCGCAAGAGCAATTCCATTTAGTGCGTATGGAAGGCAAAGAGTCTATATCGCAACTGTTTCAATTCAATGTTGAACTCGTCTGTGAAGATCCAGAACTGGCGATAGAAACACTCGTTGGTCAAGCGGCTGTTATCACCATCATGGATGCCACTGTCGATGGCAGTGAACTGATCCGCTATATGCACGGTATTGTTAGCCAGATGGAAATTGGCCAGCTAGGTATTTCACAAACCACCTATTATTTAACGGTAGTGCCCAAAATTTGGCCGATGAGTTATCGCCAAAACAGCCGTATATTTCAAAACAAAAGCGTTCAACAAATCATTACAACACTGCTGACAGAAGCGGGGTTGCAAGGTGACGAATTTCGTTTTGAATTACAAAATACGCCTCCAGCGCGAGACTATTGTGTCCAGTATCAAGAAACTGATCTGCAATTTATCAGTCGTCTACTCGAGGAAGAGGGTGAGCACTATTACTTCGAGCACTTACAAGAAAAACATGTATTAGTCATTAGTGACACCTCTAACAGCAACCCCAAAATCATTCCAGAAGATCAGCTTAACTACTTTTACGATCGGCAAGGTGAAGTTAGCGAGCAACACATCTATGACTTTAGATACATAGAATCGATCAAATCCGGAAAAGTGAGTATCCGCGACTATGAATTTAAAAAACCGCGCATGCAGCTCAAAGAAGACAACGAAGCGCAGTACAGTACTGAACTAGAAGTATACGATTACCCGGGTCTATTCAAAGATTCAGCCTCTGGCAAACACTACGCCGCCCGTCGTTTAGAGGCGCTTAATCGCTTTCGAAAACGCGCCACCGCTGCCAGTGATATTAATACCATAGTCCCTGGCTACAGTTTTATTTTAGACGGGCATGAGCGTGACGAGCTAAACAGTGAATATTTAATAACTAACATCAGTCATCAATGTAGCCAAACACAAGTACTTGAAGTAGGTGCCACTGACGAGGGGACTAAATACAGTAACCAATTTAGCTGTATCCCCTTTGATATCCCTTTTAGACCCGGACGTAATACCGCGAAGCCAAAAATACGCGGCACGCAAACCGCCATTATCACTGGCCCCGCGGGTGAAGAGCTTTATACCGATGAATTTGGCCGCGTCAAAGTCCAATTTCATTGGGACAGAGAAGGGCAGAGCAATGAACAGAGCTCTTGCTGGATACGTGTTAGCCAACCTTCATCAGGCGCAGGCTTTGGCGGTTTCTTCCTACCGCGCATTGGCGAAGAAGTCATAGTTGACTTTTTAGAGGGCGACCCAGACAAACCGATGGTCATCGGGCGCATTTATCACGGCACCAACCGCCCACCTTATGCACTTCCGCAAGAAAAAACCAAAAGCACCATCAAGTCCAATTCAAGCAAAGGCGGCGACGGCTTCAACGAATTGCGTTTTGAAGATAAAAAAGGCGAAGAGCAACTCTTCATGCACGGGGAAAAAGACAAAGATCTACGGGTTAAAAACGATACCCGCACTTGGGTCGGCCATGACCGGCACCAAATTACCGTCACCGATAGCAGCGAGGAAATCCAAGGCGATAGCCATTCGCACATCATAGAAGATCAAGTGCTTGAAGTGCAAGGCAACAGCGATAGAACTTATGAGTCAGACTTAATCCAAGAGACGCAGGGCAGCGAGCACTACACCGTAGCTGATCAGCACATCATGGAAGTTAATGGCAGCACGCATTTGAAAGTAGCCAACTCACAAAAAATCAACATAGGCACCAAGTTATCGGTAGAGGTAGGTGATTCAATTCATCACCAAGCCGGGACCGCCATTATTTTAGATGCGGGCAGCAATATACGTTTAAAAGCGGGGGGCAGCTTTATTACGCTGGGCTCTTCCGGTGTTTCTGTTTCGGGTAGCAGTATTAATGTTATTGGTGGCACGGTAAATATTATTAGTGGCACGATTAATATCAATCAGGGAGGCAGTGCGGGGTCTGCGGCTAGTGCAGCGCCTACTAGGCCAGCTATGCCAAATTTACCAGCAATACCGGATGCTCCAGAATTAGCAGAGGAGGGATTCTTTAGTCCCCAAGCACAGGCAATGTTGACGCGAAAACCAATCGTAAAACAATGTAAAAGAAAGTCTTTAAAATAGCAACTCGGGAATAATATGATAAATAAACAACAATTTGACTCAATTACCAAAGCCCTCTTTCCCGTGGTAGATAAACGCAACAACGAGCCAAGCATATTGAATGTTTACGCCATAATTGACGGTGCCATGGTGAAAGGTTTAAGAAAAAAATTAAAAAAAGACAATCCAGAGTATTGTTGTCTTTGGGCAGGCAGTTTAGCTCCTGATCTTCAGTCAGTTGCTCCCTATCTTGTAAAGCTGACCGTCGATTGTCCTTTTTATCACTGGTTAATTAATAGTGGATGGGGGCAGGATTGGAATATATTTGTTCAATCTGTTTACGAATTTAAACAGCTTCGCAAACATTTAAGACAGTTTCTCCTTGTCGAAGACCCCGAGGGTGAAACTGTAGTATTTAGGTACTACGACCCTGCTGTAATGAATACATTCTCGACGGTATGTACTCCACAGCAAGCACTCATTATATATCACAACGTTACTTATCTCTGTTCAGCCTTTTTAGATGGCCAAGTGAACTTAATAAAACACTATTTAAGTGCAGAAAAGACACTAGTTTCTAATGAAACGATAAGTCTTGGTAGATAAATTATGCTCATTAAATTAACACAGCACCAAATAAATTATTTCAGTGAAGTTGAAGCGATGAAGGATTGTCGTGAGTTCTACGTTGAACTACAAAGGCAACATCCTGATAAGTTAATCGATATAGATGAAGAAACAGCGTTAAAAAACATAAAATATTGGTTTGATAGAGCTATTAGTAAACAAATTACTTCGAAGTTAGATATCTACAAAATTCTTATCGGGGTTTGTTTCTTAGGGCTAGCACAAGAAGCTAAGTACGATCTGTATGAAGAGTATTTAGATGCTGAAATCGCCAATGGAGACAACTTAATAATGATGGATAAAGTGGCAGGGTTTTATGCTAAAGCCAAATTAAAGTCTACAGAAACGGAATTTGAAGAGTTTTTTAAATATGACAAGTAAACATATTATAAATAAAGATGATGGTCTCAATAGTTTTAGTCGATTAGCTAAACATTACGGTATTTCTTTAAATGATATTTATGAGTTAAATAAAGATCACATTAATTTTGTGACTCGTGTGCGAGAAGATCCATATTGGGGTTATTTGGATTTTGGTGAAGCAGTCAATGTGCCTAGCGCGCCTACCGTCCAACCTAAATCAGAGCCAGAGCCAGAAATTAGCTGTAAAAAACCAGACTCCCCTCCCTCTAACAAAGAAGAAGATCCTAATATAAAGTCAGGTGTGGCTGGAGAAGTCTGTGCGGATTGCCCTGACAGAGAAAAATATGAATTGTATTGGGTACCGCATTGTGAAGATGAAGAAATAGGTGATGATGCTTTTGTTTTGGTAGAGAAAAAAGAAGCGGACAATCTAAAGAAAGAAGAAGGTTTTTGGGCTGATTTATCTGAAGAGTTTGAAAAAGCTAAAGATACTTTACAAGAAAAAGCAATAACAAAAGCCAAAGAAAAAATGGCAAAAGCATTGGAGCCTTATACCAAGAATAAGCCAGTGACTTTGGTAGAAATAAAAAGAGTTGCCGGTACAAAACTTAGCTATGTACGTTCTGACAAACTTGTAAAAGCCAAGAAAAGTAAAGTCAATCTATCACCAGAAGAAAAGAAGACATTAGGTGCAACAAAAAATAAGAAAGTTAAAGCAAAGCAAATTGATAAGCAAAAAGCGAAAGAAACTTTCGAAGGAGTCACCACTAAACTTCAAAAAGATGTTGAAAAAGAATATAACTTAGCGAAGTTATTTACGCCAAAATGGGAAGCACATATAGATACTTTAAATAAGCATCTTAACTGGACCATGATCAATGGAGTGATAGTTAAAGACGACATCGTATTAGAAGATAAAGATATTTATTACGATGGGAGTAGTGAAGCACAACTAATGCGTTTCTATAGTGGTGCTGCGGGTAAATTCAGTACAGATCCTGAAACAGGTAAAATTGGAATACAAGCCGAAGCTGAAGCAAAGGTCGCTTTGTTTGAGGGCAAGCTAGAATTGGGTGGATATTTTCCTAATAAAGCAGGCCATCCTTTTACAATAAAGCAAGTTTCAAAAAGTGGAAAAAAGATTGAAGTACCTTTTGGTAATATTCGCGGTAAGGTAACTATCACCGTTGACGCATTTGCAGGTGCAAGTATACAAGGATCAGTCTCAATCTCAATTGATACTAAAGGGGCTGTTAAAGGTGTAACAAAAGAGATAGCTAAACGTGATTCTGAAGAGAAAACCAAAGTAGCTGTTCGTAAGGTGATAAATAAGGCGCTAACTGATCAAGCACCGTCTGCGGCTGCTGAGATGTTTGCGGGTGCCAAAGGTAGTGGTAGCTTGGTAGGGACTATTGATTGGCAGAATCCATATTCAGAAGAGGCAAAGAAAGACAAGAAAGATGAAGACGGTAATATTATTCCTAAAGAAATAATAAAAGTTATTGGGTCTATCGCCCCTATTACATGTGAACCAGTGATTAAAGAAGTAGAAGTAAATGATGTAGAGTGGAAGCAGTTACTAACTATTGAATGTGGGATAGAAGGGTCTGCGGGGTTAGGTGCTGAATTTGGGTTTAAATTGGGGTTGAATGATCTGGGCCAAATTATTTTTCATGCACAGGCCAGTGTAACTTTTGGATTAGGTGCGGGCGGTAAAGTCTCTGGAGTAGTGAATAAAACTACTATTTGGGAGTTAGTACAGTTTATATATAATAGTTTAGAGAAAACAGAATTTAGTTATCAGCAGTTTATTAAAGAGAATCTGTTTGAGTATTTAGTACAATTAACTGTTTGGGCACTTATTGAAGCAAGGCCTATAGAAGCTGCACTTGAAGCAGGGCGTGAATTCATTCTAATTTGGTGGAACGAAAGGCAGGCACAAATTCAAACAGCAGAGCAACTGGCGAAGAGTATAATATCATCTACAGAAAATCTTCGTTTCGCTACCCCTGAAGCCAAAGGGGCAGTCGCTTACCTCCTCTCTGAAGACTTCTCGATGAATAGAGAATCGTTACAAGAGGATGCGTTGTGGATATTAATTAAGACTATCAAAAGCAAAAGAGAGTTAAGTAAAATTTGTGAAAGGGTAACTATCAATGGGAAATCTGATATAAGCCAAAGTAATGGTTTATACCGAATGAGAAATTTTTTGACTGCTCGAGATAGATTTAGATTTGATATATTTAGAAATAGATTGAATTAACGTCGACTTCATTTAGATCCTCATAACATTAAAAATTATAGTGAATAAGGTTTGAATAATGGGTATTAAAGCAAATTTATTACTATCAGTCGTTATCCTCACAGGATGTACAGATGAGGAAAAAATTAACGAATTGATTGAAATCTTGGATACTGAAATGATTTTCGTAAAAGGCGGTCAATTTATGATGGGTGATGCCGGTAATGAATTCATTGATGCAAATGGGAACAAGTTCTTTGATTATTGGAGTGGTCGCAAAGACAATAAACATGTTCATTTAGTGAAGTTGTCTGATTTTTGGATGGGAAAATACGAGATTACTTATGAAAAATATGAAGTGTTTTTAGCTAATACGAAACGAAAGCCTAATTATTTAGAAAAATATAAAAGAACAGAAAACTTACCTGTAGCCGCAGACTGGTACGACGGGCAATTGTTTTGTGAGTGGATGGCTACAGTATCGGGAAAAAAATATGCATTGCCCACAGAAGCTCAATGGGAGTATGCAGCGAGAAACAGAGGTGCAAACATTGCGTATGCAACAAACACCGGAACCTTTATAAAAGGTGAGAATATGGAGGATCATGACCCGTACGTAATGCCTGTAGGGACCTATCCTCCGAACCCTTTAGGAATCTATGATCTAAGTAGCAACAGTAGTGAGTGGGTTGCTGATTGGTATGCGAAGAATTATTATGAAAAATCGCCCGTACAAGATCCACAGGGGCCTAAAACAGGAACTGAAAAGGTGAGAAGAGGGGGGAGCATATCTCACTCACCTGAATACAGTCACGTATACGGAAGGGTACCTATGGACATTGATTGGGTGAAAAACAACCCATTACGAGAGGGCGTTCACCTTATAGGCCCACACATAAGCTTCAGGTGTGCTATAAATACTCAATAATAGGAAGATAGTATAAATAAATCGTATTATTTATACCTACAAGGAGAGAATGTGGGATTTTTTAGCAAAATAAAAGCAATGAAAAATGCAGTGACAGGTAATGCGGCTCAAGTGTCTCTTCAGTGCGAAAGTCTATCATTTACAGAACCTTTTAATATCACAATCCAGGCAAAAACAGGGGATGCTGCTGTTAAAGTGAGCCGAGTATATTTAAGAGTGGTTGGCTGTGAAGAGTTAGAAGTACCTGATATAGACGTAGTGTATGATCAAGATGGAGATGAGTACCGTAGATCAGAAACAGTAGGGGCATCAAATTATACGCTTGATCTAGAAATAGAGGTGACAGGGGCGCAAGTACTAGATGCCAATTCGTCCCATGAGTGGGAATCGCAAGTGCAGTTACCTGAAGATGCGCTAGCGATTTATCGAGGCTATTATTGCCAACATACGTATAAAGCCTTCGCTGGGCTAGATTGTTTCGGAAACGACCCTGACTCTGGCTGGATTGAATTAGAAGAGTAAATTAACGCTAATAAAGGACAGATGCGGGTTAACTGAATCTTAACTGAGAGAACGCTAATAAAGGACAGACACGGATTAATTGAATCTAACGGTCTTGGGAGTAAAGTATTAGCCACTGATGACCACCACAAAGGGACAGTCATGTTTATCTGTACAAAATACATACAAAGAGTAAGCTGGATGTTATTAATTTAACATTCAGCTAGTTCGGAGAAAGAAGTCCTGAGCAGGAGGTATTTATGACTCGTGCACGTTCGCAGCAAATCTGCTGTCAAGATACCCCTTATTACCACTGTATTTCTCGGGTAGTAAGGCGAGCATTCCTTTGTGGTTTTGATAAAACCACCCAACAAGACTTTGAGCATCGTAGGCAGTGGATGCTTGATCGTCTCGCCAAGATAGAAGGGGTGTTTTGTATTGATATCTGTGCCTATGCGATTATGTCCAATCACTATCATCTTGTTTTATATATTAATAAGAAAGAAATAGATTCGCTTAGTGATCAAGAAGTAATAGTGCGTTGGCGAAAGATCTATAAAGGCCCAGATATTATTCAGCGCTTCATCGCTGGTGAAGAACTTACCAAAGAGCATCATGAGCTAATCGCTGAAATAGTTGCCAAATGGCGAGAACGATTAGAAGATATCAGTTGGTTTATGCGGGCGCTCAATGAACCTATAGCTCGCCAAGCAAATTTTGAGGATAATTGCACAGGTCATTTCTGGGAAGGGCGTTTCAAAAGCCAAGCTTTGCTTGATGAACAGGCATTACTGACTTGTATGGCTTATGTTGAGTTAAACCCTATTCGAGCAATGATGGCTGATACGCCAGAGGCATCAGAATTCACATCGATCAAGCAAAGAATAGATGAAGATCAGATTAAGAGAGAACCAAATAACTTGCAGGAGTCTGATAATCGACCTAAGAATCCATTCTTAAAAGAATTTGTTGCAGAAGGCAGACCACTAGCAGATCAGATTCCCTATTTATATCGAGAGTATCTAGAACTTGTAGATTGGAGTGGGCGTGCGATAAGGGAAGACAAACGGGGTGCGATAGAGAGTCGTTTACCGCCAATATTAGTACGATTAGGTATCGATGGTGAGCAATGGCACAAGGCTATGCAACCTAAAGGTGCACATCAATTTAGTTGGGCGATTGGTAAGTGTGATGTCATGCGAGAACATGCTAAAAAGCTCGCTATAAAATGGATTAAGGGGATAGGAATTAGCAGTAAGTTATTTCCTACTTAGTGTAATTTATTGGCTAAAGAGACTGGATCATACACTGATAAGTGTAGTTTTTATTGTTTGTAATAAGCTGATTTAGAACAAAATAATTGTAAATTTCCTCATTGAAGTACATTTCAAAAATTATCGATAAAGTTTATTGATTTTGATGTGTTTGGTTCATATAGTATTAAATATGCCTGTCCTATAACTTCCCTCTTAATAACATTATTGAGGGATTATAATCCTGAAGCATTAAATTCATTACTGCATTATGCAAAACCGGCCAATATACTAAAAGACATGCAAGATTGGATCGTCAATTTAGGTCCATCAGAAGAGATTGAAGATAAAGATACGTCATCTTATACAGCAGCTGAAGCGATCAAAATAGCTGAATCGTTAGACGAGTTGACAACGGTGCCTAAATACGTCCTAGCTAAGTTGATGTATGGCATCAGTTATCTCATTAATTATTTAGTCGCCGGCATCGCTAGGCAGATATTGGATGGGATGAAACACTTTCAAAGTAAGGCGCTGCCTACAGATCCTAGTCATACACAATTGGCGAAAGATCCCGATGATCATCCTCTACATGAAATAGCGGCTCTGTGTGGGATAGAAATGGTCAGAAATATTGGTTTGCATTATAGTGATTTACTTCAATCTAACAGTTCATCTGAGGAACTAGAAAACAAAGCAGATCACTTTATTATTCATCCGGATAAAATCCCACAAAAATATTTGAAACATCATTATACTCATTCACTTCATCCTTATTATTTAATATTTGATAAAATTAAAGAATGGTGTGCTAATAACCCTGAGAAACTGAAAAAAGCGATGGCTTATAAAGGTCATTTTGAGGATGAACAGTTAGAGTTTGAAGCATTGATGCAAAAAAGCTCATTGTCTGGAAAAGCTGTCGATCAAGAAGTGTCAACACTAATGGCATTAGCAAGAAAGAATAATGAAGGAAATAAAGTGATTAGAGAGTTAAGAGAGAAGTTTGGAAAATGAGATTAATGGTAAGCATCTGTTTTGCACTTATTATATGGCCAATTGGAATGGTTTATTCCAGTGATATATTTAGTCTATCAACATTAACTGAATCTCTAAAAAAAGTCACAAAAGTAGCCAATGAATTAGGCTGTAATAACGTAGTCAATACGCTATGTGATATTAAGCCAGAAACCTTGGATCAAAACAGCAATACCTCTGCTAAAAAAGTACGAATGCTGGTAACAAAAGACAAGCTTTATTGGGACGGCAAAGAGTTAGATTTCACTCAACCTTTTAAGGAATGGGCTAAAGTTCTGGGTGATAATTATATTTCAGGAGAAATAGTAGGACGAGGGGATGGAAAAATGTGGGGTAAAAGCAGATTTATATACATGGATTACGGCATCGATGTTGAAGTACAGAGGCCTCATAATAAAGGTCCCTATGTGGCGTACGAAGATAGGCCTGTTAAGATAATAAGGCTTTATTTATCTGCTAACAATGGTGCTTCTCCTACTGGTAGGAATATCCCCTATGACAATATGAGTTATCCTTATGCTGTTGATTTTGGGGGGGCTATTGTGGATGGAAATACTTCAAAAGAAAATGTATTGAAATATTCCGAAATACATATGCACCATCGACAGGCCAATGGTGTAATTATGATCGATTTTAAAGCCCCTGTAAGAAGTAGTTTATCATATTACGATTCTTTTGGTTCAATGCCTAACATAGCCAGGGTGTTAGGTGTGTTTCCCGGCAGAAAAGTTGAGAAAGAAAATTTCAAGAGATTTTATTCTGATGATAATCCATAGACAAAATGTAGTGGTCAACTTTTTTTGGCCAACCAATTCGAGGTTCCCCAATAAAATTCTTCCTTTGCATTCGGTGATATACCTAAATTATGAGAATGCGGTCTCACCGAATTATAATATCTAAAGATATAATTTTTAACCTTTTCAGTGAACACCACAAACACCACAAACACCACAAAGGGACAGTCATGTTTCTCTGTACAAAATACATACAAAGAGTAAGCTGGATGTTATTAATTTAACATTCAGCTAGTAATTACATCCTCGCTTTAGGCGACAACTCCCTTGAAAAACGCCGCTATTGTGATCATCTCTAATCACTACTCTGCTCTGAAAAATTAATACTTTGATAGATAAAGCATCGCATATCCTTGGACCAAAAATCAGCTTTTAGCCCTGCTTTTATTTTCAACTGTGCCACAAATTGTTGTGGGTCTGGCAACTGTTGCCAAACTGAGGGCAAAAAGGTTGCTTGTTGTGTTTTACAACTTAGTATCAAGCCGTCCACCCCTGGCTTTAACAAAGTTAAAAGCTCTGCTTGTCCCTTTACATTAATTGCTTTAGCTGGGCTTAAGATTGATATTTCAATCACTACACTGTCGAGTTCATCTGCCTGTAAGGGGCTGAACCTGTGATCTTCGAAAGCTGCTAAGTTAGCGTTGCGACGGATGCTCTGAAACAGTGAACCCCTAGGTTTTAAGTTACCGATACAGCCGCGCAGCTGCATCTGATTCGGATTTTTTTTGCCAGGTGCCTTTAAACTGACAAAACAACTGCGCTCTGGTTGTAAATAATCTGCTTGCTGTAACTGGCTCTTTGGTGCTCTGTTGTTATTGGAAAAAGCTTGTTGTATGGCCTGTCTCGCTATTGTTAACATCTCAATTTTTTGTGTCGCAGTGTATTGCTTGCTCTGTTTGGGAATAAACTCATCAACAGACTTGGAACACAGTGATTTTCTTGGAGGGGAGTATCGTGCAGTCAATGCAAATGCCGAGTAACCGACCACAGAGTCTTTATTGCCATTGCTATCGCCTGAGTGACAGTAGCCAAGAGCTTCAACGCGTCGCTGCATTTTTTCTGCAACTTGCAACAGTGCGTTCAGTGGATAACAGCCACAAGCTTGTCGTGGTGATATATCGCTGTCTAAGGCTGTTATTTTGGCGATGGTGTTTCTATCTGTTTGCTCTGCTTGTAAGGAGGGCTGAAAATGACTCAAATCAGAGCTGATGACCAACAAATTATGCTCATCTTCCAATAATAACTGCATCAGCGCAGCGCTTTTCTCAGCGGGTGCGCGACCCACAACAATCGGGATGATGGGGATGTCTTGTAAACCTATACTCTGTAATAGTGGTAATTGTACTTCCAGTGAGTGCTCTTGCTGATGCGCTTTATCAAAATACTGCAGCCAGCCTTTATCAACCAATCGCTTAGTGTAATCTCTATCTAAATGAACATCCCCTAAAGGGGTGCGCCACAGAGAAGCATCTAGTGCTGCTAAATAATCAAAGCCTTCTCTATGCGCGGGGCCGAATATAAAAATACGTTTAAAATCATTTAAATAGGGCTGTAATCTATTGTATGCCAGAGCCGCAATCCTCCCTGAATATATAAATCCTGCATGGGGTACAATAATGGCGTTAGGTTTATCCCCTGGGCAGGGATTAGAGGCTAATAAATCTAGGCAAAGTTTACTTAATTGTTCTGGGTCTGCGGGATAAAATGAGCCGGCTACGGCACTGTGTTTAAGCTTCATACTAGACTCGCATTTCACTATTTAGTATCTAGACTATAGTCTCAAATAAGTGTTTTTGAAATCAGTTCTTCAGCGTCAACCGAATCATGATATTGCCCAGTTAATAAGTATTTGGTAAAGAAAGCTGCTAGCTCGGATATAGCATGCAATATTCGGGTTAGGGCCAATACTTATCTAAATAGATGAGAAGGGGATTAATATGCAGCTATCACACCCGGCGAAATTCTGGCACTCATTAGATAATGGCAAAATTCAGTGTGATTTGTGTCCCCATTTGTGTCAGTTAAAAGAGGGCCAGCGTGGGCTCTGTTATATACGCGGCGTTGAGCACCAACAGCTGCGACTACACAGTTACGGCAGATCTAGCGGTTTTTGTGTCGACCCAATTGAGAAAAAGCCGCTAAATCATTTCTTACCCGGCACACCAGTACTCTCCTTTGGTACTGCGGGTTGCAACTTAACCTGTAAGTTCTGCCAAAATTGGGACATGAGTAAATCACGCAAAATGGATACCTTGGCCAGCAGTGCCAGCCCGCAGATGTTGGCAAAGGCTTGTCTACAAACTGGCGCTCGCAGTATTGCCTACACTTACAATGATCCGGTTATCTTTATGGAGTATGCCATAGACGTTGCCCAGGCCTGTGCAGAGCAGGGCGTTAAATCAGTGGCGGTGAGTGCGGGATTTATCAATGCAGATCCCAGAATTGAATTCTTTAAATATATGGATGCGGCCAATATCGATTTAAAAGGCTTTGATAGTCGTTTTTATAAAAAGATCTGTGGCGGCCAACTGGAAGTCGTCAAAGAGACGCTCAAATATCTGGTCACCGATACTAAGGTTTGGTTGGAGGTGACTAATCTGTTAATTCCCGGGGAGAATGATTCACAACAGGAACTTGAATCACTTTGCCAATGGTATGTAGAGAATGTAGGCGCCAATGTGCCACTGCATTTTAGCGCTTTTCATCCCGATTATAAAATGCTGGATATAATACGAACCCCCTTGAAAACTCTGTTGCGGGCACGTGAAATAGCGCTGCAAGCGGGCATCAATCATGTCTACACCGGTAATGTGCAACACAGTGCTAGTGGCTCGAGTTATTGCAATAATTGCGCTAAGTTAGTCATTGAGCGCACTCAGTATCAATTGGGCCAGTGGCATTTGAACGGGCAGGGGGAATGCCTTTACTGCTCAGAAAAAATGGTGGGAGTATTTGACGGGCAGCCCGGTAATTGGGGAACAAAACGACTACCTATTACCATGGTTAAAACGTAAGTACGTCATTTGATATTGAATATTTCTATGCAAATTGCATTAGAGAGGTTAACAAGGATCAGCCACTGCTCAGTTATGAACATTCCCTGTATTGCATACTGTACCTTGCTCGCTTTACATACTTATTGGACAACCGATTCATAACAGTTCACAAAAAACATTCCATTAAATCATTGCATTAAAGGCATTACTTGAGTTATTAATTCATCTTGTGAATATCTTTCAACGGATCACTAAGGCGTATGTGTTAAGCATTCAAGAGTGATAACAATCGTTATAAAAACAATAAAAAAACAGGCTAGACATGAAGAAACAAAAAATGCGTTGGTTACCGCACTTAGGTATTGGTGGGCGACTGTTTCTGGCATTTGTGCTGATCTCATCCATTACTATTTTGGTGAGTGTATTATCAGCCCATACGTTTTTGAACTTACGTGATAAGTTACAACTACTGCAACAGCAAGACATCCCAGGGCTTGAAGCCGCCGCGAGATTAAATGATAAAAGTCGTCTCATCGTTGCTACTGCACCACTGCTAGTGACTGCTGAGTCAAATGTATTGCGCCAGCAGGCGATGGCGCAGCTAAGTGATGCGATTTCTAGCATGGATGTACTGATGCGCAACCTTGCGGATTACGATCATTATTTTCGTGAGCTGATTGCCCAGATTAGCAATAGTGTCAATTTGCTCTACCAAAGTGTTGAGCGCCGCGAACAGTTAAACCGCGAGCAACAGCTGCAATCGCAACGTATTTTCCCGCTATTTAATCAAGTAATCGCCGGCATTGAACAGCTCCCTGGCTGGGACAATGACTCTGGTAAAGTAGCGGTACTCAACAAGCTTCACTACTTCGCAGGTTTAGTCGAAAAGGCCGCTAATGATACTACTTTCAATCAGTTAGATTATACTTTCCTGCGTTTAGAGGTAATGGAGGCGCAGATAAACCTGCATCTATCACGGGCGCCGCAGCGCTTTTTTGGGAGTGAGCTACAGGCACAACTTAATCGGCTGCTGATCATTGGCAACCGCAGTGGCGATTTGTTTAAACTGCAAAATCAGCAATTGGACTCACGCTATCAGCAGAGTTATTTATTACAAAATAGTTTAGATCACATTCGTCAACTTGCGGCTCAAGTTAACCTTTATACCGATAGTACTAATGAACGTATTGGCAATTCTTTAAAGCGCGAGATTGCCTCTATTAACCGCAATATGCAAAGCAGCTTAGTGTTGTCTTTGGCTAGTTTCCTGGTTGCCTTGGCTATCTCTTGGTTTTATGTGCGCCGTAATGTATTACAGCGTATTTTAGAATTACAGCACAATATGCGCTCGATTGCCTCGGCAAAATTAGATACGGATATCCGTATTGTCGGTAATGATGAAGTGTCGTCAATGGCCAGAGATTTAAAGCATTTTCAAAATACTGCCATAGAGGTTGAGCGCACTAATAAACGCTTGGCTGCAGAAATTGAGGAGCGGGTACAGGCTGAAAAACAGCTGAAAGAGACACAAAATGAATTAATTCAAGCGGCTAAACTGGCGGCGCTTGGCCAGCTTAGCGTTGGTATTACCCACGAGATTTCTCAGCCGTTAACGGCGATTAGCAGCCATTTGCACATCGCTGGGCTGCGTTTAGCAAAAGGCGAGTTACAGGCGGTAAAACACACTCACAGTAAAATCGCCTCGCTGTTGAAAAAAACCGGGCTGATTATTCGTCATTTAAAATCCTTCACTCATAGGGCGGGAACAGAACTGTTAGCCGTTGATATTCACCAAGTCATCGGTGAGGCATTGGAGTTGATGAGTAATAGGTTGCGCGATCAACACTGTCAGATCTGTTATGCGCCAAGTGCTGACACTCCCGCGGTTTTGGCAGAGCCAATACGATTAGAGCAAGTATTGGTGAACCTACTTAGTAATGCGATTGATGCGACGCAAGATTGTGCAAAGCGCGATATAACCATTAAAGTCATACCAAAAACAGATTTGCTGTACTTGCAAGTGACTGACAATGGTATCGGCATCGCACCGGAGCACTTAACAGCGGTGTTTAATCCCTTTTATACCCACCGAGAATCAGGGGAAGGGCTGGGGCTTGGGCTGTCCATTAGTGAGAGCATAGTGCAAGGGTTTGGCGGTCAAATACAAGTGTCATCGACTCTGGGGTCTGGCAGTTGTTTTACGGTAATTTTAAAGCTAGCAGAGGCGGTATGAAACAAGAAATGTATGTAGTTATCATTGATGATGACAGCGAAATAATTGAAGCACTTGCCGAAATGCTGACATTGGAGGGGTTTAAAGTGCGCAGCTATCAGCGTGCACAAGACGCATTGAGCAGTTTAGCCCCTGAAAGCGCTGCGGTGGTCTTAACCGATGTACGCATGCCTAAAATGGATGGTATGTCCCTGTTAAATCGTTTGCAACTATTAGACAGTGACATCCCAGTACTGTTGATGAGTGGTCATGGAGATATTCCGATGGCTATGCAGGCCATGCGCGAGGGCGCTTATGACTTTCTTGAAAAACCGTTACAGCCTGAGTACCTAATCAGCCAGTTGCGCCGCGCCGTGGATAAAAGAGCATTGATACTGGAAAACCGGCAGTTAAAACAAAATTTACAACAATTATCGGGTATCGATAAATTCATTATCGGCGAATCAGCTTCTATCAAGGCGATACGTAAGCAAGTGATAGCACTGTCTAAAAGCAATGTGGACACGATCATTTACGGTGCCACTGGAGCTGGCAAAGACATAGTTGCCCGTGCTTTGCATCAATACAGTGATAGGCGAGAGCGACGTTTTATCGCCATCAACTGTGGCGGTATGAGCGAGAGTTTGATTGAAAGTGAGTTGTTTGGCCATGAAGCGGGCTCTTTTACCGGTGCGAATAAACGTCATATCGGAAAAATCGAAGCGGCAGATGGCGGTACTTTATTTTTGGATGAAATCGAATCCATGCCGATATCAGTACAGATAAAACTGTTGCGGGTATTACAGGAACGCAGCATAGAGAGGGTGGGGAGCACTCAAACCATTGCTGTCAAAATGACCGTGATCGCCGCCAGTAAAGATGATCTTGAGGTGCTTGGTGATCAGGGGAAGTTTAGAAAAGACTTATTTTATCGTTTAAATGTGGCATCCATCACTATCGCGCCTTTGAGTGAGCGTGTTGAAGATATATTACCGCTATTTTGGCATTACGTGAATAAAGCTTGCCTAGAATATAACGCTGCTATGCCAGTCGCTAGTGCCCAGTTTACCGATTTACTGATGCAACATACCTGGCCTGGCAATGTACGCGAGCTTAAAAACACCGCCGATCGTTTTGTTTTAGGCATTGAGCAAAGTGCTGTGAGCGCAGTGAATGCAGATCAAGCAAATTATGAGGCACGCATGGTGCAGTTTGAACGGGTACTGTTAGAACAGGGCCTAAAAAATGCCAATGGCCAGGTTAGTCAGGCGGCACAATTGCTTAATTTAACCACTAAAACATTGTATCGGAAAATGAAAAAACACCAGTTAGATAAAAATTTTTATAAATGAAATTTCAGACATTTATGAGAAATAGCCATCATTAAAACGGACAATTATGTCTGATTTATAGTGTTTATTAATAATGTTAAATATTTAACTGTTTGAATTTTAACAATTTATACGATTTGGCATTTCACTTGCAATGTATAGAATGAGTAATTCTATTACTCGCCTGAATCAAGGCTATAACAACAACAAAAATTAAAGGTAATATAATGAATACATCTTACATAGCAAAATTTTTACCTGGGCTATTGCTGCTGGGCTCGCTGTCTTTGAGCGCAAGCTTGGTACAAGCTAGTGAATGCGCACACAGAGGCGTATTGGATGATAAATACTGCGATGAAAATAAAGATTTAGTGGCAGATTCTCCAAAGGATGCCAGTAAATGGCGCGATCCAAGCACCTTAGTTTTTACCTACACTCCCGTTGAAGATCCCGCTGTCTACAAAGATGCCTTTGCCGACTTTCAACAGCATTTAAGCGCTTTAACCGGTAAAAAAGTGGTTTATTACACCGTTCACTCTAATGCTGCAGAAGTGGAAGCAATACGCTCTGGGCGGTTACACATCGCTGGTTTCTCGACCGGCCCTACCGGCTATGCGGTAAATTTGGGTGGCTTTGTGCCCCTCGCAGTGAAAGGCACTGCCGATGGTTTTCAAGGTTACAACCTGATTACTATCGTCAAGAAAGACAGCCCGATTAAAACCATGGCCGATTTGAAAGGCAAGTTAGTTGCTCATACATCTGCCTCTTCTAACTCAGGTAATTTAGCACCGCGTGCGCTGTTCCCGAGTGAGGGAATAACCCCTGATAAAGATTACAAAGTAAAGTACTCGGGCAAGCACGATCAGTCAATCATGGGCGTATTATCCGGAGATTACGACGCAGCACCCGTCGCATCTGATGTGTTTAATCGCATGGTTAGCGCGGGTCGCATCAATGGTGATGACTTCCGCATTATCTACACTAGCCCACGTTTTCCCACTTCTTCTTTTGGTTATGCACACGATCTAAAACCTGAGCTGGTCGCTAAAATCAAAGAGGCATTTTCAACCTTCCGCTTCTCTGCAGAAATGTCTAAAACCTTTGGCGGCGCCGATCGTTTTTACCCTGTCACTTATCAACAAGACTGGGCAGTGATTCGTGATATTGCACACGCCACAGGTACTGCTTACACCAAGAAAGGTCTTAAGAAATTGGCAGAAAAAGATGCGGCAAAGGCGGCTAAAAAACGTGCCAAGGCACTAGCGGCACAGAAAGCGGGTTAAAAACGCGTTCATCAATGTTTCACATTCATCTATCGCTGACCAACTGATCTGACAACTTCAGACACATTTGTCCTGTTTTAGTGTGGCGGGTAGCTTTAGCTACTCGCCAACGACATCCGATAGATGAATATCTTTAAGCCATTTTCCGTCAAATATTACTTTAGGACTCAAGCGATGACAGCAATGCAAAGCTACCTAGATATCAAAGATTTAAAAAAAGAATACACCCAAGGCATTCCTATTCTGAAAGGGATTAGTTTCAGCATAGAGCAACCCGGCATCATCGCGATTATCGGCCCCTCTGGTACAGGTAAAAGCACCTTATTAAGATGCATAAATCGCCTAGTAACCCCCAGCGGGGGCAAAATTATAATTAATAGCCAAGACAGTTCCAATGCCAGCGGTAAAAAACTGCGTCAATTGCGTCGTCAAGTGGCGATGGTTTTTCAAGAATATAATTTAGTAGAGCGCCTCAGTGTGATCGAAAATGTGCTCAGTGGCCGATTAGGTTATATGAGCTCATGGCAAGCTTGGCGTAGAAAATACAGCCAGCAAGATATAAATACCGCGTTCGAGTTATTGGCAGCGGTGGGCCTCACTGATCAAGCCCATAAACGTGCCGATAGTTTGTCGGGCGGGCAGCGCCAGCGAGTGGGCATTGCCCGTGCTGTGATGCAGGACCCCCGTATTATCTTAGCCGATGAGCCCACCTCATCACTTGACCCTAAAACCGCCGTAGAGATCATGTCGCTGCTAGAGCGCTTTGCAGCAGAGAAAAACATCCCGGCGCTGGTCAATATGCACGATGTGAAATTGGCGCAACGCTTTGCCAAGCGCATTATCGGTATGTCCAATGGCTACATTATTTACGATGGACCACCACAAGACATCAGTGATGATATTTTGAAGCAAATATATGGGGGAGAGTCATGGCTGGATTAAAAGCTGTACCCACCACAGTACATGCCAACCCTTTTCCACGTAAACCTTGGCACAGTGTACTTAGTATCGTTGCTATTATTTATCTGGTGTATTCGATCAATACCTTGGGATTAGACTGGCAGCGCTTTATTGAAGGATTAGGACATGCCGATAAACTCCTCGATAGGATGTTTCCCCCTAACTTTGAGCGCTGGAAATTACTGTTAGAAGGCTTAATCGAGAGCTTGGAAATAGCGGTGATTGCCAGTACCGTGGGCATTTTTTTCTCACTGTTCATTGGTTTGTTGGCCGCGAGAAATTTCATGCCTAACTGGGTGACTATACCCGTGCGGGGCTTTATTGCGATATGCCGGTCTTTCCATCCCGTTATCATCGCCATTTTGTTTGTTAAAACGGTAGGTTTTGGTGCCTTGGCTGGTATTTTGACTTTAATCATTGCCACTATTGGTTTTATTGCTAAGTTGTTTGCCGAAGCGATAGAGGAAATCTCTTTTAAACAAGTAGAAGCGATTCAGGCAACAGGCGCTGGGTTTATTAATGTCATCTTGTTCTCGGTCGTGCCACAGGTATTCTCGCGTTTTATTGGCTTTGCCACTTACCAGTTTGACTCTAATCTACGCAATTCAACCATGGTCGGTATCGTTGGTGCCGGTGGTTTAGGCGGGACTTTATTCTCCGCTTTTCAGCGTTTTGATTATGATTTTGTCGCGGCGATATTAATCACAATTATCGCGCTTATTTTATTCTGGGAATTTTTATCAACCTTGATTAGGACGGTTTTTCAATGTCGCAAATAGATCACCATTGGCAACGTTTCACCCTCAAAGAAAAACTCTCGCGTTTTAGTGTCTATCTGCTGTTTATGCTCGCACTGGTTATGTCGATGCGCAGCGTAGAAATTATCCCTGAGTTTTTCTATGATGCGCCGGAACAAATGATGGATATGTTCAACAGAATGTGGCCCATCGATATCGCCTTTTACCCGTTAACGGTACACGCCGCTATTATAGAGACCTTAAATATAGCAACGCTAGGCACTTTAGTGACGTTGTTCATCGCTATTCCACTGGCGCTGATCAATGCTTCCAACATCGTTGCATCACCTATTGCACATTGGATTGCCAGGTTTTTCTTAGTCTCTTCAAGGTCGGTAAATTCGCTGGTTTGGGCACTGTTGTTTGTCGCTATATTTGGCCCAGGTGTACTTGCGGGGGTACTTGCTATTGCTTTTCGCTCGGTAGGTTTTGTCGGTAAATTGTTGGCAGAAGCGCTGGAGGAAATTGATATGGGCACTATAGAGGCACTGCGCGCCACGGGTGCACCCTGGGGAGCGGTGATGTGCAAAGGTTATTGGCCGCAAGTGATGCCAGCGTTTTACAGCATCGTGTTGTTTCGCTGGGATATTAACGTGCGCGAATCTGCCGTATTAGGTTTAGTGGGGGCAGGTGGGATTGGCGTGGTATTAAATGATTCGATGAATTTATTCCAGTGGCAGCAAGTGGCTACTTCGCTACTGGCTATTTTTGCCGTAGTGATTATGGCTGAAGTACTAGTGGTTAATATCCGTAAAAGAATGATTTAACCAGGGCGCTTAACAGTAGAGTGCCTTATCTTTTTTATTCATAAAATAAACAAGATAGGGCGCTTTTGTTAAACAGCCTTCTCTAAGTAATTATTTATCTTTTAAACCCGCCCAAGCACTGTGCGCCACTTGTTGGTACTGCTGCCAATCACCCGTTAACCAGCGCTGCCGACCGGCTTCTGCATAAAACAGATGCAGTTGATCACCGAAGAACTCCCAAATTTTACCGTTGGTTGGCACTAGTCCTTCTCCTAAGCTTAAGGCATTGGCACAAAAACCATTGAACAGTGGTTTATATTTATCTGGATCTTGTGCAAATTTTGCCGCGGATGCGGCAGAGACAAAATACCAATTAGCGCCGCTGTATTTAACGATAAATTGTTGGTTGCCTGTGACAGCTTTATGTGCTTTTTTAACCGCATCTTGATGGTATGCCACGGTGTCATGGCTGCCTATGGCTTTATCTCCCCAATAACTTTTACTCACAGGTTCCGCTTGCAGTAGTACTGAGAAAAAACTTAAAGATAAAATTAATAGAGATTTAATCACGCTCTGTTCCCCGATTTAATACTTAAAAGCTAGTTTATTTCGAACGATTGGATCAGCCTCGTTACGAGTGCGTACTTGGGCGCACACTAGACAACCAACGATCTAGATCAGCCTGCCGAGCTTTCAGGCCCTCGACATTTAATAAACCTCTAGACAGAGCGATGGCCACTGCGCGGGTTCTAGAATTGTAAAGCGGTCCAATATCCGGCGTTTGCTCTTTACTATCTAAGATCAACTTATCATATAGATGTTTTAAGCGACTTTGCACACCCCGCGTTGACATATTTCTCATGCAGGCAATGGAATGATCTGTCATCCCTACAGCGATATCGTAAAGCACTTCAAATTCGGCATCGGTTAAACCCTCTAAAGTGTTTTCGGTGCGCATTTGAATGCCACGTACCTCGCGATCAACAATGCATTGATCTTGTAGAAAAATCCCACGTACCGCGAGTTCTAAGCTCTCTTCACTGGCAGATTTAATCAGATAACCATATACAGCGCCCTTTGGCACAATACGAGAAACTCCCCGAACATAAGCTTCTCCGGAATAGTTTGACCAAAATAGAATACGGGTATTAGGGAAATCTCGCCAGATTTTCTTGGCGGCATCAACGCCATTAGTACGTGCCATTTGCAGATCCATTACCACGGAATCAATGGACTTTTCTTTCACTATCGCAATGGCATCATCGCCATCTTCTGCCTCGTAAATACTGGTTAGCTCCGGTAGGGCTTTAACAATGACACTGCGTAAATACGATCTATGTAGTGGGTCGTCTTCTGTGATTAACAGGTTCATGGTTAAATCCTTGTGTATTTATTATTATTTGATTGATGCTGGTAGATTATTAAACGCTTTGTAAGGTATGTCTAGTACCACTTTAGTCCCAGAGTTCTCAGGGTTTTTGTTAAAACTGAGTGTCGATGAAACGAGAGCGGCCCGCACTTTCATATTATCTAAACCACCCACATTATTATGTGGGTCTATATTGAGACCTTCCCCATTATCAATAATGGCAATACGTAAGCTGCTAGTGGCTTTAGAAATTTCAACTTGTACCGATGTCGGAGCGCTGTGTTTAACCGCATTATTGATCGCCTCCTGCACAATACGATAGATGGTAGTACGCTGCGAAGTGTCGATCTGATCTAAATAATCATTACTATGATCAATCACTGCAATTGAAATATCAGGCTTTACTCCAGCGACACAGCGCTCCAGTTGGGCCTCAACCCCCTGGGCGAAGCCAAACAGTTCCAAAACCCCAGGCTTGGTATCTTCAATAATATTTCTCAGCTCATTTATACAAGTATCTAGCTCTTTTTCAATGGATAAAAACGGCGCTTCTAATGCATTATCAGCACGTCTGAGAACAGCGACATGGCGTAATAAACGGGTTAAATCTGCCAGTGTTTGATCGTGTAAATCCATACCCAGACGTTTACGCTCTTGTTCCATTCCCTGGGTTAACTGCAGGGCGCCTAAGCGCAGCATTTTTTCACTATTACGTGCATGGCTTTCTCCAAGTGCCGCTTTTTTGGCTTGCTCTGTTTGAGAGAGGGCATAAAAATACGGCGCTAATAAGTCGGCAATGCATTGTGCAACTTCAACATCGTATTCTGTGTAGGCGTGTTTAAGATGGCTGCTAATGTTTAATGCGCCCGAGAGCGAGCCATTAACATACAGGGGAACGTGCACTCGGCTTCTGAGTTTTGCGGCGAAAATGGGTCCATCAAAAGCACCATCAAAATGGAATCTGTCATCCGCTAGGGCATCTCCGGTTAATAGATAGGGCACTTCTCCCTGCAATAAAGTGCGTATTGGGCTTAACATAATAGGTCGTGCCCCAGTGACAAGTTCCCCCCACTGCGTTTGTAAGCCTACTTCGTAGGAAATACTGTTGACGCCATCTGCAAGCATGATGGCGACATCCATATGATCAAAGTGAAACAATTTATTCACTTCACCGGCAATTTCGCGCAGTACACTTTGGCAGTCTAATTGTCCAGCGATCGCCCTTGAAATAGCGAGAATACGATGTAATAGATCTTTATTATCTAGCTTGTGCATTTAACCTCCATAGCTGGGGAGATGAAAAATATGTTACATACCTAGCTTGGGCTGACAAAGAGCAGCGAGGCACTTAACTATCATAATTCACTGATATTTGATCAATAATTAGGATGATAACGCGGTTGGTGTTTCTATTAGCGAAGGATAGGTACTTGGTCTATTTCACGTAAAAACCTAGGTTTGGATAAGATATCAACACTGCATTTAAACACAAAAATATAGTAGTAGTTAACAGTCCTAGCAGATCAGTTGTAGAGTAAGCCGCGCAGCATACCGCGGTTACCCGCAGTAATATGGGTGGTAAATGCACGGTTAAATGGGCTAGTGGGGCATACAGCAGGCTTTTTAAGAGTAAGATGTGCTAAAAATGGAGGAAAGGCTATTGAGTGCAAATTATTTAGTTCACGATGATCAATTTTTAACACTGTGTTTGCCCAATGCAAAATTAGAAAAGCTTTGCACTGGTATGTTGTGGACAGAGGGACCGGTGTATTTCCCCCAAGGTGACTTCCTGCTGTTTAGCGATATACCTAACAATAAAATGTATCAGTGGATCGATGGTTTAGGTAGGCGTGTTTATCGAGAGCATTCTAATTACAGCAATGGTAATACCCGTGACTTTCAAGGACGCCTTATTACTTGTGAGCATTTAAGCAGACGCGTTACTCGTACCGAATTAGACGGCTCTATCAGTATATTAGTGGATCAATACCAAGGTAAGCCACTCAACTCCCCCAATGATGTGGTGGTAAAACGTGACGGTAGCATTTGGTTTACAGACCCTCCTTATGGAATATTGACTAGCTATGAAGGCAAAAAGTCTGATCAACAGCAAGAAGGATGTTTTGTCTATCGTCTGGACCCAAATACTAAAGACATCAGCGTGGTTGCCCGCGATTTTGATAAACCCAATGGTCTGGCTTTTTCGCCTGATGAAAAAACCTTATATGTCTCTGATACAGGCTTGTCTCATCGCGCTGATGGTCCGCATCATATTCGACATTTTGCAGTGCAAGATCACACAGCACTATCCGGTGGCGATGTTTTCGCTAACATCAAAACAGGCGTACCCGATGGCTTTCGCATAGATACAGCGGGTAATTTATGGACCAGCTGCGCTACTGGTGTGCAGTGTTTTAATCCGCAAGGGACTTTATTGGGTGAAATTTTAGTACCGGAGACGGTCGCGAATATTGAATTTGGTGGGCCTAAGCGAAACCGCTTGTATATTACTGCCAGCACTTCTTTATATGCTATTTATGTGGCGACACAAGGTTTACGCTAAGCAGATGCAGACTTAGTTATTAACGGTTGCTGTTAATAATAAGTGCATCACTTTCACCTTCCACCAATTGCATCGGCCATATTTTACCAATCTGTTCCTCGCTAGATTCAATAGTGCCCATACTAGTGAGTAACTTCTCTGCAAGAGCAACGCCTAAGTCCTGTAGTGAGAGTTTGAAACTGGTTAAACTCGGTGAAAACATCCTCGCTTGTGCTGAATTTCTAAAGCCTATAATCGACAAATCTCGACCGGCTTGTAAATCATCTTCCGCTAAGCGACGGTACAGTCCCTGCGCCATTAATTCATGCACTAATAAAATGGCGGTGGGGCGATCTGCCATTTCCAGTAATTGACTAGCTACTTCATAGCCACCTTGATCATTGGTTGCACCTTTAAGCACTAGTTTAGGGTCGAAGGCAATGCCGTGCCTCTTCAAGCTAGCCTTGTAGGAGTTTAAAAATAATCGGCCTAAGTTTAAGTCACTGTGGGAGAGCGCGATGGCAATGCGTGAATGACCACGACTGACAAATCTATCAATGGAGACTTGCGCCACGCCCTCAAAATCTAGATCTATCCAGGGATGGTTACTGCCAGTATCACTTTGTCCCAAGGCGACAAAGGGCACTTTATTTTTAACCAACAAGGTAATGCGTTTATCGATAGTGTGGGTCGCACTGATAATCATGCCATCGACTAATCTGCGCGCGACCATACGCTTTAGATAGTCCTCAGGATCTTCATCGCTAGAGCAGGGGAGCACCACCAAATCTAAGTGTTTTTTTGCCAGTGCCGATTGCAAACCATCAATAACACCCATGAAAAAATTGTCACTATTGGCTTCATTCGCATCACTGGTATTGATCAAAAAACCAATGGCATTGGTAGTGCCTTGTCGCAAGCTGCGCCCGGACTGATTGGCGACATAACCTAAATCAGCGGCAGCTTGTAATACTTTTTTTCGAGTGTCTTTATTAACATCGGGCCGATTATTTAAGGCACGCGACACTGTCCCGATCGAGATATTTAAATGTTTGGCGAGGTCTTTAATATTAACCAATGTGATTATCCCTATGAGTTCCTGTTAAGACCAGCGCGGTAAATGTCATTAAAATCTGATAAATGACGCAAATATGATCGATCATCTTATCACAAACGTTTACGGTAACCAGGAAATAATTTCACACTTGATTACATCCCAGCCGACTAAGCATTTAACTGCCTCTTCACCCCCTTAATGACAATAGGTTAGCTACACTTATTGTGTTATAGATGAGAGTAAGATCGTTGCCAAAAGCGGTCGGTTTTTCATAGAAAAAACCACGAGACGAGCATTAAAAATCCTGCGCAGACAGGTATAGACAAGGAAGCTATAATGACAATGAAACCGATAGTAGCGGATAATAAACCGCAGCAAGTTAGTCTAAAAAAAGACAGTGATTATTATTACTGCCAGTGCGGAAAATCCGCTAAACAACCCTTTTGTGATGGATCTCACGCAGGTACCGAGTTTACCCCCAAGCACTTTGTGGCTAAAAGTGATGAGCAAGCGTATCTATGTAATTGTAAACACAGTGCCAATACTCCCTATTGCGATGGTACCCATAAAAAATTTAGTGCAACAGATGTAGGTAAAGCAGGGCCCGGCATTGAAGCCAAAACAGGTGCCATGCCAACGCCAAAAGCCACGATTGAAGAGCCTACCTTAAAGTTTATCCATCAACTGGCTAACGAAGGGTTATCCAATCTTGGGCACCACGGACCTATGACTTCTATGGGCGTGCCCAGACACTTACTGCCTCACTGGGATGACATTCAAATAATGGCCGCGCAAATGGCCAGCAAACCCCTGCAGGAAGATGTGCCTGTTGCCACGCAATTAATCATCGGTCCCGAAGCTAAAAAGCCACTGCTGTTGGATATACCGCTGTTTGTATCTGACATGAGTTTTGGTGCGTTATCCGAGGAAGCAAAAATAGCTTTGGCAAAGGGGGCAGAACTAGCAGGCACTGGTATTTGCTCTGGAGAGGGTGGCATGTTACCGGAAGAGCAACAGGCAAATAGTCGTTATTTCTATGAGCTGGCGAGCGCCCAGTTCGGCTATAAAACTGAATTGTTACACAAGGTACAAGCGTTTCATTTTAAAGGCGGGCAAGGCGCCAAAACGGGGACTGGAGGGCATTTGCCTGGCAATAAAAACCTGGGAAAGATATCGTTAGTTCGCGGTATTGAAGAGGGTTTACCCGCTATCTCACCCCCCACCTTTAAAGATTTAGTGACGCCTGAGGATTTTGCGAAATTTTCCGATGGAGTGCGCGAGCAAACAGGGGGAATACCGATAGGTTTTAAGTTAAGCGCCAATCATATTGAGCGCGATATTCAGTTTGCCTTAGATGCGGGGGCCGACTATATAATTTTAGATGGCAGGGGCGGTGGTACCGGGGCTGCGCCGTTAATGTTCCGCGATCACATTAGTGTGCCGACCATTCCTGCACTCGCCAGAGCCAGGCTTTATTTAGACAGCCAAGGCGCCAGTGGCAGAGTAACCTTGATCATAACCGGGGGACTTAGAGTACCGATAGATTTTGTCAAAGCAATGGCGCTTGGTGCAGATGGGGTGGCTATTTCAAACAGTGCCATGCAGGCAATTGGCTGTGTAGGAGCAAGAATGTGCAACACCAATAATTGTCCTTCAGGCATAGCGACCCAAAAACCGGAATTGCGCAAGCTACTCGATGTTGAGCACAGTGCGATTAAGTTGCAGAATTTCTTTAATGCATCGGTTGAATTGATGTCGGTCATGGCTAGGGCTTGTGGCCATAATCAATTGAGCGGGTTCAATCCAAATGATTTGGCGACTTGGCACCGTGAAATGGCGCTGCTCAGTGGCATTAGATATTCAGGGGTTTCTAATTTAGGACGCTAGAAAGCTAGAAATACAGTGTTGTGCTAATGTGATTTTTTGCTTAGGGGCAGCGCTGTAGTCTGTTATAACTCATTTATGAACGTTCACAGCTATTTCCTAGAAGCGCAGTTGCCAGTCAGGTTTTGACGGTCTTTCACTCTTTGCTTTACTCAAAGCTGATTAATTTTTTCCCTTAGAAATATTCTGATTAACTCATTGAAATAAATTAATATTATAACCATTGTAAGTGAGTTGTAAGGTTTGTTTATACTTTTATTATATTTGCTTTCTACTTAATGTTAATTAGTTTTGCTGATTAATTCATCAACAAGTGATTGACAGTACTGAGTCGAAATGATTTTATCATAAACGTTTACGGTCATTAATTTTCACATTTATTCTGTGTTCTAGACAGATTGTAGGAGCTATTTTTGAAGAAAACAGCCGTTTTAGTAGGGTGTGGGGCTATGGCTCAAGGATGGTTAAAAGCCATTTTTGAAACGCCTCAATTGCGCAACAGACTTAAAATAGTCGCACTGGTGGATTTATCTGAAGAGGTAGCCACACAGCTCAGTGAGCAGTTTGAGCTCAGTGATGTTTTGATCAGTACGGATCTAGATCAGGTCCTAAAGCAAACCAAGCCAGATTTTGTATTAGATGTAGTAGTGCCAGTGGCGAGGTTTGAAGTGGTTCGCTGTGCGCTCAAACACGGCTGTCATGTGATCTCAGAAAAACCGATGGCCAATAACATGACACAAGCTCATCAATTAGTTGAGTTGGCCGCTGATGCCTGTGTCTCTCACAGCATTATCCAAAATAGACGTTTTATTACGGGTATCCGCAAAATTCAGCAATATTTAACAAGCGGGGTACTGGGCGAGATCAGTGCTATTCATTGCGATTTCTTTTTAGGGCCACACTTTGGCGGCTTTAGAGAGGAGATGGAGCATGTATTGCTGCACGATATGGCGATCCACACGTTTGATGCCGCTCGTTTTATCAGCGGTAAACAGCCGTTGGCGGTGTATTGCCAAGAGACCAACCCAGCCGGTTCTTGGTTTAAACATGGCGCTAGCGCTAATGCCATCTTTGAATTCTCAGATAACTGTACTTTTACCTACCGTGGTTCTTGGTGCGCACAGGGCGCCAATACTAGTTGGGAGTCAAACTGGAGAATTATGGGTAGCAAAGGCACCTTGATTTGGGATGGCTTCGACCAATTAGAAGCGCATTTAATCAATGATGATCAAGGGTTTATTCATTCGTCTATAACCGTAAACGTTTCTGGTGATGTTGTAGAAGATGAAACTTTAGGTCACGCCAGTGTATTAATCAATATCTTGAATGCGCTAGCTCAAGGTGATAGCCCAGAGACACAAAGCTTGGACAATATCCATTCATTAGAGATGGTCTTTGCCGCGATAAAAAGCGCAGAAACCGGTCAACGAGTATTAATAAACGAGGAGAGTCAATGAATCATCCAGATAAAGCGCTGCGCATAGGTACCATGATCAGTGCATCCAATGGTGAGGCTGCACAGCGCATCAATGAAATAGCAGACCAAGGATTTGAAAGCTTTGAGCCTTTTTTTTGGCAGACAACCAACGGTCAAAACCTTGCTGAGTTAGGTAAGCATTGCAAAGAGGCAATAGGCGAGCGAGATATCACTATGTCTACCATAGGTATGTTTGGTAACCCCTTGGAAGAGACAGCCATCGACTTAGAGACCTTGCAGGGCTGGAAAGACTGCATCGATAATGCTCATCACTTTGGCGCCACTTGTGTGGCAGGTTTTACCGGACGGATTAGAAACAAGCCCATTGAAGACAGTTTGCCGAGGTATAAAGCAATTTGGAGCGATTTAGCCAAGCGCGCTGCTGATAAAGGCATAAAAATAGCCTTTGAAAATTGCGCCATGGACGGTAATTGGCAAACGGGAGACTGGAATATCGCGCACAACCCCGATGCTTGGGAGCTGATGTTTAATGAAACGCCCGATGATAATTTGGGGTTAGAGTGGGAACCTTGTCACCAGTTAGTGTATTTAATAGACCCGTTACCACAGATCAGAAAGTGGGGCGATAAAATATTCCACGTGCATGGTAAAGATGCCAGTGTCTACAAAGATGTGATCCGTGAGCATGGCATATTTGGTAAAGAGCCGTTTGTGCACATGCGCACCCCGGGGTTTGGCGACAGTAATTGGAGCGATATTATCTCGCAACTGCGCTTAGCAGGTTACACCGGATCAATTGATATAGAGGGGTGGCATGACCCTGTTTATAAAAATGAAATGGAAATGACCGGACAAATTCATGCTTTAAACTATTTGAAAAATTGCCGTGGAGGAGACTTTGTCTCACTTGATGTCGCCTATGGTGGCGGTGATGAATCGATAGGATAGTAATGAACTAGTCCCCAAATATTCCTCTGAAGAGCATTTGGGGCTTGTTCACCACTACCTAAGTTAGACGCTCATTTTGAGCACCCTTATAAATGGAGAATAATAACATGGGTAATATCTTTAAAAGTTTTACGGCGACAGTACTGCTGTCCTCTTCGATTATTGCAGCGAATGCAATGGCTGAAGATGTCACCATTACTATTTGGTCACTGGACAGTGACGTGCAGCCGGCTCAAGTATTTGCTAAAGAATTTAGTGAGTTAGACAATGGAATTAAAGTAAATTACAGGAGAATTCAGTTCGATGATGTGGTCTCTGAATCTATGCGGGCATTTGCCACGGGCAAGTCTCCTGACATCATTGCTGTCGATAATCCTGAGCATGCGCTGTTTTCGTCCCGTGGTGCTTTTTTAGATATTACCGATAAAGTAGCGGCATCTAGCGCCATCAATGCCGATAATTACTTCAAAGGCCCACTCAATTCAGTGAGCTGGGAAGGTAAATTATACGGGGTGCCAAAGGCGACTAATACCATTGCACTTTATTACAATAAAGATTTGTTCAAAAAAGCCGGTATCGCAAAAGCACCGGGTACTTGGGATGAATTGCTAAGTGCAGCGCGCACCCTCAACGATCCCAGTAACAATGTCTATGGTTTAGCGTTTTCAGCCAAAGCCAGTGAGGAGGGCACTTTTCAGTTTTTACCTTGGGCGCAAATGGCCGGCGGTAGCTATAAAAACATCAACCAGCCAGGCGTCGTTAAAGCTTTAGATGTATGGAAAACGTTATTGGATGAAAAGCTTGCCTCTCCCGATACCTTGACCCGTGGTCAATGGGATTCTACCGGCACTTTTAATGCCGGCAATGCGGCAATGGTAATCTCGGGTCCCTGGGAGCTTAATCGAATGATCGATGAAGCCAAGTTTGATTGGGGTGTCAGTTTATTACCAGTACCCAAAAAAGGTGCGCAGCGCTCATCTGCTATGGGTGACTTTAACTATGCTATCTTTTCCAACTCTAAACATCCCGATGCCGCCTTTAAAGCACTGGAGTATTTTGCCGCGCAAGATCATCGCTTGTTTCCAGAGTTTGGTCAGCTACCGGCAAGATCGGATATCACCATTCCAGAGACTGGAATTGCCCTCAAAGATGCCGCACTTAAAGTGTTCTTAGAGCAGTTAAAGTATGCACAAGCGAGGGGCCCACACCCACAGTGGCCGAAAATATCCAAGGCCATTCAAGATGCTATTCAAACAGCGCTAACGGGTGGTGCCACGCCTAAAGCTGCACTTGATCTAGCCGCAACAAAAATCGCCGCTGTCATAAAATAATAATGTTATTAGCTGCCGTCTGAATCCTTCAGGCGGCAAAGAATAGGAGTCAGCCGGTGCGGGCATTATTAGCGAGCTTAAGGGACGGTCGGGGATTTGATATCTCTCTCATCTCTATCACCATGACTTTTTTATTACTTTTTTGTGGTGTGCCATTGATTTACAACGCCATTATGAGTTTTCAAGAAGTTGATATTTTTAATCTGAATACCTTTATTAGGCCCTGGGTAGGCTTTGATAACTATCGGGCCTTATTTGCCGATGCAACCACTTTACCTATTTTTTACAATACGCTGGTCTTTGTCTTTTTCTCCATCGCCGGGCAGTTTTTAGTGGGCTTTGCGCTGGCATTATTTTTTAGCTTGAAGTTTAGCGGCTCAACCTATTTACGCGGGTTATTTCTGGTCTCTTGGGTAATGCCCGGCCTAGTGGTCGGCGCTATCTGGAACTGGATCCTCTCTGGTGATTTTGGCATTTTAAATCACGTCTTAAAATATATAGGCGTTATCTCCGATAATATTTTTTGGCGCTCCGATATTCACTTTTCGCTCTGGGCGGTGATCATTGCCAATATTTGGCTGGGTACGGCCTTTAATATGATACTGCTCTCTGTTGGGTTAGCGGCCATTCCCAATGATATTTATGAAGCGGCACAATTAGATGGTGCCAATGCCATACAGCGCTTTAGAACTATCACCCTGCCGATGATGCGTGCCACCATAGGCGCGGTGGTGTCCCTAGGTTTGATTTTCACCCTGCAACAGTTTGATTTGTTTGCCGCCATCACCTCTGGTGGCCCCGCTAACTCATCCAATGTGGCACAGTACCGCGCTTGGGAAATGAGTTTTAAAGAGTATGACTTTGCCCGTGGCGCGACTATTTCAGTGTTGATGATTGGAGTGGTAATGATTGCCTCTATCATTTATGTGCGTTCAACAAAGCAGGAGATTCGTGGATGAGTGATGAGAAAAGTAAATGGATAAACCGTCTGCTGGTGCTTATTGCACTGACCATGGCGAGTGTATATTTATTTCCACTGTATTGGATGTTTGTCACTAGCCTAAAAACGGGCAGTGAGGTCTTTGCCACGCCTCCCGCGTTGTGGCCAGAAATAGCGCAGTGGGTTAACTACCAAGATGTTTGGCAAAGTAAAAACATGGCGCGTTATATGGGCAATAGTTTGTTTATTGCTACAGGCGTAATGTTAATTACCTGCCTATTAGGTACAGGCTGCGCCTATGTATTAGCGCGCTATCGAAATTTTTGGATCGATGTGGGCTTGTTTCTGATACTGATGCTGCAAGTATTGCCCGCATCCCTGATGGTGACACCGCTGTTTGTCGGCTTTAATCAGCTGGGATTATTAGACTACCCGCGCATTGCGGTTATTTTAGCTTTTAGCGCCAAAACCATGCCGTTTTTCATTGTATTGGTTCGCGCGACCTTTATGTCGGTGCCTTACGAGTTAGAAGAGGCGGCACTGGTAGATGGCAACTCAAGAGTAGGGGCATTTTTGTTCATCGTTTTACCCCTGGCCCGCAACGGCATTTTAGTCTGTGCCATTTTGATTTTTATGCAGGCCTTTGGCGAGTTTGTCTACGCTAAATCTATGATTCAAGATGCGCAGCTACAGCCTGCCAGTGTCGGCTTAAATACTTTTATGGGGCCTAACACGGTTGAGTGGAACCGCATCATGGCGTACTCAATGATGTATGTACTGCCAATTCTTGGCATTTTTATCTTATTACAACGTCGTATCGTGGCGGGATTAACCTCAGGAGCACTTAAATGAGTGAAGGGATACAAATTGAGATAAATAATCTCAATAAACACTTTGGTCACTTGCACGTTTTAAAGAACATTAATTTGTCGATACCAAAGGGAGAATTTGTTGCGTTAGTGGGGCCATCCGGCTGCGGAAAATCAACCTTGTTACGCTCTATTGCCGGCCTTGAGAAAATCAGCTCAGGAGACATGTCTATCGCGGGAGAAATTGTTAATCATTTGCCGCCAAGAAAGCGCGATATCGCCATGGTGTTTCAATCTTATGCACTTTATCCGCACATGAATGTACAAGATAATCTCACTTACTCTTTGCGTATTAAAGGAATGAAGAAAAAATCGGCAAATATTGAAGCCGCTAAGGTCGCTAAAACAATAGGTTTGTCTGAACTATTACAGCGCTATCCACGTGAACTTTCGGGTGGACAACGCCAACGGGTGGCAATGGGCCGCGCTATTATTCGCGAACCCAAGGCGTTTTTGTTTGACGAGCCGCTGTCCAATTTAGATGCCTCGCTGCGGGTCCATATGCGCAAGGAAATCAGAAGCTTGCACGATAAATTGGGGGCTACTTCGGTGTATGTCACCCACGATCAGATCGAGGCCATGACCATGGCTGACCAAGTAGTGGTGCTTAACGAGGGGGAAATTGTACAGCAAGGCTCACCTTTAGAATTGTACGATAGCCCTGTTAATAAATTTGTCGCGGGGTTTATTGGCTCTCCCGCTATGAACTTTATCAAAGGCATTGTTAGCAGTGATGGCCGCAGCGTTGAATTACAGTTCAAAGTGAAACAAAAAATAAGCTTAAAAAGCGTATTTACTCCAGGCATGACGGTAGATGTGGGCATAAGACCTGAACATCTCGATATTAATGCGTCTCAAACTAATCTTAAAGTGGCGGTAAATTCAATGGAAGCAACAGGGTCGTCTACTTATTATGTAGCCGATACTGAGCCCGCATTAAGTTTTATAGAGCAGGGAAGAAGCAGTATAGTTGATAGAGAAAATGTTAATTTATATGTGGCTCCTGAGCATGTATATTTATTTGATGCTAAATCTGGGTTGGCTTTATAGAGAAGAAGGGTGCGTCTTGGGGTGATTAATGGACTTATTGATTAACAATTCTCCAGCTATCACCGTAATGTTTATCCATTATTTTATCAAAGACTCCTTCTTCGCTTAGCTCTGTAATAGCCTGTTGCAGCAGTGGAATTTTATCTTGATGTGGCGACGTTTTGGAAAGCTGCAGCCACTGCTCTCTGGACCCTAAAACTAGACGGCCAGCGATATTTACGTTTTCAATCCCCCCATATAGATTTAATTGGTAGGTCAACACGACACCGCTACCGGCAATCGCATCGAGTCTGCCCGCACCAAGCATACCTGCGGCCTGTTTATAGCCATTGAGTGATATGACATTGAGGTTTTTGTCCATGTCAAAAGTATCATTGAGACGGGTGCCGCGGGTTTTACCGATGATAATCTTAGTTAAATCACGATAATCTGTTAATTTGACGTTGTTGCTTGGTATCACCACTGTTTTAAGGCTGCGAATCTTAGAAACGTAATTAACAATGTGTTGGCGATCATCTGAGCGAAAGATAATAGCACCATCAATAGTACCTGTTTCTAAGCTTCTCCAAAGACGCGCGTAAGGCAATAGCTTTAGATTTATGCATAATCCTGAACGCTCGGAAATCGCCTGTAGGTAGTCCCAGTGGGTACCTGTTGGTACTCCTTGGTCATTTAGATAGCCGATAGGGGCATTTTTAATCACCCTAAAACTCATGCAGTTACCTGCATAGCTTAAACTAGAAAACAGTAACAAGCAGATAATTATCAAGTAACTTTTAGCGGTTATGAAGCACCGTAATAAGAGTCTATTCATGTAAACTTCCATGTTGAATATAAGGCCAGCATCATTATCTGCTCTATTTAAAATGATAATAATGAAATTCTCTATAATGAGATGACCAAGATGCATTGCTTGATTTGTTTAGAGACAGGTTACTATAAAAATATTTAAGGATCAAAATTGTAATTAGAGACAGTCGTTACTTAAGCTTAAATTATATATTACTTTTCCATACTTTAAATGGATTTTAGCCACTGGGACCCAGCAATATCACAATGATTTTCATTTGGGAATAGAATAAAGATAACGCTGTAATTGTTGTAGAGAACCTACAATGGAGTGACTCTTATAACCATCTAAGCCTTTCGCTGGGATGGTTATAAAAAAGTGGGACTTGTTACTGTTTATCGAAACTTTCGCGCAGGCTGTTCTTTTGCACTTTACCCATGGCATTTCGGGGTAGTTCATCGACAAAAAATATTTGTTTAGGCTGTTTGTATTTTGCTAAATGACCACTCAGTGTATGTTTAATATCATCAGCACTTATTGCATTATCGCCTTGGCGAACAATAACGGCACAAACCGACTCTCCGAAATCAGCATGGGCAAGACCAATCACGGCAGACTCGAGCACTCCTGCTATATCATCAATTAATATTTCAATTTCTTTGGGATAGACGTTATAGCCACCAGTGATAATCAGATCTTTTGAGCGACCGATGATGCTGATGTAACCTTTATCGTCAATAATGCCTAAGTCACCGGTGATAAAGAAGCCGTTATCACGTAACTCTTGTTTGGTTTTATCGGGCATATTCCAATAACCGGAAAAAACATTGGGGCCGCGCACTTCAATAGAGCCAATGCTATTAGGTGCAAGTAACTGTTGGGTCTGCGCATCGCATACTCGTACTTCAACACCGGGCAATGGTAGGCCAACGGTTCCTGGGCAACGCTGGGCGTGATAAGGGTTAGAAGTATTCATATTGGTTTCTGTCATGCCGTAACGCTCAAGAATGTCATGGCCGGTTGCCTTGGACCAACTCTGGTGGGTCTCGGCGAGTAGCGGGGCGGAGCCCGATATAAATAGCCGCATCTTCTTCACGAAATCGGCCTCTATCTGCGTATGCTTTAATAGTCGCACATAAAATGTCGGGACACCCATTAATACCGTGGCTTTAGGCATGGCAGTGATGATGTCGTCGATATTAAATCCCTGCATAAAGATCAGTGATGAGCCCGTGGCGAGAGTGACGTTGATCGCTACAAACAAGCCGTGAGTATGGAATATGGGTAGGGCGTGTATCAGCTTGTCTTGTGGAGTGAAGTGCCAAGTGTCACGTAGTGTGCTGGAATTAGACCACAAGTTGCGATGGGATAACATTGCACCCTTGGAGCGGCCGGTGGTTCCCGAAGTATATAAAATAGCGGCTAGATCGTCTGCCGAACGCGGGACAGCCTCAAAGGCGACCGCTTGGATTTGGGCTAAAGTGGCAAAGCTACCGCTGCCATCGGCATTTAGGGTTTCAAGCACATTAACTGCTGCGGCATCTGCGACAGGTTTTAATAGCTGAGCACTAGCATCCGCACAGATAAATACGCGCGGTTGGGCATCTTCTAAAAAATAGCTGATTTCACTAGGGGTATAGGCGGTATTTAACGGTAAAAAAACTCCGCCTGCGAGTACAGTGCCGATGTAGAGCTGTAGTACTTCGATGCATTTATCAACTTGTACGGCGACTCGGTCGTTTGGCGTTACACCTAGCGCAATTAACAAATTAGCATATTGCTGTGCGCCATTAAAAAAATCAGCATAGGAAAGGTCTGTGCCGTTTTCCAAGTGTGCAAAAATACGCTCGCCACGATCGATAGATGCCGCGGCTAAATGCTGTGCTAAATAATTTCCTTGGTACATCTGGTCTGTCCTCACGTTGTTATTTAAGCAGTCCCATCACCTTATTCGAGGCAATGATGACGTCGTTGTTGATGTAAGCTTCATGATTTTTCTCAATATCTTTGACCTTGTATTGATAGTTGACCATGCAGCCCCAGGCATTGTTTAGACCGTTATCGGAATTATCACCTTGCAGGTGAATATTTTCCAATCTGGCGCCGTTACCTAAGTGGAAGCGCGATACCGGATCGCTAGCGCCACCTTTAGCTGAGCGAGACACAACTAAATACTGTGCAATGAGCTTTAATAGTTGTTTGTTGTGGTGGGTCAGAGCTAGTAGCGCCTGGGTATCTTCGGCCTGCTCAAGATCTTCAACCAAGTTGATTTGGGCATCACTCAGCGTAGAGTTCTCTGCGGTGCTCTGCTTTTTTGCCCATTTTCTAAATCCAGGTACTGGGGATAAGGTGACAAAAGTGTCTAGATTAGGGAATTCATGGCGCAGATTCTCCACCACTTGTTTGATCAAGAAATTACCAAAAGAGATGCCTTTTAGACCCTTTTGGCAGTTTGATATAGAGTAAAATACCGCGGTATTGGCCTGCTCTGCGGGTAGTTGCGTACGATCATTGGCCAGTATTGACTTGATATCCCTAGGGGTGTGATCGGTCAGGGCTACTTCAACAAAAATTAATGGCTCTATGCCCAGTGCCGGATGAAAATAGCCGTAGAGCCTTCTGTCGCAAGAGGCGACACGTTGGCGCAGCGAGTCCCAACTGCCTATTTCGTGTACCGCTTCATAAGCGATAATCTTCTCTAGAATAGCCGCGGGGGTCTCCCAGTCGATATGTTTAAGCTCGAGAAAACCGCGATTGAACCAAGAGCTAAACAGATGTGAGAAATCACAGTCCAAACTTTTTAGCTCAGGGGAATCGGCAGTATATTTGAGTAGATCTGCGCGCATGTTGACGAGCGCCAGGGTAGCCTTGGGTACCTGGTTTATGCGTCGCAATAAATTCTGGCTGACAGGCTCACCGATAAAGTGCAGTGCCCGTGCTGTGATTTCGTCTGGCTTTTCTTGCCAAGCTTTAACCGCTTTAGCTAAAGCCTGCTTGTCCGCACCGAACTCGTTGAGTAGCGATACAAAAAATTCAATTTTTTGGTTGTCGCTCAATGTAGAATATCGTTGCAGAACTTCTTGGCAATGAGCCAGCCCAGTGGCTTCCCCACGGCTGTCCAGTATCTCTTGACATAAAGTGAGGAGAGATTTTTCGGGTTGTTTTCTAGCGGCATCTAAGTTGCGCCCGATCACGGCGACTCTCGAAAGCAATTCACTGAGTAATCCAATGCTCATCGCTATACTCCTTCCAATATATATAATTGAGGGGGTAGAAATAGAAATCAAATATTATATATTTTTTTGTATTTAAACAAATAAAATCGATAATTTAGTGTGAGTATTCAATAATTAATTTAAAATAGTTTTTAATAATCTATACCGGACCCTGTTTGTATTAAGTAATACTTAATAGCTATCCAGATGCCGATTATTGTGTTTATTGTGTTTTTATCGACTGTGATTAAAGAGGAACCAGAATGTCAGATTATTATGTTAAACACTTGAAGGTTAGCTTGTCTCTGGAAAATGCAGCGGCAATTGTCGATCATGCCATACGCATCGCTCGCCAACATCAGCTGTTGCCACTGGCTGTATCTGTATTAGATGCGGGTGGCCATTTAGTGGCGTTTAAGCGTGAAGATGGTGCGGGCATCATGCGTGTCGATATTGCCACAGGCAAAGCTTGGGGGGCTCTAGGCATGGGTATTTCCAGTAGAACGATCAGAGACCGTCTAGCCGAGCGAGTGGCATTTCAAGCGGCGCTTGGGGCGGCATCACAAGGACGTTTTGTGCCGGTACCCGGCGGAGTACTGATCTGTGAAGGTGGTGAAGTCATAGGCGCGGTAGGGATTAGCGGTGATGCTTCTGATAAAGATGAATTCGCTGCGATAGAGGCGATCAAAGCGGTTAATTTGAACTCTCATCCAGAGTTTCCTGCCGATAACTGGTCAGAGGCGGGACTGTAAAATAAAAGCAGGAGGTTAACAGTCGTTAGTCGTTGTTTAAAATACTAACGACTAACGACTAACGACTAACGACTAACGACTAACGACTAACTCTCTACGATTAAAATTTTGCTTGTACTTGAATTGGTTACATTAACTGGACCAGATACCCATTTCTTTATAGGCCCTAATAGCACCTGGATGGAAGGGAACAGGGTTAGACTGCGCCATTTTTTTGGGGTCGAAGCGCTTGAATGCACCGAATGCTTTACCCAGTGATTCTTTGTGAGCCACCATCGATTTAACTAACTCATAAACAGTGTCGTCGGATATATGGGCGCCGGTAATCACGTAAAAATCGACTTCGATCATATGCGTTGGATCTTCTTTAACCCCGGTTTTATTGTCGCTTGGTGAGACGCTGACGATTCTAGCCGATGGCAAATTTTCGTTAACTAACTGTTGTGCTTGCTCAGAATTATCCAAGCTCAAGTAGCGCCAGCCGTTATCCATAGTCGCCATCGCTTTTTTGCCCACACCGACGTTCATCGGAACCAGCGCTGCGTCAATTCGGCCTTCAGCAAGCGCACCAATCGCCTTGACAAAATTAGGTACTGGGACTTTCTTTACATCATCGATGCTCATTCCACTGGTCGATAGTGCGGCGTTGGAATAGTAGTGAAAGGTGCGTCCAGAATTATAACCAGAGCCCAAACGTTTGCCCTTTAGATCTGCGATGCTTTTGATCTCAGAATCCGTCGCAACAGCAAAGGATGTCTGGGTCGAAATAGCCACTCCCACCAAACGTAAATTGCCGTTGGGGCGCTGGTCAAAATTCTTGATGCCCTGGTGGGCAAATGCAGCCTCGCCACCATTGGCAAAGCCAAAGGCTAAACGTCCGGCGTTAATCATCGGGATATAAGTGGAGGACCCCGCGTAAGGAGAGACTCTGTATTGCTTATCTGTCTCTTTTACCATGACTTTAGAAAGTGCGGTGCCCATCGAGTAAAAAAGAGACCCCTGTGGGTTGGTTCCCACGGTTAATGTCTCTGCTTGAAGTTGACCACATAGAGTAAGACCCAATGTCACTATGGCTGATAATGTCGTTATTTTTTTCATACCTAACCTCTTTTATTATATTATTTTATGGTGATTTTTTAGTATTTAACTTATGAACAATTAGCACCTGCGTATTGAGCTTTGCGGCTCAAGACAAAAAGCAGCGCGCCACCGGTCACTACAGCCAGCGCCATAGGAGCGTAACTAAGATCGAGTATTGAATTTGGTAACATGGCAAACACACCCGCTATCAATAGCGACCAGCGAATGATCGCGCTGAGTTTTTGGCGGAAGTAGCCGACAATGGAGACTGATATAAAATAGACTCCGACCACCGTGATAATAAAGGCGATGGCAATTTCGACGAAGCTGCCTTGCATCAGCAGCGCCGGAGAGAAGATAAACAGCATCGGAATAACATAGGCCACCCAGCCCAAGCGCATTGCCTCCATACCAGTGTGCATCGGGCGTCCACCGCTGATAGTCGCGGCAGCGAAGGCGGCCAGTGCAATCGGCGGGGTGATCATCGACATCATACCGAAGTAGAGTATGAACATATGCGCCGCGAGAGGCTCAATGCCCGTCTCTATCAAAGAGGGGCCGACCAGTGCTGCCAATAACACATAGACGCCTGAGGTAGGCATGCCCATACCCAGCAAAATACAGACACCGGCGGAGACCATTAATAGTATCGCCAAGCTGGAGTTACCTAGTTCTACTAGGGCTAAGGTCAATGCAAAACCGCCGGAGGATACGTTCAGTAAACCTATCACTAAACCCGCACCACCGACAATCATGATCAGTTCCATCACTGATCTTCCGGTATCGGGCAAGGTGTTTAATAAGCCTTTGATGGTTAGCTGGTGACCTCGATAGCTGCGCAGGAATCCACCGACAATGATAGCGGCAGTACCATAGAGTGCCGCCATTGCCGCTGACACGTTTAGCTCAAACATGGCAAACAGTAAAATCGCGAAGGGCAGTAAAAAGTGCCAGCCCTCTTTCATCACTTCAGCAACACTGCGATATTCGGCGTCAACCGCTGCAATGTCATCCCGTGCGGCGATCAAGTCCACTTGAATAAACACGGAGATGTAATACAAAAGTGCGGGTATCAATGCGGCTAAGACCACTTGCGAATAGGGTATTTCCAGTGACTGGGCCATTAAAAAGGCAGCGGCACCCATGATAGGCGGCATCAGTTGACCACCGGTAGAGGCGATAGCTTCAATGGCACCCGCCTGGCTCTTGTTATAGCCAGAGCGACGCATTAATGGAATGGTCATCACCCCGGTGGTGACCACGTTGGACACAGCGCTACCGGAAATAGAGCCAAACAGCGCGGAGCCGACAATCGAAATTTTGGCTGCACCACCGAGCTTACGGCCCATTCCCGCCATGGCTAAATCGATGAAAAACTCACCGCAGCCGGTTTTGACTAATACTTTACCAAAGAGGATAAACACAATCACGATAGTGGCAACCACACTAAGCGGGGTACCGAGCAGCGCATTGGGATCAAATGCTAAATAGATGGCGAGTTCTTCGACAGTGACATTAGTGCCCGTTAAAGGTGCGGGCACTGCATCGCCAAATAGGGCATAGAGGACAAATACACCAATCAAACTGAGTAGAATCCAACCGGTCGCGCGGCGTATCGCCTCTAATGTCAGCGCGATAGCAATGGCGCCGAGTATTTGCATCTCAAGGGTTAAGTAAGCGAAATCCATTAGGAAACGTTGGTATTCAATGCCTATCCAGGCAAAGCAGCCCAGGGATGTAAGTGCGGCGGCGTAAGCGGGAATATGTATTTTAGAGAAGGGACTGTCGATATCTTTCAAAAATACCAAAGCGATCGCCATGCCAAATAAGCAGGCGAGAAACTGTGCTTTTGCCATTTCTATCTCTAGTAGTAAGGGTATATCTAGTGCCCATAAAATGCTCAAAATGGGGATTGCGGCAGAAATTGCAATTATTATTTTTTTAGTTGTCAATCTTATCACCTATTAAATACACGCCTCCCTGCATGACTCTCTTAATCCTGAACCTGTGACATTAAGGTAATTACAGAATACAAAATATGGGTTTTACAGTAGCGTCGAAATATCTTAACTGTAAGCTCCTATGACCTTACCTTCTCTAAATAAAAGCATCCATGCATACAAGCCAGAGGCTCAGTAGATATTTTTCTAAACGTTCTCTAATCAATAGTTTGCGCTAAATTACACAGTAAAGTCACTGATATCAATAATATTTATTACAGCTTCATCGGGAAGAGCTACGACCTTAATGGGGCCTGTTACCAGAGAGTATCTATATGAAGATACTCTCTGGAACGTTACACTTCGTTAAGAATAGGGCTGCGTAATATACCAATACCTTCAATCTCCACTTCGCAGACATCTCCCTCTTTCATGAATACTGCTGGAGTGCGTACATAACCTACGCCCGCTGGGGTGCCAGTCACTATTACGTCACCAGGTTCTAAGGTCATACATTCGCTTAACTTCGCAATTAAATCGTCCATTGGGAAAATGAAATCACTAGTATTGGCGTCTTGCATTATCCGACCGTTCAACCTCGATTGAATTCTTAAACCTTTGGCGCCTTCTGGCAATTCATCGGCACTGACAAACTCAGGTCCAAAAGCACCTGTGTCATCAAAGTTCTTACCAATGGTCCACTGCGAACTTTTGCGCTGGTAATCACGTAGCGTGCCATCGTTAAAAATGGAGTAACCGGCGATGTAATCTAGGCCATCTTCTCTGGCAACATGGCGCGCACGCTTACCAATAATAGCCACCAGTTCCGCCTCGTAATCTAACTTGTCAGAGCACCGCGGTTTAAGTATTGGTTGGTTGTGGCCGATCAGAGAGGAGGCGCCGCGATAGAATATTTCAGGGTATGAAGGAGGCTCAACGCCGCCTTCTTTGGCGTGTGCCGCATAATTTCTGCCAATGCAAATGATTTTAGAGGGCCTAGTGATCAGCGGTAAATAAGTGACATCTTCAACAGCAACGTAAGCGTCACTACTGGCTGCTTGTGCGGCGGCGTAGGCTTCAGAGAGAGCTTGAGGTCCCTGGGCTATTAATAAACCAAAGTCTGTTGGAAACTCAGAGTCTACTTTAGACAAGTCAACAATGCTTTCGCCGACAGGGCAACCAATACGCTGTTTACCATCATGTAAAAATGACACAAATCTCATAAATGTAACCTTCTCTGTTTGTTATTTTCGATAGCTCATCCTAAATAATCGCTATTATTATGTCAACACCAATAATATCGATATTTATAGATTTGTTACTTATATAGAGAAATTAAATGAAAATGGCCCTGGTTAGTCTAGCCATAGAGGATGGCTGAGTTGAAAAATAGCTACTTTGATCAATGAATACCAGCAGCAATGCATCCAATTGAATTCTTCTACACAGGACTAACACAAGGCTGAAATCAGACATTAATAATCTCAAAATTATTAAATATTCAATATAAATCAAATGCTTATGTCTATATAAGCATGAGTTAATGATTCGATTTACCAGTGAGTTAAGTGGTTAGCAGAGGGGGGTGAAAGATGGATGATGAGTGTGAGGAGGGGGCTAGTATCTTGTGAAAAGGAAGTGCTGTAGCGAGTTAGATTATACAGAAAAGCACAATCTGCTCTAATCACAGTAGTGCTTATTGCATGATATAGCCAAGCTCGTAACAGAGGTCACTATTTTATTCGGAGCCTATTCGCGTAAATGTTAGTTGAAATAACGGCGTAAACGGTCGTTCATTTAAGCTGCAACGCTAGAAACTCGCCGGTTTTTTTGTAGTGAGAGACTAATTCAGCCACCGCTTTGTCGGCATCGTGATTGAGTACGTGTTGCAAAATCAAATCATGTTCGCCTGTTACATTACGCGACGAGTAGGCGATTGAGCCCGCAGCATTGCGATAGCGAATATTTTGATCGTATAGCTGGTTGCAAAATTTAATTAATATAGACGATCCGCAGCCTGACATTAAACACATATGAAAGTCTTTGTGTCTGAGCTCCCAATTGGGGTTGAAAGTCTCATTGTCCTCAAGCATTCTCGATTCACGTTTAAGGCGGTGGTGCGAAAGTAATAGTCGCTCTTCCCAGTCAATGTCTTGGCTGGACATTGACTCCCTCAGTGCACGCTCCTCTAGCCAGCAGCGAGTTTTTAGTAATTCTTGAAAGCTCTCTGCACTGACGTGTGTAACTCTGAAACCGCGCTGATCGATACGCGTCACTAGATGCTCAGAAGTAAGTAAGCTGAGCGCCTCCCTGATCGGGCTGGCCCCTGTACCCATCACTTTGCGCAGTTCTTCTATCTTTAGTTTTGAACCTGGTTTTAACTCACCTTGTATTATCATCGAATATATACGTTGATAAGTCTGGTTAGTTATAGAGGTATTATCGCTGTCTACTTGGTTCTGTATCATTTAATGACTTTATTATAAGTATGTTATTGGTGTGTTGTTGCTTTTTGAGCTTTATCAAAAACTCAAGCAACGACGAATTGAACTCATATTAACACGCAAACCATGCTAATCAATATCTTAACAGGCCGGAGTTATATAGGCCGCTGTGTAACTTGAGCATCGATGTATCGACTATATAATGCTACAGCGCTATTAAATAAGCCACTCTCAGTGGTTTGTTGAGCCATTGGCAGTATAGGCCATGTTGTCTATATGACTATTGTTTGAGTGTTACACATGGCAGTAAACTTAACGCAGATCGACTCTTTGATCGCTAAGAGTAACATTGAGCGACAGAGAACCTTCATTAATCAGCCAACGTCGCAGAGTGTAATTGCGCGCACCAGTGCTATGCATGGGGTCCCCATCGGCTAATGCTCTGGCTTGCTCCAGAGATTGGGCCCGATAAATAATCATACCATTACCCTGCATTTCCTCTCCGCTTAAATCGGAGACGGGGCCGGCCAAGGCGAGTTGCCCTAAGCGTTCTAATTGACGTTGGTATTCAAGATGAGCGGGCAGTGTGTCACGTATCGCCTCGCCGTCGCCTGAACCCGTAGATTCTACAATGTAAAGTTCCAGTGCCAGTGCACCGCGTTGTTTCGCTAATGATTTATAAGTTTGCCAAGATAACATATTTTAATTTTCCTACTTGCATGAACTAAATAAAATCGATATTATCGAATTATATCACAAATAATCGCCAAAAATAATAAATCCTTTGAGGATAGCGCATGACATTAATTGTAGGTAGTCGCAGTAGCGAAACCACTGTATTGGGTATTTTTCAAAGAAGCACCCTAACAGCTATTGCCAAATTGGTCTCAGTGCTGTGTACAGCTGCTGTTGCGTTGCAGACCTTTTTTTACTTTCCCTATCGGCAAATCAGGCGATGTGCAGCTCTATTTCAGCATCAGTATTTTAGCGTAAGCGTTTAATAAAATGATGTAGTACTACTGTTATGACTAGCTTCCTTTATATATAAGGAAGCTAGTGCAGGATTACTTAATACCAATCCAAGATCGCTTCGAGCTGATCAGGTTCAATTTTTAGCAATAGCTTCTTGTATAACCGGATCACCTGTTCGGTACAAGCTGAGGTTTGCACAGTCAATAATCTAAATTTCTGATCTATTTATATGCGTCAATTGAGACAGATGAGTTTCCAGAGGAAGTAAAATATGTCATTACCAGAAAAAGAACTTGAGCAAGCCCGTCAATTAGCACAGCAGAAAGTCAGGGAGGTTCACGATAACAAGTCTCAACTAGATAGTGCTTCAATTGATTTGATATTGACCCAAGCCAGATCCCACTACGCGTGGACAGATAAGCCGGTCGCAGAGCAACTGTTACGTGAAATCTATGCAATGACGAGTGCCGGACCCACCAGTATGAATACATGTCCTGCTCGAATAGTGTTCGTCACTAGTATTGAAGGCAAAGATCGCCTGGCGAAATCTCTAAAACCGGCCAACGTTAAAAAAATGATGGGGGCCCCAGTCACCGCTATTATCGCTTACGATCCCGATTTTTGGACGCAATTGCCTTATCTGTTCCCCCATGAAGATCGTCGCCCACATTTTGCAGGTAAAGAAGAACATGCATTGGAGACCGCCTTTCGCAATTCTAGTCTACAGGGGGCATATTTGATGATAGCGGCACGCGCGCTCGGTCTGGATGTCGGGGCGATGTCGGGGTTCTCTAATGCGATAGTCGATGCAGAGTTTTTCTCAGAAAGTGGCTATAAATCAAACTTTCTCTGCAATATTGGCTATGCGGATGAGTCTGCGCTTTATCAGCGTTTACCCCGATTTTCCTTTGAGCAAGTTTGTAGTTTTTTGTAAATGATCATGCACCAGTGGTTACTGGTTAGAGTAGAGGGCCACTTGTCCTAAAGAATCTAACCTTAGGTAAAGAATTTGAACACTAGAAATACAAAAATAATAGATTAAAAAGTGATCAATAATGGGCAATATCGCCCTGTCTTATAGGAGCAATATATGAAACATTGGCTAAAGAGTGCGGCATTGGCTGCTGCGATAACCAGCGTATTTTCTACCCCGGTCTTTTCGGCGCAAACCATTAAAGCCGTGGTCATAGATGGTTATCCGGCCCGTGCACTTTGGGTACAGGAGTTTAGCAATTACTTTATACCCGAAGTTGATAAGCGCCTGGCGAAAACCGCTAATTACATTATGGATTGGCAGGAGAGTTACGGCGGCTCGATTGTTAAACCTAAAGGAGTACTGGAAGGGGTTAAGTTAGGGCTGGGTGATATAGGCATAGTGACCACCATTTTCCACTCTTCAAAGTTGCCCAGTCAGGCACTGGCAGCAGTGACACCCTTTGTCGCGGTAGATGCGAGGGTGGTTGCCAAAGCTGTCGATGAAATAGCCAAAGAATTTCCCGCGGTGCAAAATGAGTTTGATAAACAAAATCAAGTCTATTTAGCTACCGGTGTAGTATTAGATACCTACCAACTTTTCAGTAAAAAAGCGCTGCATAGCTTGTCCGATCTGAAGGGCAGTAAAGTGGCGGGTGCCGGCATGAACTTACGTTATCTGGAGGGGATTGAAGGCGCGGCGGGAGTGCGAGGCGGTCTGACTAATTTTTATAACATGCTGCAAACCGGTTTGGTCGACCAAGCGATGTTGTGGCCTGAGGCTGCTAAAACTTTCAAAATTGCCGAAGTAGCTCCCTATATGCTCGAGGCAAATTTAGGCTCGGTCAATACTAAGACAGTCACCGTGAATAAAGATTATTGGAAAAAGCTTCCAGATGAGGTGAAAACAGTATTGCAGGAGGTGGCTGTCGACTACCGCGACAGACTGGCAAACATTGCCATGGAACGCGCCGAATCCAGCCGCACAGCTTACGTTAAAGCGGGCGGAACAATCATCGCTTTAAGTGATGCAGACCGTCTACTTTGGGTCAATGCTATCCCTGACATAGCGGCGCAGTGGGCTGAAGATTTAGATAAAAAAGGTGAGCCTGGGGCAAAAATGCTTAAGGCTTATTTAGCTAAATTGAAAGCCGCTGGCTACAGTGGTATTCGCGATTGGTCTGCAGGGCTTAATTAACATAAATATTTACGTTGATGCGGACGGTTGACGTCCTGATGGTTATTTATACCAGCAAAATCTAGAGTAGGTTGTCTTTAGCCAATGTCTGTCTCGAACCTTGGGATGATGTATCTCTGAGGCAACCACTTTTTGCAGGCTGATTGATGACAGCCTGATCTATTGTCGACAAAATTTTCGCCAAACTTGATCCTGATTTTTGTTGAATAGATTGCTATTCAATGACGGACTGTGGCCGGATTTTGATTTCTATAAGTAGATCAGGGCTTACTCAGACTAATTTTCCAGCCAGAGATTAGCAGCAACGATATAAAGGAGGCGTTTCTTGAATAACATTATTCACAGCACTGTCCGAAAAATATCTATATTTAGTAATGTGTTAGCTACGAGCGCCAATGTTCTCGGAACGCTAGTAGTGCTCATGCTGGTGCTAGTGGTGAACTATGATGTGATTGCCAGAGGTGTTTTTAATGCACCTTTTCGCGGTGCTATCGAAGTTGTTCAGTTTGCCATGGTACTGATTATATTTTTGCAATTACCCGATGTAGTGCGCGTTGGTCGGTTGACCCGCTCCGATGGCTTTTTATTATTATTGGATAGCCACTCGCCGCGCATTGCACTGTTTTTAAGACGCGCGATCGATTGTCTTTCAGCGATAGTGATGACACTCATTGCCGTGGCTATCTGGCCAGAGTTTATCGACATGTGGGAAACACAAGATTACTTCGGTATACCCGGGGTGTTTGTGGCCCCTTGGTGGCCGATTAAATTGACGATATTTTTTAGTGCATCGCTGTGTACGCTAATTTTTGTGTTGCGGGTGCTTACTATGCAAAACGCTTTGCTTAAAAAGCGCAAAGAAGCTGCTAAAGGAGCAGAAAAATGAGCCCCATTGATATTGGTATGATTTCTGTTTTAGCCATTATTGTGTTGATTTATCTGGGGGTATATATCCCGATAGCATTGACCACAGTGTCCTTTGTCGCCATTTGGTTAATGCGTGATAATTTTGATCTGGCGATGAATCTACTTAAAATTGCCGTTGGCGATAGTGCCATGGAGTATACCTTTGCCACGGTACCGCTATTTACCTTCATGGGTTTAATTGTCTCTAAAGCGGGATTAGGTAGTGATATTTACGAGGTGATGAGTTCAGGTTTTAGACGGGTTAAAGGGGGAATAGGGATGGCGACAGTCGGCGCCAATGCCGCTTTTGCCGCCGTCACTGGCTCTTCAATCGCCTCGGCATCGGTGTTTGCCAAAGTATCGGTGCCGCAGATGATGAGCAACGGTTACAACCCTAGGTTTGCGGTAGGGGTGGTGGCGGGCTCTTCAGTGCTGGGCATGATTATCCCCCCCTCAGCGATGTTGATTATATATTCCTTTGTCGCCGAGCAGTCGGTGGGCGATATGTTTTTAGCCGGGGTTTTTCCAGGGTTACTGCTGGCATTCGCCTATATAGTCGCCATCTGGGGCATGGGGCGGTTTTTTCCAAATTTTGTTGGTGGTCGCTGCGCCGATGATTATGAGTTTATGCCATGGGCTGAAATAGCCTCCAAATTATTGCCCACTTTAGGGCTGATTACGGTGGTATTAGGCGGGATTTATACGGGTTGGTTAACACCGGTGGAAGCGGGCGCTACAGGGGCACTGGTAGGGTTAGTGATTGCTATGCTACGCCGCTCTATGTCGTTGAATGCCTTTTGGCAGACGTTGATTGAAACAGGGCATATTACCGCGACTATTTTGTTTTTAATCACCGCAGCCTCTATCTACAGTCGTATGTTAGGTCTGGCCGGAGTGCCCAATGAATTGGGAGATATACTGGAAAATAGCCAAGTGGGCTTTGTTCAGCTAATGGTTATTTATGTCATTATGATGTTGTTTTTAGGCACATTGTTAGACACCGCCTCGATTATTTTGATCGTCGTACCGCTTTTTCTGCCGCTGATAGAGCCCATGGGACTCTCGCTGATTTGGTTCGGCATTATTACGGTGGTGGGCGCCGAAATCGGGCTGCTGACGCCACCTCTTGGAATCTCCTGTTTTGTTATCAAAGCAACACTGGATGATGACCGTATTTCATTAAAGGATGTCTTTATGGGTTCGCTGCCTTTTGCCGGAGTCATGTTAGTCGTGTTGATTCTGTTAATTAGCTTCCCCGAGATAAGTCTGGCTATTTTAAAATAAAGGACAACGCAATGCGCAATGTAACCGTCGATAATATTACTGAAGTTTTTTCTGCCTATTTTGGCGATGAAGCGGACCCTAGATCAAAAGAAGTATTAAGTAGTTTGGCCAAGCACATGCACGCCTTTGTTAAGGATGTTAATTTAACCCATGATGAATGGCGCACAGGGTTGAAAGCGCTGGAGTGGGCCGGACAATTAACTTGTCCAGAGCGCAACGAATTTGTGCTGCTGTCCGATGTAATGGGACTGTCATCACTGGTGGACATGGTCAACTCCAAACCTGGAGTAACAAGTTCCAGCGTACTGGGGCCATTTCATGTCTCCAATGCACCTCCGTTAGAAATAGGCGGTGATATGCGCGCTGATTTTGGCGGGGAAGTGGTGTTGGTGGAGGGCATAGTACGAGATGCACAAGGCGAGCCTATTCCAGGGGCAGTGGTGGATATCTGGCAGACAGCTCCCAATGGGCTCTACTCGAGCCAAGACCCCAAACAAGATACCTATTCATTTCATGGGTTAATGACCACGGATAAGCAGGGGCGTTATGCGTTTACCACTATTCGCCCAGTCAGTTATGTAGTGCCAGATGACGGACCCGCCGGTGAAATACTAAAAGCTGCAGGACGCCATCCGTGGCGACCGTCTCATTTACATTTTATTGTTGAGGCACCTGGCTATCAAAGCTTAACAACAGAGGTATTTGCCGCGGACGATCCCTACCTTGATCAAGATACCGTATTTGGTGTACGTGAGGACTTAGTGATGCACTATGTCACACAAGCTGCCGGCACCTTCCCTGAAGGCTTTGTGCTGTCAGGAAAAGTTGATGGCGAATACTCGCGAGTAGATTTTGATTTTAAGCTCGCGGCTATTTAATAAAAAATGGCGGCTCTGTAGATTTAAGAGCCGCCATTACAATTAGCTTATAGCTTAACGATAAGCTTGCCTTTATTGGCACCAGTAAAAAACAAGTTTAAACCTTCGATCGAAGACTCAAGTCCCTCCAAAACATGTGAGCGATGCTTGATTTGACCTGCCATCACATAAGGTGTCAGTTTCTCTAGCAATTGTGGTACTTGATGGAAATGATCTGGCATAGTGAAACCTTGAATAGTGATGCGTTTCTTGATCACATTTAACCAGCTAGGGCCAGGTGTTGGTGTAGCTTTCGCATAATCTGCGATCAAACCACAGACAATCACCCGACCGTGAGCATTCATGCGCTCAAAGATGAGCGGCTGAATATCACCACCGGTATTTTCGAAGAATACATCTATGCCCTTAGGTGCGTGTTGAGCTAATTGCGCATCTAAGTCTGCTGATTTGTAGTTAATGGCAGCGTCAAAGCCTAGCTCGTTGACAATCCAATCTGCTTTCTCGTCAGAACCTACCACACCGATTACTGTCAAACCTTCCGCTTTGGCTAGTTGGCCCACTAAAGATCCTACTGAACCTGCCGCTCCTGTGACGATAATCGTTTCGCCTTTTATAGGTTTACCAACATTAAACAAGCCTTGTGTCGCCGTTAAACCCGGTAGCGCAAAAATGGATAATACTGCTTCATTAGGCAAAGGTGCATCCACTTTATTAAGTCCTTGCCCATCACCAAGGTAGTACTGTTGCCAGCCCATCATGCCCATCACTCTGTCGCCTACCGAAAAATTGGGGTTATTACTTTCTATCACTTCACCGATGCCTGAACTGCGCATTACATCGCCAAGCGCTACCGGGGGGATATAGCTTTCGGTATCAGGGCTCATCCAGCCAAACATAGCGGGATCTAAAGACAGATGCTGTTGTTTGATCAATACTTCGCCGTCTTTAGGGCTAACAACGGCTAGTTGTGTTATTTCAAAGCTGTCTGCAGTAATAGGGCCGCCAGTAGGGCGCTTAATTAGTTTTATTGCGGTATTTGTATGCATAGTGTTCTCTCTGTCTTAATGGCTTTATCAGGTTGCTATAAGCCTATTATTACTTGTTATTAACGTGTTATATATAGACTGTTTTGTGAATCTTTATTGCTTTAAAAGCAATAATACAGATAATGAAAAATATTAAGAGAGCATAGATGGATCAACTAAAGGCGATTAAGTATTTTGTTAAAGTGGTTGAAACTGGCAGTTTCACCTTAGCGGCTGCGGCTTTTAACGTGCCTGCCTCCTCCCTATCAAGACGTGTAGCAGATCTTGAGCAAAGTTTGGGAGCCACTTTACTAAAACGTACCACACGTACCGTCAATGTCACCGAGGTGGGCCAGAGTTATTACCAACAAGTGACTGAAGTACTCTCACTGTTAAAAGATAGCGATGAGGCCGTACGTGCTTATCAAAGTACGCCTATGGGAGTGCTTAAGGTGAGTGCTATGGTGGGCTTTGGCGAGCGAATCCTTATTCCCTTGATGGATGAGTTCAATGAGTTGTACCCACAAATCACCTTAGATGTAACCCTCAGTGATGAAGTAAAAACCTTAGCGCGGGATGAAGTTGATATTGCCATACGTGGTGGATACGCGCCTCAAGAGCGAGTGATTGCGATAAAGCTGATGGAAAACAAATTTATCGCTGTAGCATCTCCCAGTTACATAGCAGCTTACGGTTCACCAAAATCAGCACTGGCTTTAAAGAAACATAAAGGGCTATTTTTTAATACACCAGCAGGACCGACACCATGGCTTAGTGAAATTCTAGGACTATGGCAAAATGTATCAGCGCCTAGTGTACTGACCAGTAATAATGGTAAGTGGTTAGTCGATAGGGCTATTGCCGGAAAGGGGATTCTATTATTACCCAGATGGGTGTTACAAACCTATATTAATACCGGGGAATTAATAGAACTGGAGGTTAGCAGTGCTATCTATATCACGCAAAATCCAGATTTGGCGGTGTATTTACTGTATCAAAAGCAACGTTATCAGGTACCTAAGGTAAAAGCTGCCGTAGATTTTTTAGTCTCTAGAGTAAAACTGGCTGGTGCATTTTAGTAAAAATGCTCTTAAATATAGCTTGGGCAAAGCTATATTTAAGGGAAATAGATAAAACTACTTATAAATACAACTACTTACCGTATAACAGCTCAGGCAAAAACAAAGTCAAACTGGGTATGTAAGTCAGTAGCATAAGCACCACAATCAAAGGCACTAAAAAAGGCATGGTCGCTTTCACACATCGTTCAAAGGATATCCCCGATACTTTTGATAAAACAAAGAGCACCATTCCCACCGGCGGCGTCAGTAACCCAAGCATCAAATTAAGTATCACGATAATGCCTAAGTGAATCGGGTCTATGCCAAATTGCGCACTAATCGGTAATAACAGCGGTACCAGTATAGAAATCGCGGCGATGGTTTCCATAAACAAGCCCACGGTTAACACCAATAGCGTTATTAGTAGCAACACTACATTTTTGTCATCGGTAATGGATAACAGCGCATCACCTAACACAACAGCAATTTGGTTAGAGGTGAGTATCCAAGCAAACACACTGGCGGCGCCAATTATCATCATGATTGAGGCGGTTATTTCTACCGTTTCTATAACAATCACTGACAATTTACGTACTGACAAGGTTTTATAAACCACTTGCCCCAAAAAGATTGCATAAGCAGCGGCGCAGATAGCTGCCTCAGTGGGGGTAAAGGCACCTGTAACTATGCCTCCAACGATGATGACTGGAGTCATTAAAGGGAGTATCGCGCGTTTAAACCTATGCCAAATAGTGCTTAAGCGAAACGCAACATCGGTTGGATAACCACGTTTTTTGGCAATCCACCACACCATCACAGAGAGCGAGAAGGCCATCATTAACCCGGGAATAATGCCTGCCACAAATAACTGGCCGATAGACACTGATGCCATCACGCCATAAATAACTAAAGGTAAAGATGGGGGGATGATAGGTCCTATGGTCGATGATGCCGCTGTTACTCCGACACTGAAATCATCCTCGTAACCTGCATCGCGCATCGCTTTAATTTCAATGGCGCCTAAACCTCCGGCATCGGCTACCGCAGCACCTGACATTCCGGCAAAAATGATGCTGGAGCCAATGTTTACATGGCCTAGTCCACCTGGCAGCCATCCGACAATAGCACGGGCAAAGCTAAATATTCGCTCGGTTATGCCCGCCGAATTCATCAGACCACCGGTTAAGATAAAAAAGGGAATAGACAGTAGCGGAAAGCTATCCATGCCATTGATCATATTGTGAAACAACAATACAGGGGGGAGCCCCTCTATTAATATATAAAGAAAAGAGGAGAGTGCTAGGGCAAAGGCAATAGGTACCCGTAATAACATTAAGACAAATAAACTGATGAAGAGTATTGAGATAGCCATTATTTAATATCCTCGCCCTTTTGGAAAAAGCTTATTAATTGATAACTAAGCACTACTGCATTAATGGTTAAAAGTGACGCTACTATGATGTACAAGTAATACTTGGGAAAAGGCAGGGAAACCATATGCTGAAAAGAGGTGCGCTCTATCATGGTGATGGAGGAAAAAATCAAACTCACGATCAGTATTAAAACTAATAAATGGGCGAAAAATTGCACCGCTCGCTGGTAACTTCCATAGTATTTGTCCATAAATTCTAAAGCGATATGGGTGCCTTTAATTTGGCAGCGAATCGCCCCAATAAAAGCGGTAATAATCAATAAATAGCGGGCTGCTTCCTCGGTCCAGGCCACTGAATCGTTTAACACATAACGACTGAAAAATTGTAAAAAAACGATACAAAACAGAAAACTAAACACTGCAATTAATACCCATTCTGCTTTGTATATTATGAATTGGTTGAAATGTTTAGTATCTTGGCTGTCTAACTCATCAAATTTTATAGAGACAGGTGTTGAGTTGGGATCCATGCAGGGCTCCTTAAAAAGTGCTTAACGCATTTTAATGGGAAAGCTGAATCTGTGGGTACAAACCACCGTTAACAACAACTAGCCAGGTTATACCTAGCTAGCAGTTAGATTATCGCTGCACACACAGATTCAAATTATTATTATTTAATGTCTTGTAGGCGTTGGTAGATAGACTTACTCCAGGGAGTTCCATCAGCGGTCAATTTAGGTTTTACCGCAGCCATGAACGGTGCTCTATCCACTTCATTGACTTTAATTCCCTGAGATCTAAACCAACTGACTAGTTCTTTTTCAGAGCTAACAATCTCTTCAGAGGCTTCTTTAGCAGCGCTTGCTAAAGCAGCCATCAACTTATCCCCGTCGTCACCTAATTTCCCTAAAGTGATTGGTGACACCACAATTCCCAAAGAATTGATAATATGGCTGGTGAGATTGATATTGCTTTGCACTTCATAGAACTTTTTAAATTTAATCGTTGGTAGTGGATTTTCTTGAGCATCCACAACACCTTGTTGCAATGCTAAGTAAACTTCAGAAAAGGCCATAGGTGTAGGGTTTGCGCCTGTTGCCTGTGGAAACATTTGATAAGCGGGAGCATTGGGGGTGCGTATTTTTAAATTTTCCATGTCAGCAGGGGTTAAAATAGGCTTGTTAGCGGTGACATGCCTGGCGCCATAATAGGTTAGCGCAGCAATCGTATTGCCTGAGATTTTTTTATATTCATTAGCCATCTCATTAAAGAGTGCCGACTTACTGTAAGCCTTCCAGTGATCGTAACCGCGCAAGGTGAAAGGGTAGTCTGAGATGCTAATGGGGCCATAGCTTTGGCCTAAAAATGCCACACCGGTATAGATCACATCAATAGTACCTAATGAAAGTCCTTCATTAAGCGCGACTTCTTTACCTAGTTGAGAAGCGGGGAATACTTCCATTTTATAGCGGTTGTCTGTGGCTTCGTTAAAGTTCTTTGCCGCTCTTAAAGCCGCAGCGTGGTAAGGCGTGGCGGTTTCGTATACATGGGCAAATTTAATGGTTTGGGCAGCGTTGGCAAAAGTGGTAAATGCACAAGTTGCAGCGATGAAAGCAGTAGTAATAAGCTGAGGTGATATTTTTTTCATTATTTTATTCTCTGTTATTTGCTGAATTTATCTAAATATAAGCTCCTATATTGATGCCTTTTAGCCCATTATTACTTACCTCCATTGGGTGTTTTATAAATGATGGAAAATCAAATTCTAATGAAAACCGCATGTTTTTTAATAATTAAAAACAAAATTCCGCGTTGTGTCAATCCCATTCTTTCATTATATATATAGTCTCTAATCGCTAATGTGGCTAACTCAAGACAGGCTGAGCAGGTCGTTTCAAGTAAAAAAACAGTGACTGAAAAACAATCTTATGGTGAATATAAACAATAAAAACAGCGTTGAAATACTATAGAAAAAACATATATAGTATTAACAAATAGTTAAGAGTAACTAAGTATGAATAAAAACGCTGCCGACAAGATTTTTTTGATGTTTCATTCCTAAGTAAAAAATAATCATTAGCGTTGTTGATTAAAGAATATCTTAACAACCAAGTTCTTTTAAACCGATTTAAATTCATGCAAGTTTATACTTGATTAGAAAAACTTAATCAAGCTAAGTTTAAATCGTTTTAAATATTACTTAAATTGTTATACTGCTCACCAATAAATAATGAATTTAATTTAATTTAAGCACCGTTATATCATTAACTTAGATTTAGTTAAAATCCAACACTGAAGTCACTAACAGCTAATGACTGTTGCTGAAAAAATAACCCGGTATATGCTAAAGAGGCAGTGATCCGTTTATGGTAAGTAAAGAAAAAAAAGGCAATATCAACCGTCAAATCACCCTTAAAGACATTGCTAAGCAATTGGGAATATCTACGGCAACTGTCTCGCTCTCTATCAATAACAATCCTTTAGTCGCCGCCAAAACCCGTGAGAAGGTGCTCGCTAAGATAGAGGAGATCGGCTATGTGTACAATCGACGAGCCGCCAGTTTGATTACTGGTGAGAGCCGTATGGTTGGCTTAGCAGTTCACGATATCACCAACCCCTATTTTACCGAAGTCTGTGAAAGTATTGAGAAAGTACTGTCGCAGCAGGGACGTATGTCTTTACTCTGCAATAGTCATGAGTCATTGAAACTACAGAGTAGGTTTATCGCGGCTCTCGTAGAGCACAATGCGGATGGCCTGATACTCTGCCCAGTGGCTGGCTCTGATTTAACAGCATTAGCGCCGATACTCAAACGTGGTTTACCGACAGTTTTAGTGACTCGAGATATCGAGGGAGCTGATATGGATTTTGTCGGTAACGACGAGCGATTATCCATGCGCCTGGCTACTGAACATTTGCTTGCCTTGGGTCACACGAAGATCGCTTTTGTTGGGGGAGGCATTGAAGCGCAAGCGGCCTTTGAGCGAAGGGCAGGGTACATTGATGCAATAGAAAGTAGCGCTATATCCGACAAAACACCGCTGTTCTTTGACTGCGAAAACAACCCGGTTAGTGGTCAAGAAGTGGTTGCAGAGATTATTAACAGTGCCAATAAACCTACTGCGATTGTTGGCTTCTCCGATCAAGTTGCATTGGGAGTAATTTCGGGACTACTAGAGCATGGCTTAAAACCAGGTGTCGATATGGCAGTGGTCGGCTGTGATAATATTTCTGAAAGCAGCAGGGCTTACACCCAGCTGACCACGATTAATATTCATAAATCGAAAATTGGACAATTGGCCGCCGAGTTCTTATTTAATCGCTTAAAAGATCCACAAATTCCAATCCAGCGAAAAATATTCGCCCCTGAACTGATCATTCGTCAAACCTGCGGATCTAAATTGGTTTAGATCACCCAGCCCTCTGTATCTTTAGCATTTGAGACTTATATTGAAAATATCAAAAGGCTGAGAAAGCCTTTTTTTACACTTACTCAAATAATTGAATCGATTTAAATATTGAACTAACCAACAAAAACAAGTATAAATATTTAAATCGATTTAAAAAGCTACTTAATATTTTAAAGCGATTTAATTTTATCAGCATATTTAAGGAGATCAAAGTGGCAGTGTCACTGATTGCATCAATAGAGATAAAGCTTTTTGAAGTACCTTTGGTTGAAGTGCTAACAGATGCAATGCACGGAGATCACAGTCACTTTCAGTTGGTCACTGTGACTATTACAGATTCACAAGGTTTAACGGGTACTGGATATACCTATACCGGTGGTAAAGGCGGACATGCCATTTGCGCCATGCTAGAAATGGATTTAAAGCCATTATTGCTCGGTAAAAACGTCGCAGACATTGATGTTTTATATCAACAAATGATCTGGCATATACATTATGTTGGGCGCGGCGGCATTGCATCATTTGCCATATCAGCAATCGATATAGCGCTGTGGGATATTCGTTGTATCAAGCAAAATTTACCTTTGTCAGCAATGACCGGCGGGGCGGGGAATTCAACCAAGGCGTACTGCGGGGGAATAGATTTAAATTTTCCGTTGGATAAGTTACTGCATCAAGTAAAGGGCTATTTAGCGGGGGGCTTTAATGGTGTGAAAATTAAAATCGGCCAGCCACGCCTAAGTGATGATATCGCGCGAATAGTCGCCGTACGGGAACTTATTGGCCCAGATGTCACCTTTATGGTCGATGCCAATTATTCCATGACAGTGGCTCAGGCAATTGAAGCGGCGCACGCATTTAAAGCCTATGACATCTATTGGTTTGAAGAGCCGACTATTCCCGATGATTACGCCGGTTATGCGCAAATAGCCAAAGCTACTGGCATGCCCTTGGCAATGGGCGAGAATTTGCACACTATCGAGGAGTTTGGCTATGCGTTTGAACAGGCAGGCCTGTCTTATATTCAGCCCGATGCCTCCAACTGTGGTGGCATCACCGGTTGGTTAAAAGTCGCAAAATTAAGTGATAAATACCAAATACCTATCTGTACCCACGGTATGCAAGAATTACACGTTAGTTTGATGGCCGGTCAGAAAAATTCTGGCTGGATGGAAGTACATAGCTTTCCCATCGATCAATATACCACTAGACCATTGGTGGTCGATAACAACAGAGCGATAGCACCGGATGTATCAGGTATTGGGGTTAGTTTCTTGTGGGATAAGTTAGCACCTTTTCAAAAGCAACTTTTATAATATTTTTAAATCGATTTAAATTAATCAGAAACTATTTTTATGAGGTCTAGATGACAACAAGATTGAAAGGAAAAAAAGTATTAATAACTGGGGCTGGGCAAGGAATTGGACGGGCCAGTGCCTTGTTATTTGCCAGTGAAGGGGCAACCGTTTATGCCACCGATAAAAACAGCAAAAGTTTAGCTGAACTCAGCGCTAGCGCGGGCATTAATACTGCGCTACTGGATGTCACTGACTCAATAGCCATTAAACAATTAGCGACTGATGTTGGCGCTATAGACGTGCTCTTTAATTGTGCAGGTTTTGTACATGCAGGCAATGTGCTGGAAGTAGATGAGGCCAGCTGGGATTTGACCTTCAACCTAAACGTCAAGGCTATGTTGATGATGACTCAGGCGTTTTTACCTGGGATGCTCGCTGAAAAAGGGGGCTCTATTATCAATATGGCATCAGTCGCCGGCAGCATAAAAGGGGTAGAAAATCGCTGTGCTTATGGTGCCAGTAAAGCCGCGGTGATTGGTTTAACTAAATCAATAGCCGCAGATTTTGTCATCGCAGGTATTCGCTGTAATGCCATTTGCCCAGGTACGGTTGCATCCCCTTCACTTGAACAACGCATGCGTGAGCAAGGCGATTACGAACAGGCAAAAGCAGCATTTTTAGCGCGCCAGCCGATGGGTCGATTGGGACTCCCAGAGGAAATCGCACAGCTGGCACTCTATTTAGCCAGTGATGAATCGGCTTATACCACCGGGCAAACCCACATTATCGACGGTGGCTGGCTCTGTTAATTTTTGTACATTAATTAGCTGTCACTTCTCTGAGAGTGATGCGCTTAATAAATTGAGTTTTTTTGGAGAACTAGATGAAGTTGTTACGTTTTGGCCCTGTTGGACAAGAAAAGCCTGGAATCATAGATAGTGCGGGAAATATAAGAGATTTATCTGAACATGTGACGGATATTAATGGCGTGGCACTGTCAGCCAAGTCACTAACTGTGCTGTCCAATATAGAGACTAACAGCCTGCCACTAGTGGATGCCAATACGCGTATCGCCCCTTGTGTTAGCGGTATCGGAAAATTTATCTGCATCGGACTTAACTACTCAGATCACGCGGCTGAATCAGGCTTAGAGGTACCCAAAGAGCCAATTATTTTCATGAAGGCGACCAGTGCCGTGTGCGGCCCCAACGATAATATAGAAATCCCGCGTAATTCTAAAAAAACCGATTGGGAAGTAGAGCTTGGGGTAGTGATTGGTGAAAAAGCCAAATATGTCAGCGTGGAAAATGCCCTCAATTATGTCGCAGGTTACTGCGTGATCAATGATGTATCGGAACGCGAATTTCAAATAGAGCGCTGCGGGCAGTGGACTAAAGGTAAATCAGCAGACACATTTGGCCCGCTTGGCCCCTGGCTGGTTACTCGGGATGAAATTGGCGACCCGCAAAGTCTGCCGATGTGGTTGGAAGTAAACGGTAAAAAATTTCAAAACGGCAATACCAGCACCATGGTATTCACCGTGGCTGATATCGTCTCGCACATTAGTCAATTCATGACCTTACAACCTGGTGATGTCATTTCTACGGGTACGCCTCCAGGCGTTGGACTAGGGATGGATCCGCCACTGTTTCTAAAAGCGGGAGACAGTGTAGAACTTGGTATTGAAGGGTTGGGTCAACAGCGCCAGCAGGTTGTACAGGGCGACTAACTTCTAATAAAAACTCCAGCGGTATCAATACCGCTGAATAATTGTGACAAGAGAACAGCATGATAAATGTAAATATCAAAAAGTCTACTCAGCTCAATGCTGCCGATAATGTGGCCTTAGCATTGGAAGATATCGCTGCTGATACTTTTATTAGTGAAGGGCGTCTCAAAGTTCTACAAAACACCCCCAGCGGTCACAAAATTGCGTTGCAAGATATCGCCGAGGGAGAGCAAATAATCAAATATGCGCAAGTCATTGGCTTTGCCAGTATTGAGATTAAAAAAGGCCAGCACGTGCACTCGCACAATTGCAGTGTCGGCGAGCTGAACCACGACTATGACTTTTGTGCCTCCTACCAACAAGCTGCCAATCTAACAGTAAGTACTGCGATAAAAGCCCGTACTTTTAAAGGCTTTCGCCGCGCCAATGGCAAAGTGGGTACGCGTAATTTTATCGGTATTCTCACTAGCGTTAACTGTTCGGCAACGGTGGCAAAGTTAATTGCTAAAGGCATTAATGACAGCGGTATTCTCGATCAATATCCACAGGTAGATGGTGTCGTACCGCTAGTACATGGTGCAGGCTGTTGTATTAAATCAGACGGTGAGGGCTACGCCAGTTTACAGCGCACGTTGCTAGGTTACGCATCCCATGTCAATTTTTCCGCCACCTTAATGGTCGGACTGGGCTGTGAGGTCATGCAGATCTCCCGATTGATGAAAGAGGGAAATTTAAGCCATAACGAGCACTTTCAAACATTGATTATTCAAGATCAGGGCGGCACTCGTAAATCGGTCGCTAGTGGTATTGAGATAGTCACAAAAATGTTGGCACTGGCTAATCAATGTGAGCGTACCGATCAGCCGGTTTCGGAACTAATCCTGGCTTTGCAATGTGGTGGATCCGACGGTTATTCAGGTATTACAGCCAACCCAGCCCTGGGAGTAGCCTGCGATTTATTAGTGGGCGCCGGCGGCACTGTTGTGCTTTCTGAAACACCTGAAATTTACGGGGCAGAGCACTTGTTAACCCGCCGCGCTGTCAGTGAAGAAGTAGGGCAAAAATTGGTTGATAGAATCCACTGGTGGGAAGAATACGCGGCTAAAAATGGCGGTGAGATGGACAATAACCCGACACCAGGCAATAAAGCAGGGGGGCTGACCACCATCTATGAGAAATCCCTTGGCGCGGTGGCTAAAGCGGGCACTAGCCCTTTAAACGGTGTTTATTTATATTCCCAACCAATTGATACAAAAGGATTTGTGTTGGTCGACGGACCAGGCTATGACCCTTGCGCGATCACTGGGCAAGTCGCCTCTGGCTCTAATGTCATCTGTTTTACCACTGGCCGAGGCTCCGTATTTGGTTATAAACCAGCGCCTTGTATCAAGCTGGCAACCAATAGCGGTATGTATCAGCGCATGGAGGAAGACATGGATATCAATTGCGGCGACATCATTACGCAAGGCGTGTCCTTAGAAGCCAAAGGTCTAGAAATTTTTAATAAGATCATAGCAGTGGCGTCGGGCGAGCAATCAAAGAGCGAGCTTAATGGATTGGGCGATAACGAGTTTGTGCCCTGGCAGCTAGGAGCGCAAATGTAATGAATAATGTCCACTCATATGCCGACGTTGATTTAACTAACGGCATCAGCCAATACCAGATGTACATCGATGGTCAATGGACCAATGGCCATAGCGATAGCCATATCGATGTTGAAAATCCCGCGACCGAGCAAATTATTGCACAAGTACCCAGCGGCTGCGCAAAAGATGCAACACAAGCGCTAGATGCCGCCAGTAAAGCGCAACCTGCTTGGGCGGCGCTAACCGCTATTGAAAGGGGTGATTGGGTTAAAAAACTGGCTCAGGCCGTCAAAAACAAAAGTGATCATCTGGCAAAAGTCATCGTCTGCGAACAGGGAAAACCATTAGCGCAAGCCAAAGGCGAAGTAGCAGCCATGGTTAATTTCTTATCTTACAGTGCTGAGCAAGCTCGTAGAGTACTTGGTGATGTTATCCCCTCTGATCATATCGATGAGGAAATTTTCATTCGCCGCTTGCCTTACGGCGTGGTCGTCGCTTTAACCGCTTGGAATTATCCAGCGGCACTGGTGGCTAGAAAGCTCGCCCCAGCCTTGGTTGCTGGTAATACGATTGTTATCAAAGCTCATGAGTGCACTCCGCTGTCAGCCTTAGAGTTAGCGAAACTTTGTGAGCAGGTAGGCATTCCAGCCGGTGTGGTCAATGTTGTCACAGGAGATGGCATAGAAGTAGGCGATGCACTTGTACGCAGTGAGAAAAGTGACCTAGTCACTATGACTGGCAGTAATAGAGCAGGCCAACAAATTTATGCGGCAGGTGCCCAACAGATAAAAGTATTACGCCTGGAGCTCGGTGGTAAAGCGCCTTTCATTGTTATGGATGATGCTGATATCGAACAGGCGGTAGAGGCAGCTGTTACCTCGCGTTTCACCAATTGTGGGCAAATATGTACTTGTAATGAGCGCATGTATTTACACAAAGACATCGCCGAGCAGTTCACTCGCGCATTTGTTGAAAAAGTGCAGCAGTTACAGGTAGGTGACCCAATGTACGATCTGGATATTGGGCCAAAGGTAAATGCGGATGAACTCAACAAAATTGCACAGATGGTTGACTTGGCAGTATCAGAGGGAGCCCAAATTCTCACTGGCGGCAACAAGTTAACAGAAGGTATTTTCAGCCGTGGCCATTGGTTTGAACCCACCGTACTGAAAGTTACCAGTAATGATCTGTCGATTATGCACCAAGAAATATTTGGACCCGTTATCCCCTTGATGGAAGTAGAGAGTTATGAGCAGGCACTTGAGCTTGCTAACGACACTCAATACGGCTTATCTGCCTACGTTTTTACCAAAGATTTAAAGCGAATTATGAATTTAAAAACTAGCCTGCAATTTGGTGAAATTTATGTCAATCGCAGTGGCGGTGAGATGGTTCAAGGGTTTCATAATGGCTGGAACAGTTCCGGAATAGGCGGTGAGGATGGTCCTTACGGCTTTGATAATTATTTGCGCAAGCAAACTACGTATTTGTCTTGGTAGGAGAGGGAAGCTAAAAGCTAAGGAGTTTGAAGTTGGAAAAATGAAAGTAAGTTTATCGGCTGCTGTTATCTAACCGCGGCTTTTAATCCTAAATGTTAGAAAAACAATAAATTGGAGAACGATTATGATTAAAAATACATTACTGCTCGGCTGCGCCATTTCATTGGCGTCCACGATGGCATTTGCAGAGCTGCCACCACTGGCAAAAAAGGATCGCTACAAGGTTGGTTTTGCGCAAACCGAGAGTAATAATCCCTGGCGCATTGCCGAAACACGCAGCTTTAAAGAAACGGCTAAAAGCTGTAACTGGGATTTGGTCTATACCGATGCCGCGGGATCTGCCGCAAAACAAGTAGCGGATGTGGATTCAATGATTGCTCAAGGTGTGGATATTATCTTCTTGCCACCGCGTGAGGAAAAACCTTTGCTGCCAGCTGTTTTACGTGCCAAGGCGCAGGGCATTCCAGTGATGTTAGTTGATCGCAGTGTTGACTCAAGTGTCGCTAAAGCAGGTCGCGATTACGTGACTTTCCTCGGTTCAAACTTTATCCAACAAGGGCAACTCGCCGCACAGTGGCTGATTAAAAACGCCAACGGTAAAGGCAAGATCATTGAACTTGAAGGCACTACTGGGTCATCGCCCGCTAACGATAGACGCAAGGGCTTCGACGATGAAATAGCCAAGCACTCAGGCATGACCATCTTGGCTTCTCAATCTGGTGATTTCTCCCGCGATAAAGGCCGTAAAGTAACAGAGACATTACTGCAGGCACACCCGGATGTTGACGTTATCTATGCACACAATGACGAGATGGCGATTGGTGCTATTCAAGCGTTGGAAGCGGCGGGCAAGGTGCCGGGGAAAGACGTATTGATCGTCTCAGTTGACGGTACTCGCGATGCTCTACAGGCCATTATCGATGGAAAAATGGGCGTCACTATTGAATCCAGCCCGTTCTTTGGACCGCTAGCTTGCGAAACGATGACGCGTTATGCCAATGGTGAGAAAATTGAGCCATGGGTCAGAGTCACAGACCGTATCTTCACTATCTCAAACGCTGCAAAGCATATCGACGAAGCTTATTAAATTTAAGTTCTAAGTTCATCATTTGCGCAGTAAATGATGAGCTGATGCCTTTTAAATGAGCAATTTCAAGTCCCAAGGGCTGCTGGGATTCTGTCAGACTAAACACTAAGCTATTTTTTATCGCAGATCGGTCAAGTCTGACAAGTACCTGGCAAACCCTTTTTTCATCCTCTGAGTTTTAGCAGCATCTTTAAATCAATGCCCATGACTGCGCAATGAGAGATAAATGAAGACCCGCAGCGACTACTAAGCGACAAGAGAGACTAGATGTGACTATAACTACAAAAACTGCAGCGTCAGAAGCGGACACAGCCGCCAATAACTCAGTACAACCCATTCTACAGATGCGTAATATCAACAAAGCTTTTTCCGGGGTGAGCGCTCTAACAGATGCGTCACTGACCCTAATGCCCGGTGAAGTACACGCTATTATTGGCCAAAACGGTGCCGGTAAATCTACCTTAATCAAAGTACTCAACGGTGCGCACAAATTGGATTCAGGGGATATTTTATATCAGGGAAATCCGGCCGACTTTAATTCTCCCCACGAGGCGCAAGTGGCGGGTATCAGTACTATTTTTCAGGAAGTGAATTTAATTGGCTATCGCAGTATCACCGAAAACATCTGTCTAGGATACGAGCCGACCCGTTTTGGCATGGTCAATTGGAAGAAGGCGCACGCACATGCACGCAGTATGCTGGCCCGTTTTGGCCTAGACCTGGCGGTGGAAAAACCGCTGCAAGATTATAATATTGCCATCCAACAGTTGGTGGCCATAGCCAGAGCAGTGGCATTAAATGCCAAAGTAGTGATCATGGATGAGCCGACCTCATCGCTGGATGATAAAGAAAAAGAAGTGCTGTTTAAAGTCATCCGCGAATTGCAGGCATCTGGCGTCGCTATTGTGTATGTCTCCCACCATTTAGATGAATTATTTCAAATATGCGATCAAGTGACGATCATGCGCGATGGTCACACCGTGGCGCAACACGCCATTAAAGACATTAGTAAATTACAAATGGTCGCCGCTATGCTCGGTCGCGATATTGCTGATTTTTCAGACCAAACTTCACAAAACGCGGCACAACAACCTTTCTCAGAGGTGTTACTAGAAGTTGAAAACTTAGCGGGGGCAGGTGTGCTTTGTGATGTTAGTTTCAAGTTACACCGTGGTGAGATTCTTGGTTTAGCCGGTTTATTAGGCGCGGGTCGATCAGAGGTGGCTAGAGCCATTTTTGGGCTAGATAAAGAACGGGTTAAAGGTAAAATTTGTGTTGATAACCAACAAGTTAGTTATGATCAGCCGATAGATGCAATCAATAGCAAAATTGGCTTTTGCTCAGAGGATCGCAAGGAAGATGGCATCATCCCACAGCTTTCAGTACGCGAGAACTTAACCTTAGCATTAATGCCAAAAATAGCAAAAAATGGTCTGATCAATGAAACCAAAGAACGTGAAATAGTGACTAGTTTTATGCGCAGTTTAGGCATTAAGGCCAGCAGTATGGAGCAACCCATTTCACAGCTCTCGGGGGGAAACCAACAAAAAGTATTATTGGCGAGATGGCTGGCAACTGAACCTAGGATATTGATGCTCGATGAGCCTACTCGGGGTATCGACGTGGGTGCCAAAGCAGAAATTCAAAACTTAATTAAATCCCTGGCGAAAAAGGGCATGACGGTGTTGATGATCTCCTCTGAATTTGAAGAGCTTGTCGATGGCGCCGACCGGGTAATTGTGATTCAAGCGGGAAAGAGCGTCAGCGAGATAACCAGCGAAAATTTATCCGAGAACGCGATTGTGCAAGCAGTGGCACACGAAGCACCTCGATCAAGCCTCACAAAGGGGAGTGCAGCATGAACAATCTAGCCTTAAAGGACCAACAAAATTCCAACATAGCCATTAAAAACAATATGATAATAGAGAAACTTAAACAACATGGGACACTGTTAGCTTTCTTGTTTTTAATCTTAGTTAATATCTTAATTACCCCCAATTTTTTACAGATTCAAACCTTGTACGTCAACCTGACACAAGTGGCCACTGTGGCTATTGTCGCCATTGGCATGACATTAGTGATTGCCTCGGGTGGCATCGACTTATCGGTAGGTGCATTAATGGCGTTAGCGGGGACCATTGCACCGCTTATATTTCTCTCAGATTTTGCGTTGATGTCGCCAGTTTTAGGACTAACGCTAGCTATTCTCGTCGCCATTTTAGCTGCGGCAATGGGTGGTTTATTTAATGGTTTTCTTATTAGCAGGTACAACATACAACCGATTATTGCGACCTTGATACTGTTTATATCCGGCAGGGGCATTGCCCAAGTACTGACTAATGGCGAGTTACAGACATTTGACCACGCCAGTTTTGAGTTTATCGGCACAGGTCGTATTTTTGGAGTGCCATTTCAAGCCATCATTACTATTGTCATTGCGCTGAGTATGGCATGGGTGCTGAGGCGTTCTATTTACGGTCGTTTTTTATTGGCGGTCGGTGGCAATGAACAAGCGGCAAAGTTAGCGGGGGTGCCTACCGCAAAGATTAAAATGATCACTTATATGATCTGCGGCGCTTTAGCAGGTGTTGCCGGCATTATCACTACAGCCATCAACTCCGCATCCGATGCCAATCAAACCGGGCAGTTAATGGAACTAGATGCAATAGCGGCGGCGATTGTCGGAGGGGTGTTATTAACCGGGGGGAAAGCGCCCATTCTGGGTGCTTTACTAGGCGCCTGCATTATTCAATTAGTCGGCTATACCTTACTGGCTAATGGCGTTCACGATGCCGTGGCGATGATTGCCAAAGCCATCATTATCATTGCCGCTGTGTATATGCAGCAAATGAAAGGGGCTAAATAATGAATTTATCTAATATGCTCGCCGCCATCCCTGGGATGTCGCGGCACAATAGTGCATCGGTACGCACGGAAGGCGTGTGGATTGCACTTATATTGATGCTGATTTTTGCAGGTCTACGCTACGACGCCTTCTTAAGTGAATACAACATCATGACCTTTTTGTCTTACAACTCGATGTTTGTGTTGATAGGCCTAGGGATGTGCTTTGTGATTATGACGGGAGGCATCGATTTATCGGTGGGCTCAGTGGTGGCGCTTTCCAGTGTGGTGGTGGCTTCTGTCAGTCACTTGGGCATTGAAGTAGCACTACCTGTAGGGATATTAGTAGGTGTTGGCGCCGGAGCCATTAACGCCTTTGTCATTACCAAACTGAAGATTGTGCCTTTTATCGCCACACTGGCGATGATGTTAGGCGCCCGTGGCCTGGCATTGGTGATATCTGACAATCAAAGTGTGCCAGTCTCCTGGGAGAGCAACTTCACCCAGTTTGGTCTGGGTAAAGCGTTTGATTTTTTACCTTGGCCAATAGTGACTATGTTGGTGATATTTGCCATCTGTTGGGTGTTATTAGAAAAATTCTCCTTCGGTCGCCATTTACTCTCCGTTGGAGGTAACGAAGATGCGTCAAAACTAATGGGTTTACAAGTCGATAGAACGCTATTTTCCGTGTATATCATCAGTGGTGCACTCGCGGGCGTTGCCGGCGTGATGTTGGCTTCAGGATACGGAGCGGGACAACCTCTGGAAGGAATGGGCTGGGAGCTTTCAGCCATTGCAGCCGTGGTGGTAGGCGGAACCTTGCTCACCGGTGGTGTCGGTTCAATGACGGCGACATTATTGGGAGCCATATTGCTGGGACTCATATTTAACATTCTAAACTTTGAAAATGGCCTGGGAAGTATCAGTTTTAGCGCTTATTGGCAATCAGTGATTCGCGGAGGCTTTTTATTGGTAGTGGTGGTGATTCAAGCCAAAATTATTAACCGCCAGACAATGTTAAAAAGCTGAGGGAAGTGAGATGTCAAAAATCTATGATTATATAGTAGTGGGAGGCGGGTCAGCAGGCGCCGTAGTGGCGGCAAAATTAGTGGCCGATGGAGATAAAAGTGTCTTGTTGCTGGAGGCGGGTCACTCTCACAAACACCCGCTAGTTAGTATGCCAGCAGGCATCTTTAAAATGATCCAGGGCAGTAAATATATGCACTATCACCATTGCCTGCCCCAGCCTCACCTAGCAGGTAGATCATTGAGTATTCCCCAAGGTAATGTGTTGGGTGGGGGATCTTCTGTCAATGCTCAAGTTTACATGCGTGGGCGCAAAGCTGATTATGATGAATGGAATGAAATGATCGGTGCTGATGCCAATTGGAGTTGGGATGATGTATTACCTTGTTTCAAAGCAATGGAAGGCAATAATCGCTTAGCCGATCAATATCATGGGATTAATGGTCCGGTTTTGGTCTCAGACCCAAAACATATCAATGATGCGTCGCGTTGTTTTGTGCAAAGCATGCAGCAGTTAGGAGTACCGTTTAACCATGATTTTAACGGACAGAGCCAAACAGGAGTGGGCTTTTATCAGTTTACTAACCGCGATGGTAAACGCAGTAGCACCGCGACAGCGTATTTAGAACCGCTTAAACACAACAGACAATTAACGGTGATTTTAAAAGCTAAAGTGCAAAAAATAATCATTGAAGACAGTACTGCCACAGGGGTTTTGTATATAAATGAGTGCGGCGAAAACATCCAAGTATGTTGTGGTGAAGAAGTAATTGTTGCAGCGGGTGCTTTGATAACCCCACAATTACTGATGTTATCTGGGCTTGGAAACAAACAGCATTTAACCAGTCATGGGATTGAATGCAAGGTTGATTTACCAGGCGTTGGTGAGAATTTAATAGACCATCCGGAAGTGCCTATTATCGCCACTGCCAAGCTCGGTTTTGGTTATTACCAGCAGGGAGAAGGATGGCGAATGTGGCGCAACGGATTACAGTTTTTGTTATTTGGTACAGGTCCCATTGTTTCAGCTGGTGTTGAAGCGGGTGCATTTATAAACCCGCACAACACACAAGAAGCTCCAACCATTCAAGCTTTTTGCATTCCCGCCATTTATTTAGAGCAAGGATCAAAACATTTAGTAGAAGACACTAACGGTATGACCATTACCACCGTCGTAGTTAAACCAAAATCTCGAGGTTATGTACGACTGACATCGGCCAATGCCAATGATATGCCGTTAGTGTGCCCCAATTTGCTGCAAGATGAAGATGATTTACAGGAAATGGTTGCAGGACAACGTTTCTTTATTCACGCATTTTCAAGCGAGCCACTCAAACAGCACATTAAACAAATAGTATTACCAAATATAAATGACATCAGTGATGAAACGCTAACCGAGCATTGCCTTAAAACGGTTAAAACTAACTACCATCCTGCGGGCACTTGTCGGATGGGCACAGATGAAGATGTGATGGCTGTTTTGAATAAAAACATGCAAGTAAGGTCTGTGGCTGGACTCAGAGTCTGTGATATGTCTGCCGTGCCTAATATCAATGCAGGCAACACCAATGCAGTAGCGATGATGCTTGGTTACCGTTGTGCTGAGTTTATTCTGGATAACCAACATTATAGCCGGGCATGATAATTGTCTTACAGCATAGGTTTTTTTTGACTAAGAAGTAAATTGCCTAAATACGAGTTAGCAGCTTAATATATTTCTGACTGGTTATATGTTTAAAGTATTGAGCAGATAAGATTCATTTATTCGCAATAAAACAGATTTAAATCGTAACAATTATTTTAATACCTTGGTGATATAAGCTTAAATTTAACAATGTAGGGCTATTTTTAATATTTATTAAAAATGTATTCTATATACGACAGTAGCTGTTATTAAATATAACTTTAAATAAGGCGAATAGATTGGAAATATGACTATTTTAATTTTATAGCCCTTCTGTTTTTTTATGGATTTTAAAAGTAGTTGTTGATAGATTGATTGTTTTAAACAAAGATAAATGATTATTTCAATTATTTGTGTCAGTTTATTAACTTTTCTATACCAATAATTACTGCTACAATCATTTAAATAAAGGACGCGAAAGCTGAACAGAGCATAAATTAAAAGTTGTAATATCAAAGCTGTAGCACGATAAATGATATTTTTTTAGTCTGATCAGATCGCAACATGGATCGTGAGGACTTTATATATGAGGATAGTGAGCTATTTCTCAACCAAACAAGAATTCAAACTTCCTAAAGTTATAATATATTCAACTATTGCACTGTGTATTGTACCTTTTTTACTGCAAATGCTTGGAGTAGATTTTGGTAATGCACTAGCACCTATTGTCTTATCGGATGCACCGCTCAGTGTCGATCAAATGTTTTATCAGTTGGCGGGAGGGTTTACTCACGCGTTACTAGAATGGACTGCTTTTTGTGCCGCTATTTTTGTGGTGTTATTAAGCTTTTGTCATTATTCAATCACTAAAGATATCACCACACCTGTCATTGGCGTCGCGCTTTTTTGTGCGGGCGCCATGGATGCTTTCCATACATTAGCAGCGACTAGATTGGTCTCTGCTGTCGCAGCCAACACTGATTTAATCCCTTTTACTTGGGCATTATCTAGAGTGTTTAATGCGCTGATAATGATCATTGGAGTTGGCATATTCCTGCGTAGAGAGCAAGTGAAGGCTAGTAAGGGCATGTTGTTTATAGTGATGACTAGCTTGGCATTTTCAGCAGTAGGTTATCTATTGATTTATCTCTCTGCCACTACCGAGCATTTACCGCAAACGCAATTCCCAGATGCACTGATACGCAGGCCCTATGATATTGTGCCGCTAATTTTGTTCATCATTGCAGGGCTTTTCATCTATCCAATGTTTTTAAAAAAACATCCCAGTATATTTGCCGCGGCATTATTACTGAGCGCGCTGCCTGAGGTTGCTGTGGAAATGCACATGGCCTTTGGCTCTAAACGTCTGTTTGACAGTGATTTTAATGTCGCGCATGTGTTAAAAATTATTGCCTACGTCATACCCCTTAGTGGCTTAGTCCTGGATTATATACTCACTTATAAAAGACAGGAAAAACATCACGAATTACTCATCAAAGCTCATGACAAGCTAAATATAAGAACGCGTGAAATGCGAAAATTAAACCAAAAATTAAGTCTATCAAACAGTGAATTGGAAAAATTTGCCTATATAGCTTCTCATGATTTACAGGAACCGCTGCGAAAAATACAGGCATTTGGTGATAGATTAAACTCTAATCTGGATAAAAACACCAACGCAAAAGCGCTAGATTACATTTCGAGAATGCAAAAATCTTCAACGAGGATGCGCGGACTAATCGATGACTTATTATTATTTTCTAAGCTGGGTTATCAGGAATATACATTGAAAAAGACTGATTTAAACGCTGTTGTTACACAAGTACAAGACGACTTACAGTTATTGATTGCAGACAAAAAGGCTAAGATAGAGGTAAAACTTTTGCCTCAAGTTTTGGGCGAGAGCAAAAAGTTATATCAAGTGTTTTTAAATTTAATCAACAATTCACTTAAATTTTCTCAAGAAGGGGTATTGCCTGTCATCACTATTAGCAGTGAAGAAGCGATACAAAACAACAAAGCGTATTGGAAAATATCAGTACAAGATAACGGTATTGGTTTTGATTTGATCTATAAAAATAAGATATTTGAAGTTTTTCAAAGATTACATGGACGCAGTCAATATGAAGGAACAGGGATTGGTTTAGCTATATGTAAAAAAATCATCGAGAAACACAACGGTAGCATCACTGTAGTGTCAGAGCCTGGCAAAGGCAGTTGCTTTATCTTGTGGTTAGAAAAAATGGAGAGCGAAGATGTCAGATAATTTAGTGTCCATTCACATGTGTGATGATGATCCTGATGATCAATTATTAGTATCAGATGCATTGCAGGAGGCAAAGTTGGCAAATCCAATAGACTTTTCCAACAATGGTCTTGAGTTATTGCAATATCTCAGACGCGAGGGAGAGTTTAGCCATTTAAAAGATCAACCTTTACCAGGCTTGATCTTGCTAGACTTAAACATGCCGATAATGGATGGCCGGGAAGTATTAATAGAGCTAAAAAAAGATCCTGTTTTCAAGTCAATACCGGTGGTAATACTCACTACCTCAAAAGCGGAGGAAGACATCGCAAAATCTTATGATATGGGGGTTAATTCATTTGTTATCAAACCGGTATCTTTTGATACTTTAGTTAATTTGGTGAAGTCTATGGCCAGTTATTGGTTTCATATTGTGTCACTTCCCAATACTGATAAATAACTGATGATGATTCTGACATGACCAATAATTATTCTTGTATGTCTATTCTTATTGTCGAAGATGACGAGGATGATTTTGTACTGCTTCAAGAGCTGTTAGAAGATAGCCTCGGGGAAATTGGAGTAATCGATTGGGCCGTAGATACCAAAAGTGCCATCGAATACATTACCCATAAGAATCACCAAATGTATTTTATCGATAATCGACTCGGTGCAGAACTCGGCTTAGATTTAATTGTTAGAATCAAACAAAAACACGAAATATCGCCACTTATCATTATGCTTTCAGGGGTAGATGATAGGCTCACCGATTTAAAAGCGATGGATAATGGTGCCGATGATTATTTGATAAAAAGCCAGCTTAGCCCGCTGCTTTTAGAGCGCACTATTCGCTATATTATAAAAAGTAAAGTTTTGGAGGAAAAACTAGCCAGATTAGCGCATTTTGATGGCCTGACAGGATTATATAATCGTAGTATTTTTAATGAATTATTAAACAAGTCTATCGAGCAAAGTAAAAGATCACACCGAAAATTAGCGTTAGTGACAATAGATTTAGATGACTTTAAACATATTAATGACAACTATGGTCATCCAGCGGGTGATTTATTGTTAACAAAAATATCAAGAAGATTGAAACACAAGCTACGCAGCTCTGACATCGTAGCGCGAACTGGAGGAGATGAGTTTTCCATCGTGCTTAAAGAGGTCGATGACAGTAGGCATTTTTTGAAGTTAATTGAAGCTATTATGCAGGTTTTTGTAAGACCAATCCAAGTGTTAGGACATGATATAAATGCCACTATAAGTGCGGGTATTGCTATATTTCCCAACGATGCATCAGATTCCAGAGAGCTCATTGAACACAGTGATAGAGCGATGTACCAAGCAAAAAATAAAGGTAAAAATACCTATAGTTTCTATAATCAAGACTTACATCAGCAAGCCAAGTATCGACATAGCATAGAGGTCAAGCTCGCCAGTGCAATCGAGGATGGAAGCCTGATGTTATATTACCAACCTATTTTAGATTTGCAGACCCAAAAAATCATATCTTACGAAGCGCTGTTGCGGTGGAAGAACGAAAAGGGCGTGTTTTATGATACTGAAGAGGTGATCGCAATCGCAGAACAAGGGCCACTAATATTACAATTGGGAATCTGGGTTTTTGATACTGCTTGTGAGCAATTGATGCAGTGGCAACAGCAACGCCAGTTTGAGGGAAGATTCGCCATCAATGTCTCTGCAAAACAATTCAATAATTCAAATTTCAGTGAACATGTAATCACAAAATTGACTTTGTATCCCCAGCTTATTAATAAATTAACCTTTGAGATCACTGAGCGTAATTTACTAGAAAGCCACCCCAAAACGATTGAATTACTAGAGAAACTAGTCGCATTAGGCTGTGAATTCTCGATTGATGATTTTGGTACTGGCCACTCCTCCATTTCTTATTTACGTACTTTCCCGATGCAAATCATTAAAATTGACAAGTCAATTGTGCAGCATGTACTGGATGAGAATAAAGAGCTGGCGATATGTAAAGCGATTATAGCCATTGGTAAAGCACTAGACATTGTGGTGATAGCTGAGGGCATAGAAGACAAAGAGGTTGCAGATAAACTTTTAAAACTGCATTGCCCACAGGCACAAGGTTACTACTACTCCAGACCTATGGCACAAGATCAGCTGTAAGCATAATGAGATATCAGATATCGACAACTCTCGATAAAGCGGCGTTAAAAAAACAGGCTCACCATACTCAATTACACCGGCAAATCCCGCTATCTCACAGATTCTCCTTGTATCATCTTCGTTTGCTACGTCATGACGAGTCTCATAATTAAAATTAAGTATTTTAACGCTCAACATTATCTCTCCATTATTATTCCTACACTGAATTAAAACGCACCAATATAGCTTGCCAAACAAGGTGAACTGTTAATAAACAACAGTGATAACTCTAATAAAGATCCCCGGGGAAAGCCCTCTCGCGTCGCGAGCCTTCACTTACGGATGCGGGGTATTCATAGTTACTTTTGGTTTTTACAAGTTAACGCCCCAAGGGGCGGGGGGGAATTAAACCTTTGATGATTTAGGCTCTGCCTAATTCATCTCTATTAACGGGGAGTGGTTGCTTTCAGCTTAGGTTGCTAAATTCGTTGCCCACAGGTAACTTTAGTCTTTAGGTTGGTCAATTCAGATAAAGGGAAGGTAAATTAATGGCCACGAATAAAGAGATGGTAGAAAACGCCTTTAGCATAAATTTCATCCAACAACAAAACCGCGCCCATGATCTATTAAAGCAATGGTGTATGAATAGCCCAGAAAGCCTAACTCGACTATTCAAATATTTACCTAAGTATCAACACGCTTCTGATCTAACACAGACAGTAAGCTTAGCAGATGCGCAATTTGTCATAGCCCGTGAACTAAGGCTGGCCAGTTGGGCTAAATTAACAGAGCATGTCCAATTAATGCAGCATGCGCGAAGCTTCATTGACCATCGCTCACCCCTTGATCAAGACCTCACCACGTTGCACATTCGCTGTGGCAGTGATATTCAACAGACATTAACAGCGGTGGGACTCAAGGGGGATTTTTTAGAATTTTCAGACCCTATCTGTCAGGGGCCTCTGGTGACAGGGGATACGTTAATTCGCCAGCGTGCGGAGTTTTTAAGTCATTATATTAAGCTCTCTGCTACTAGTGTTGATGAAATAGAGCAACAATTACACATTGAGCAGTTTAAATTGGAAAACTGTGCCGCTGGCTATGAAAGAGTAACGCTTTGGTTTGAGCACGATACTTACGATCAGTTGATCTTGGCGCGAATATTAGCCACCTTCGACTCCAAGCAAACCCCAGCTGTATTAGAAATAGTGTCTTTAAACGAGTTCCCTGGCACTGGCCGTTTTATTGGTTTGGGTCAATTGCCACCAGAGGCGCTGCGAGTTCTATGGAGCAAACGTAAACCAGTGACTGCATCACATTTGTCACTAGGGGCTCAAGTTTGGGCAGCCCTTTGTTGCCCTACACCGTTAAAACTACAAAAATTGTTAGATGATAGCAATACAGAGCAGTTACCGTTCATGCGCAGGGCTATTAAACGACACCTACAAGAATTACCCAGCGTCGAAAATGGCTTGGGCCTGTGCGAGCAGCTCATATTGCAAATATTAAGTGATAGCAGTCGTACATGCGCTGAGATATTTTCAGAACTAACCCGAGAGCTCGAACCTATGCCCTGGCTTGGAGATATTATGTTTTGGCAGATTTTAAAGAACATGAGTAAAACAAATAAAGCTATTATCACCATTTCAGGCAGCCGCTTTGATCAAAACTGGCAGAATAAACAAGTGAGCATCACAGTAGAAGGGCGGGAGTTGTTTATTAATAACAGGGATTGGCTTGATTTTTCTCCCAATCAGCGTTGGGTTGGAGGAGTGACTGATTTCTCAGATAAATCGAGCTGGCGATGGGATGATACTTTAGCCAAAGTAGTCAACTTTTAACCTTTAAGGAAAGTAACAGTGATAAGCATAGAATATATTTTTACCGCATTGATCGTCATACTAATACCGGGAACAGTGGTGATTTACACGATCTCAAATGGTTTATTTTACGGTGTTAAAGCGACATTTTTTGCAGCACTAGGCTGTACCTTAGGCATTATCCCTTCTCTGCTCGCCTGTATTTTAGGGCTCAGTGTGCTGTTACATAGCAGTGCTGTCGCATTTGAAATAATCAGATATATAGGTGTTGCCTATTTACTCTATCTCGCCTGGATGACCTATAAACAATCCGCAGCATTAAGCTTTGGTAAAAAAACAAAACGCATGAGTCATCTACAAATAATGATACGCGGCTGTTTAATTAATGTCTTAAATCCGAAACTATCGATCTTCTTTATGGCCTTTTTACCACAGTTTATTAGTGTTGGGAATCAGCCTCAATATTTGCAACTAACAACATTAGGTATAGTTTTTATGTTTATGACTTTAATAGTATTTATTGTCTATGGTTTGATGGCGAATCACTTGAGTATGTTTATAACCAACAGCCATAATTTCGCCAGAAACAGCCAGAGAATATTCTCAGTTTGCTTTGCATCCATGGCGCTTAAACTGGCGATAACAGAAAGGTAGCAGTAGTAACTATTAGGCTGAGGCCTCAGGTGCCCACTAACGCCGCTATTGATTCAAGGTGGGCATCTTTAATGTTCAGTTGCTGCAGATGCTCGAGCGTTGAATATAAATAATCACTGCTTTTTCCGTTAATGCCAACAGCATTACACACAATCTCTGCCAGTTGTGCGGGGCTTTTATTGTGAATATATTGCGGATGATTAATATCTACTATAAAACTGAGTGCTTTAATCTGCCTGCCATCAGCAGTATGTGCCTTAACGATGCGCGCCTTATAAATTAAAGTGGGTAGCTCTCTGTCATACAAATAACTGGCCACTGTCTGCTTGTTTTTTACATTGACTCTAAACAGCTTTCCCTTACAGCTACCGCCTTGGTCAAGGCCTAACACTAAGCCTGGTTTTTCAGGTGTGCCTCTATGTACCCAAGAAGAGACGCAGAGTGCTCGATGAAAACCAAATATTTTTCCTGAAAGCGATTCTTCAAACTCAAAACCTGGACGCCACATTAAAGAGCCATAACCAAACACCCATAAATCACCTTCGGGCAGATCTGGCACGATTGCATCACTGTGAATACGCAGTAGATGCTCAGGATGCAAGGGAGCTTTATCTTCTATATTTTGGGGTAAACGTGCAGGTAATTGATTCATGATCAGAGAGTTTCATTAAAGGAAAAGAAGCAGGGCAAGGTGCTCTCTCAACTTTTTGATTATTATAAAAAACTAAGGGTAAGTTATAGGCATTATAATCGAGTGACCACAATGGCGATAGCGAATTAAGCGACGTTTAACCTAGAGTGCACAATACCATGATGGGTTTTGATAGGGGGAGTTTCATAATCTAAATAGTCTAAGCTGATACTAGACGTCGATGTTTTTATCTCCAGCTCTTGGAATGAGCTAATGCAATCTACATCGGCATAATTTTCAGTATCACTGCGGGTGTTGGTCGCGGTACGCGTCGATGAATAACACTCTCTAAAATAAGCAGTGTATAACGCATTAGAATCACAGAGCAGTAAATCTAGTTCAGGCGGGCAATCTGCATTGATATCAAGCATATCAATAGGTTGTGATTTATATTGTTGTATAAAGCGTTTTTTTAATACAAAACTACCTTCTATAGTATCTAACCACTGCGCCCGGATTGCGCTGGAAAAAAATCGTAGACGCCATAACTCCGGCAATTGCCTAACATCACAGTGAAAGTGCTCTTGACTCATTTCATAGGCAATAGCAACGGCAAAACAACGCGCTGCAGGAAATTCTGGTTGCTGATCAAAACTTTTAATCATCAGCGCTAAAAGGGGAGGGCTGCCAGCCAACTTGCTAGCGAGATCTACAGGAATAATATTGCTTTCTTTGGCTACTTTAATAAACGTTCTTTGCCATATTCTCGGGCAACTACCATTATTAATATTTTTATGCCAATTAGGCCAAATCAATTGATCAAAAACGTCACTTGCAACTTTATCAAACATCTTTGCTATCCTTTGCTGTTCCAGCAATTCATCACTGAATATCCATAACGCTTATTCCTTTATTGTTTGATGAATAATAGGCAGAAACAAGCTATTTATAATTTATATTTACTTTAGATTTGACTAACAATCAACCTTAAACTACTGAAACAAAGACTATTTTGCGTATTCTCAAGGATAGATGTATATAAAATTAATACGGTAATATATCTGTAAATTTATGACCATAAAAACGTACTTTAATAAAACAAACTCATCTTTCGTTCATTTTTATTAAAATAAATAGAGCAGTCTAAATCATCAAGGGTTTAATTCACCGCCCCTTCGGGTGTCAATTTTTCAGAACCAAAAGTAACGAGGAAGTCAGCGCTTCACGAAGTGATTGCTTGCGACGCGGGAGGGCCAGCTCGGGGATCTTTATTATAGGTTTTGGTGGTAAATTAATAGTCAGCACAATGACTGATGAGCGATGCATCATTACCAGTCCTTTAATCGAATTTAAAAGGCACATACTCTGTCTATGAAATGATTTAGCAGCGATTTTGGAAAAGCATATAATAAAACTAAAGATTACTAATCAAACAAATACTAACTTTAGTGATATTATAAATACATAATACACATTCTTTAATACGTATCGTAATTGTTGCGATTAAAGTGGTTATTACTTATACATAAGGTTTATAACGATACAGCAACGGTATCATCTACTGCATTTGTTCCCGCCTATAAGTTTTACAATAATTTGAATGTAGTGTGCTAAGATCAAATTTAAACAACAATAATAAAACGATGATGTTGCGCTCATAGCAATTATCTTAGGCAAAAGGTCTCAGGCCACATGACTATTAATGAAAAAATAATAATTGCAGATGATCACCCACTGTTTCGTCAAGCCCTAGCTGTTATGTTACGCTCCCGCTTTAGTCGCGCCGAGTTATTAGAAGCGCAAACAATTCCTGAACTTGAGCAGCTATTACTGTGCAACAGTGCAGATTTGTTACTACTTGATCTCGATATCCCGGGTGCTCAAGGTTTTAATACTCTTATCAATATTCGCAGCCAGTTCCCTGAGCTTGCTGTGGTTATTATCTCGGGAATTGAAGACAACGATACCATCAATAAAGCCATGTATCACGGGGCTGCAGGGTTTATTCCAAAATCGACACCCGTTGCAAAAATGGTCGAGGCGATAAGCCAAGTATTTGCAGGTAACCTATGGACTCCGACAGGGGATTACAACTCAAACGTTAACGATGCCATATTTGACGACAAAATAGACTCACTAACTCCGCAACAACATAAGATACTTTTAATGTTTGCAGAGGGCTTGTTAAATAAACAAATTGCCTATGATCTAGAACTCTCAGAATCGACCATTAAAAGCCATGCCAGCACTATTTTCCTAAAGCTTGGCGTGCGCAACCGCACCCAGGCAGTGATCGCTTTAAACGAAATGCTCACTGCAAAAAACGCCTTTGGCCCAACGCTGGTCAATTGAAATCCGACCCACTAGAAGGATGTCGAAAAGGTAGCGGACCATATCAAGGCGAAAACTGCCAAAATAGCAGAATCAGTGCGCTCCTTCTGTGATGTATTATCTTTGTAAACGCGTATTTTTAGCCCGTTTTTAACGCCAAATTATCGAATGTTGTACTGTTGCAGAATCTTCTATCGGTGCGCAAAGACACTGACTAAACTTAGCAGCAGCCCCGCTAATTTATAGTCATTCTAACACTTAAAACAATTTGCTAAACTATTGGTGTGAATAGTTTTTCTTCATGTTTTTAGCCAATAACGAACTCATTAAAGCACGCAGGGCAATCGGTTTTATTACTTTTGCAAGATAGCCTATTTCCAGTTGTTGAGCGCGCAGCTGTATGTCCTCATCAGTGGTCGCCGTTATTAATATTGCCGGTATTGGGTAGCGGCTTAATTTTTGCAAATTCTGGATTAAAGCAATACCATCATGCTGATAATCCGCCTTGTTAATCATCGCTTCGCAATCAATTATCGGGTCTTCTAATTGATAATCTACCAATAGAATATCAAATTGATTATCTTGTCTGGCAAACTCAGAGATGGCCGCAGTAGCACTTTTTGCAATATAGACTTCACACTTCCAGGCACTTAATAAATCTTGCATTCCCGCTAATACTGAAGGCTCATTATCTACACACAGCACTTTGACTCCCTGCAAAGTGCTTATAGCCACTTTCTCTGGGGCGGGTTTAAGCTCTGGCTGAGAAGCAATAGGGACACTCACGCTAAACATACAGCCCATACCAGGTTTAGATGTTAAGGCGATATCACATTCGAGCAAATCAGCGAGGCTTTTGGCAATATTTAACCCTAAGCCCAAGCCTTTAGGACCTTTTATATTGTTATTTTGCAGCTGGGTAAATTGCTCAAATACCTGCTGTTGCTGATGCTGAGGAATACCAGGGCCTGTATCAAAGACTTGAATACATAAGTGATCTTTGCGGCGTCTACAGCCGAGCAACACTCTGCCTTGGCTGGCGTAGCGAAAGGCATTGCTAAGAAAATTCTGGATAATGCGACTCAGTAGTGTCATATCAGTATTTATATAGAGACGACTGCTTTTGCAGCTAAAATCAATTTGGTATTGGCCAGTCAATGCACTGAATTCAGAGCTTAACATGGCAAATAACTGATCCACTGAGACTGCTTTAAGTGCTGGGTTAATGTTGCCACTCTCGATACGGGCAATCTCATTTAAATCGAGTAATAGATTATTGGCAATCGCTAAAGCATTATCTATCTGTTTGATTTGATTGCGTTCTTTATCAGATACTTTAGTGCTCAGGCTAACCGCCGCAGAAAACAGCCTAGCGGCTGACAGAGGTTGTAATAAATCGTGACTGCAGGCCTTTAGGTACTGACTCTTCTTTAGATGTGCCTGCTCTGCTTTGTATCTGGCCTGTGCTAACTGTGCATTAGCCTGCTCCAACTCTTTAGTGCGTGCCAAAACAAGACTTTCAAGATCGTAGTTTTCCTCTTTAAGAAATTTTTCGCTTTGGCGATAACGGGTAATATCACTAAAGATCATCACAAAGCCGCCACCAGGTATGGGGTTTCCCTCAATGTGAAGGGTCATGCCGTTTTGCAGTTTCCGCTCAGAACTGTGCCGGCTTCCCTCTCTAATAAAGGCTAAGCGGCGCTGTACTTCTTGGTTCAAAGTATTGGCATACTTAGGTCGCTGGCTCAAATTATGGCGTATCAACTGGCTAATAGGACTGCCGATATAAATAAACTCCGCGGGGAAATCAAAGATGTCTAGGTAGCGCTGATTCCAAGCCACCAGCTTTAAATCACTATCAATGACAGAAATACCTTCGCTGGCGTTCTCGATGGCGCTCTGTAATACGCTGCGACTAAATTCGAGTTGTTGTGTGGAACTCTCCTCAACTAACGCAGCAACTTGATCAAAAGCCATGTCTTCGCCGCCCATGGCAAAGGAGGTGACTAATTTAGCCGAGGCTGAACCCAGTATGGCCGCCAAGGTAGTCTCTGCGTGAAAAATTAGCGCTTGATCGAAATCTTTTGCCTTTAAGTCGCCATGTTGTTGGCTGAATGTCTTAAAAGATAGCTCAGCCTTTTCAGCGCCGATAAAACGTGCCACTAAGAACTCTAGCTCGTGAACGTCAACTTTTGGTTGCTTCGGCAAGCTCCAGCGGGGTATTTTTCGTTGCACATAAAAATACTTACTCTGCATTTGTTCACGCAGGCTTTGGCGAGTCGACACAGAAACCAGCCACATCACTAATACGTTGGCCAGCAATCCAAAAAGAGTGACAACGGTAGTGCCTGCGTACTCAGACCCTTGCAACAAGTGAGGGTATACGCCTAACTGCGGCAAGAAGTTAAAAACCGCCCAAATGCTAAATCCGGTACAAATACCACTTAACACTCCACTTAAGGTTGCTCTGCGCCAATAGAAAGCAGCCGCCAGTAGTGGCCCTATTTGGGCAATGGCACCAAAAGCGACCTCACCAAGGGAGGATAAGGTATCGGGAGGGGAGAGCAGCAGTAAACTTAAACTCAAGGCTATGACAAACACCACCAGCGCTTTACGTATCATCAGTAACTGTGACTGAAAATGGCTAAAGTCATGATGCTGGCGGCGGGAGTATTTAAAAATCAGCGGAAACACTATTTCGTTGCTGAGCATTGTACTCAGTGCAATGGTTGAGACAATCACCATTGAACTGGCTGCAAAAACCGCACCAATAAAGGCAAATAATGACAGCCAGAGCTGGCCGTGATAGGAAGGCAAGAACAGCGCATAGGCGTCGCCCGACATCGAATCACCGTAAAGCAGAAAACCCGCTAAACCTATAGGCGCGGCAAAAAATGCGAAGATAAATACATACACAGGAATTAGCCAGCGCGACAGTGAAGCGTACCTCGCCTCTTTTATTTCAACAAACATCACCTGGAACTGGCGGGGCAGACATAAAAAAGCGGCACTGGCGATCACTAACATACCCAACATATTCACTAAGCTTTCAGGCTGCAGCTGACTCTGCAGGTTGATCCGCTCACCGGATAGGCGAAATATTTGCAGCGGTGAATCAAAGATAAAGAAACAGACAAAGATACCCACCATAATAAAGGCAATAATCTTGACCAGTGACTCAAAGGCGATGGCAACCATTACCCCAGGATGGCGCTCGCTAATATCAATGCTGCGCACCCCAAACAAAATAGTAAAGCCCGCCAGTATCACACTGACGATTAAGCCAAGCTGCCACACTGGAATATCTTGATCTTGCTGTAACAATATATAGGAGTAGACGATGGCTTTTAATTGCAGCGCTATGTAGGGCATTGTGCCGATAAGCGCCACCAAGGTAATAACAATGGCCAATTTTTGCGACTTGCCGAAACGCGCCGATAACAAATCAGCGATGGAGGTAATGTTAAGCTGCAAACTGATTTTTATAATGCGTTGAATAAAGGGCCAGCCAAAGACAAACAGTAAGATAGGCGCCAGATAAAGTGAAATGTAACTCAGCGAGCCATTTGCTGCTTGTGCCGCAGTTCCCAAAAATCCCCAGGAAGTACAGTAGACACCAATGGATAGCGCATAGATGATGCTGTGCTGATACGCCGCTAGCTTATGGCCATATTTACCCCCTAAATGGGCCAATAAAAACAACAAACTAATATAACCAATACTGACCGTTACTAATAACCAATTCGAAAACATAGCTCACTCTAACGTTTTACTGGGCGATTTATTTGAAATAATTTTAACGTCTTACCTGGTGCAAATTTAGCATACATCTCATTGAAATAAAGGTCTTATTTCCTAAATACAAAGCGGCAATACTCCTACTAAGACTAAAGGACTAAGCAATAAGGACTAGTGAAAAAGTGCTAAGACACAAGTGCTAATCCCTATTGACGATTGTAGCTTTTTGCCACTCTATTAAAATCTTTAAAAAATAATAATGATCTTAGAAGGAGAGAGCATGGCCGAGTCGATACTCAAAGTAG